>DAOULP010000026.1:0-11050 GCA_034420175.1 Dehalococcoidia bacterium | reverse complement strand
GGAGATCAAGCTGTGTTCGGTGCTTCAAGGCCATGCACTCGTTGACGGTGCAGTTGCAGATCCCCCCGATCAGAGGAGTCACGAAGGTCCACACGGTGTGGACGAGACCGTTGCGGTCGAGCTTCTGGATGGCCTTCTTCGCCTCCTCGGTGGTCAGCTCTTCCAGGTCCGATGAGTAGTCTGGGTGGTCTACGAAAGACGTGAAGGCCGCGCTGGACTTGGAGCTGGTAACGCCGAAGCAGAATCGGGCATCGCGGTAACCGCGGAGGGTGCTACGGCAGACGCAGGGCAGTCTGACGACGGAGAGGCTCATGTCGAGGATCTGGTCGATCTCCTCGATCGGGACGACCTGCCCCCAGTGGTTCTTCTTCTGCTCCTGCACGATGGAGGGCAGCATGGCTTTGTATCCGGCGGGGTCGGACGACCTGAGCTTGTCCGCCGCGATGAACGGACCGACAGGGTTCTCGGCAAACCCCTCGAAGAAGTCCTGCATGAAGCGTTTGCGCTCTTCGTTGAGCAATTCTGCGCTGTAGTTCTTCGCTTGGAGATACCACTTCTCGCCTTCGCCGTGTTGAGTACAGAACTCACACATCAAGTCACCTCCCCCAAGGCCCAAGCATCGGGAACGTGGGCCGAGCGGCCACGTGAGGGCAGAGTACGTCGCGGGCTTGCGGTTGTCAACGACAACGCAACGTTGGGTCTGTGGGCAGGTTGATGTGGCCTCGGTGTCGGCGGCGGACCGCTGGGTGCCGCGTCTGACTCAGCATTGGCGGCTGTGGGTCGAGGCGGCGCGGGCCGTGACCTACTAGTCCCTTAGGTCCTGGATGGCGGCCTCAAGCTGGTTGACGAGCTCGGGGTCGCTGGTCAGCGACAGGGCCTGCTCGAGATCGGCGAGCGCCTGCTCGATGTCACCCAGGTCGACGTACGTGAGGCCCCGGTTCTGGTAGGCGCTCACGTGGTCGGGGTCCAGCTCGATTGCCGTGCTGTAGTCGGCGATGGCTTGGTCAAGCTCCCCAAGCCTGCGATAGGCAAAGCCGCGTGTGTCGTAGGCGCGGCCGTCCGAGGGGTCCAGTTCGATCGCTTTGTCAGCGTCGGCGACGCCCTGCTCGAAGTCCCCCATCTGGGCGTAGGCCCAGCCTCGGTTGTTGTAGGCCAGGGCATTGCTGGGATCGAGCTCGATGGCTTTGTCGTAGTCGGCGATGGCCTGCTCGTACTCCCCCAGCGTGTCGTAGGCGAAGCCACGGTTGAGGTAGTTGTCAGGGTTGCTGGGGTCCAGGTCAATCGCCCGGCTGTGGTCGGCGATCGCCTGGTCTAGGTCGCCCACCTCAAGATAGGCGACCCCACGGGCGAGATAGGCCGGGGCCAAGGCTGGGTTCAGCTCGATAGCAGTGTCGAGTTCGGTGATGGCTTCTTCCCACCGGCCCTCGCTCATCAGCTCCACGGCCTCGTTGAAGCGCTGTACCGCTTCGTCGGGGTCTGCTTGCGCGACAGCGGTGGTCGTCAGTGTCGCCGTCGCTTGCTTCTCGTCATCGCCATCACCCCCGCAGGCCGCCAGTAGCAGGGCACCGGCCATGAGAGCGGGTACCACTGCCAAGGTCGTCAGAGCAGGCCGTCTCATCGTTGGCATACCTCCTGACCGGATACCGTCGCGGGCCGAGTGCATTGTACACCCGCACGTCGAGATGAGGGCCCCGCTGCCGCGGACAGGGTCGCGTGAATCGCGGCCGGGGGGCCGTGCGCGGTGGCGGGGCTTGCGCCTCCGGGCGTTTCTCGATGCAGATTCCGGCCAAGTGACCGACCATAGAAGTGTAGATGGTGGAATCCCGTCCTCCGCCGTTCGGAGAGTTGCTGAGCCGGGCCCCGTCCATTCCTGCGAGGGAGGAGTGACTGACATGCCGTTCACCCGCATACTTGTGCCGCTCGATGGGACCAGCCGTTCGGCGACGGTGACGTCGTACACCGCTGATCTGGCTTCGCCCTCTCACAGCCAGGTCCTTCTCCTGGCGGTTCTCGTCGACACAGAGGAGCCCCTTCGCATCGCGCTTGGCGAGAAGGGGTCCATTGGGAAGCAGCAGAGCGAAGGCGATGAACTCGTGCTGCGGGAGTACCTCGATCTCGTAGCGGAGGAGCTTCGGGAAAAGGGACTTGAGGTCGAGACGGAGATCCGCCGAGGAGTACCGTCCCGGGAGATCCTTCGGGCCGCCCTGCACTGGCGGTGCGATGTCATCGCGATGACCACACGAGCAAACCGTGGTCTCAAGCGTCTTATGCTGGGGAGCGTAGCCGAGGAAGTCCTGCGCAACTCCAGGCTCCCTGTGCTGCTGGTCGCGCCGCCAAACGTGTAGACTCCGCGCCAAGGGGGGTCGCAGGCAGCCTCCCTGTGGATAGCACAAACGAGAGGGCCGTTCGACGGGTGAACGGCCCTCTCCTGCTGCTGTCGCGGCGTGACACGCGCCGTGGCTAGGGACGAAGGGCGATCTTGAGAACGCCCTCGGTCCGAGAGCGGAAGAGGTCGTAGGCTTTGGGTGTCTCGCTTATCTTGTACGAGTGAGTCCACAGAGGCGTCAGGTCCACATTTGCGTGGCGGATCACGTCCATTAGCCGGGTCAGGCGGTCGTTTCCGACCGGGCAGTAGGTCATGATGATCCGGCGATGGAAGAAGTTCATGTCCATCGTTGCCATGCTCAGCCGGTCGATGCTGCCGTAGACGCCGACGCTGGAGATGGTGCCGCCGCGACGCGCTGCGCCGAGGCAGGTCTCGAAGGTCTCCTGGAGGCCGATGGCTTCCACCGCGATGTCAACGCCCAGGCCACCGGTGAGGTTCTTGATCTCGGCCACGGCGTCCACCTTGGTGGGATCCAGGGTGACGTTGGCCCCCAGCCGGCGGGCCATCTGCTGCCGCTCGGCAACCGGCTCCACGCCGATGACCAAGCCGGCACCCAGGGCGCGGGCTCCTGCCGTCGCGCAGAGACCCACCGGCCCCTGTCCCACTACAGCCACGCTGTCGCCCAGCTTCAGATCCGCTCGTTCGATGGCGCCGAACGACGTGGACATGATGTCTCCGGCGAAGAGAACCTGCTCGTCGGTGAGGTCATCCGGTATCTTGGCTGGGCCCACGTCGGCGAAGGGCACGACGAAGTACTCCCCCTGGCAGCCGAACATGAGGGTGAGGGGGCCGGCACCGGTGCAAGCGCTGTGGTCGCCGAGTAAGCACTGCTTGCAGGTGCCGCAGGCGTAGAGGCAGGGAACAACGACGCGGTCGCCGGGCTTGAACCGCGTGACGCCGTCTCCCACCGCGTGGACCGTGCCGACCGCCTCATGGCCCATGGGCATGGCGTCCAGGCCCGGAAACATCGGGAACTCGTCGACGAAGTGGAGATCGCTGCCGCAGATACTGGCGAGGGTGGTCTTCACGACCATCTGCCCCGGCCCCGGACTGGGCACCGGCATCTCCCTCATTTCAATCTTGCCCACCTCTGTCTTGACGCAGGTTAGACCGTTGGCCACGTCGAGTGCTCCTTTCTGGTTGGTCCGTCTTCCGGCTAGCAGCCCTCAGTGCTGCTCTGTCTCTCCGAGGTGCGAGGGGCTCTACTGCCCGTGACTCCTGCGAACATGCCTATCAGGCGGCCCCGGCGCTTCCCCGCTGCCGCTGTGGCGGACACCTTCCGGGGGCAGCCCGGGGTCGGCCGAACCGCGCCCATTATAGGGCGAACGCCGCGTATTTTGGGCATTGATGGAGGCCGGGTCGAGATCGATTTTGCAGATTGGCGGCAGCACGCCCCTCCGCTGCTTACCCAGCTTGCGAGGGGTTCCGGTGCTGGCCGGACTACACCGGTCGCCTGGGTTCAAACGCGTAGTCGATGCCCCGGGCGACCGTGACCCGCATCACGGCTCCGGCCCGCGAGTCGTCTTGGATCAGCTCGAGCACGCCCTCGGCCACCTGCTCCGGCGTGAGCATGCCGCCGACCTCCCGCCTCATCTGCTCAACCAGCTCATCGCCCCCTGCGCGGATGAGCGGCGTATCGGTGAAGGTCGGGCAGATGACGTTGACGCGGATGCCCTCCTCTCCCAGGTGGGCGAGCGAGCGACTGAAGTGAATGACGCCGGCCTTGCTGGCGGCATAGACCGGACTGCCTGGCATCGGCACCAGTCCGCCCATCGAGGCCACGTTGACAATCACTCCGCCGCCGCCCTGTCGCCGCAGATGCTGTACTCCGAGCACCGTTCCGCGGATCATGGCCTCAAGGTCGATGGCCAGCGTCTCTTGCCAGACGTGAGAGCCCGGCGCAAGCATGTCCTCTCCGCCCCCGGCGATGCCCGCGTTGTTGACCAGGATGTCCACCCGCCCGAACTCAGCGACGGCGAAAACGAGCATGCCCTGCAGGTCCTCGGGCTTCGTGACGTCGGCGCGGAAGGAGCGCGCCTCGCCGCCCTCCGCCGCGATCGCCCGAACGGCCGCCTCCCCCGCATCGCCTTGGATGTCGGCGATGACCAGCTTCGCGCCTCGCGCTGCCAGCAGCTTCGCCGACGCTAGGCCAATGCCGGAGGCGCCTCCGGTGATGACGGCAACCCTGTCCCTTGGGTCCATGCGCCCTGCTTGACTGAGCCGGTCGGAACCGGCCACGGAGTCCGACCTCCGGAGCATTATACGCCGCTGGCAGTGCCAAGGGCGGGTCAATCCACCCGGGATACGTTAGGCCGGGCGCTATTCCGGCCGTTGCACTATGATCTTGTGGTGATGAGGCAGACAGCAACGACCCAGCCTCCGGTTCGCCGCACCGCGACCGCACCGGCAGCCCCTCCACGGAGGCGTGCCACGACGTCGCCCTGCCGCGTCGGCGTAGCCCTTGCTCTCTTCGCTGGTCTGGCGACGCTCGCCTGCGCCCGGCCAGTGCTCAGTCCTCTCACGACGCCCGGCGCCGAGCCCCTGCGCCTGGCGGTGGAGCCGGGCGTGCCCCCTGGAACGAAGACTCTCGCGCAGGCTTACGCCTGGCTGCTGGGCGTGGCCACGGTGTCGGTCGAGCTCGACGCCCGTCCGCACCTGACGATCTCCCCGCGGGCGTCGGCCCTCGCGGTCGGTGGAGAGACCGCGTCCGAGGGGGAACTGACGACGGCGGTGGCCTATCGGTACTGGGTGCCGGTCGCGCCCTTCTGGAGCGGCCTCGAAGACCTGGCTTGGGCCGATCTGAAGGCCGCCCTGGCGAGCGGCTCCGCTCCGGCCGGCGCCACGGCTCTGTATCTCCCGTCAAACCTGCGCGAGGAGCTGGAAGGGGCCCTCGGCGAGCCGGTGCCGTCGGACACCGGGGGAGTAGTGCGGTGGGCGCCCCAGGCGGAGATCGCGGCGGCCCTCGCCCGCGACCAGAGCGCCCTGGGTCTGCTGCCGCTCGAGGCGGTCGACTACCACATGCGCAGCGTGGCCCTTGATGGAATCGACCTGGTGCGGGGCATCGGCCCCATCGAGGCGTACCCTCTCGTCAACCGCGTCTGGTTCGCAATTGACCGAGGGTCGATCCAGGATGCGACGCCATCGCCGGTTGCGGAAGCACAGCTTCTGACCGATGCCCTGCGCTTCCATTTCCGCACGCGGGCCGTGCCACGCCCGATCCGTCTGATCGTGACGGGAGACATTATCCCCGCCCGCTGCGTCTACGCCCGGCACCTGGCCTACGGCGACTTCCGTCACGCCTTCCTGGCGACCGCTGATCTCCTGCGGGCGGCCAACATTACGGTGGGCAGCCTCGACGCCTCCCTCTCCGACGCCGGCGAGCCCATCGGCTGCATGCGAACCTTCAGCTTGCTGGCGCCGGCGCGCAGCATCGAGGGGCTGACGTTCGCCGGCTTCGACGTGCTGACCGTAGCCTCAAACCACGCGAAGGACTGTGGGGCCAGCGCCTGTGGCGACCGGGCCCTGCTGGACACGCTCACCAACCTGGAGACGGCGGGCATCGCCGCCGTCGGCGGCGGTCGGAATCTGGTCGAGGCGCGGTCGGGGCGAGTGCTGACCGTGAACGGCGTTCGCTTCGCCTTCCTGGGCTACGACGAGGTTGCGGCCTCAGCCTACGGCGCGGGCGACGGCAGGCCCGGCACGGCGCCCCTCGAGTTCGGTACGCTGGGCGAGGACGTGGCCCGTGCCCGCCAAGACGCCGACGTGGTTGTCGTCCTCAATCACTGGGGCGTGGAGTACACGCCCATCCCCACGGAGCGGCAGCGACGGCTGGCCCGCGAGGCCGTCGGCGCCGGCGCCACGCTGGTCGTCGGCAACCACCCGCACGCGGTGCAGGCGGTGGAGTTCCCGGAGGGAGGCTTCGTGGCCTACGCCCTGGGGAACTTCGTCTTCGACCAGGACTGGTCGCTGGAGACGCAGCAGGGCGCCGTGCTGGAGGCGGTGTTTCACGGCCGCCGCCTGGTCAGTGTCCGCTTCCTGCCTGTCCACATCCACGATATGCACCAGCCGCGCTGGGCGGAGCCTTCGGAGGCCGAGTCGATCTTGGGCCGTATGGAGGCGGCATCGGCAGGCCTGCCGCCTCTGCCCTAGACACCGGGCGCCGACGGTGCAGGGGGGCGCTCACTCGCCGCATGCGGCCTTCAGTACGCGGAGAGCGCGAAGGGTCACCCACTTGCTGGGCGCACCCTTCCTTTCAATGTCAACCCACGTCTTGCCGTTGTAGGTGTACTCCAGCTTCCAGCGCCCATCGTTTCCCTGCTTGCTGAGTAGCAGCTCAATCGCGCGGGCGAGGCGCGGGTCGCGGGCGTGCCCAAGCGCCGCCAGCGCCTCGAGGTTCTGGAGCACGTCGGTGACGTAGGCGACGGGATAGCCGAACTTGAACCAGCTCGAGCTGGGCCGACTGCCGGAGCCAAATGGGTAGTCCGCCACTGCCGGATCGTGGCCGAGCAGAAACTCGGCGCCCCGCTCGATCGCCGCCTGCACCGTCGCCGTGCGACGATTGGCCGGCACCTTGCCGAGGGCCAGCATCGCCTTGACCGCTCCCCAGGCGCAGGGCAGGCCTGCGTTGGCGACGCAGGCGAAGAGGGGGCCGGACGTGCCCGACTTGTAGTAGCGCCTGGACGTGTCGCTGCTCTCGGGGCCGGCGACTCCCTGCCCCGTGATTGTGGCGGCCTGCCATTCCAGCGCTGCCTGGACGCGCTCGTCATCGAGCCAACCCAGAGCTAGTAGCGCGGCACCGAGGTTGCCAGCCAGGCAATGGATGAACCCCGACGGCGCGCCCGTCACCGAGAAGCCTCCCTGGCCGGCTAAGGAGTGAGACAGGACATACTCACAGCCGACCCGAACGCGGGGCTCCGCCGGGTCTGCCCCGAGTTGGGCCAGGAAGATGAGTTGCCAGACGGTGCCGCGATACTTGGGACCATAGCCGTGCCCCGGCTTGACCCAGTAGCCCTCGGGCTCCTGCGCGGCCAGGATCGCGGGAACGGGGCCGTTCCTCATGATGGCGGCTCGGGCCTCCCGAACCTCGTCCTCGTTTTCGCCGCGGCCCATCAGATCCCGCAAGGCGAAGTAGCGCACGGCGGGCTGAACCGGGTCAGGTTCGAGCAGCCACGGCAGGGGATCGGCTTTCACTACGTCCTTCCAGGTGCCCATTGTTGCCTCCTCTGTACCTCCCAGAGCGTTCGGTCATCGTGGGGCAGCGATGACGGACAGTTCTGAGTGTAAGGCGAAGGACAGTGAGAGTCACTTCGTCTTGTGGGGGCATGTGGGATGTGTCAGGTGTGAACCAGCGAGTGAGCCTGTAGCCCCTCACTGCGTGAGCCCTGGCGGGCGCGCTAGAATATGTGAGACGCACGACTTCCGGCGGAGCGCGAGGACGATGGAGACACTGGAGGACAGGGTTCGAGAGGTCAAGCGGGTCATCCGCGAGCACGACGGCAAGAACGTCGCCGACGGCACCTTCGCACGCGCCGTCGACGAGGTGATCAGCGTCTTCTACGACGATATTGGCGAGATCAAAAACGTGGCCCTCCGCAGTCTCTTCGACCTCTTCGTCGTCAAGGTGCTGTACGTCGGCCGTCGCAGCACCGACGCCGACGTGCTCGACTACCTGGGGCAGATGCTGACCCGGTACCTGTACAAGCGTGAGGTGTTCCCCGTCCTTCACGGGGGCCAGCCTTCCCTCTTGTACCTGTCCGACCTGCTTGAGGAGTCGCGGCGCCAGACGCGGTTTCAGAACATGTTCGAGGCCTATCGCCGGTTCGCCGACAACGCTCTCTTCGTCACCGGTGTCTTCCCGCGCGGCCTGAGTCGCCGCCCGTCTCGCCGTCGCTGGCGGCGCCGGGCCTCTGACCCGACGAGGCACCTTGGCTTCGTCGACATCCGCTACTACGTGTCGACGGGCAAGACGTGCTACCGTCTGGCCGCCGAGCACGAGCTGGCCGAGTTCACGGAGCAGCGCCAGACTCTCGGGAAGCTGGGGGCGTACTTCGAGGTCTACATGGAAGCGCTCAACGAGATGAGCGAAAGGTACATCCTGGGGTTCGACATGAACCTCATCGCCGACAAGATGCTGGACAGCTTCAACCTCTACCGCCGCACCGGCGACGAGAAGCACCTCAGCAACGCGCGCAAGTACGCCGCTATCCTCAGGGTGAACCAGGCCAGCTTCCCGAGCCTTTTCCGCCGTCGGCCGCGGCCCGCCCTTCTGCAGGGGCCGCCTGGGCCCTAGAGCACGTACTCTTCGAGCCCCTGCAGCAGGAAGCGGACGGCGAAGCCAAGGATGATCAGGCTGGCGATCACGGAGGCCCACCGTAGCACGGCATCGGTCGCCAGCCGCCGGCCCCAGGCGACTGCGCCGGCCAGGAAGGCGAACCAGGTCAGAGTGCCCCCAGCGATGAAGGCCGCGGCCGCGAGGAGACGGAGTAGCTCGCCCCCCGACACAGCCAGGCTGCCCGCCACCGCCAGCCAGGCCGCGATCGTCATGGGGTTCGCCATGGTCATGACAAGCCCCTGCCCAAAGGCCAGACGTGGCGTGAGCGCGGCGGTGCCGTTCTCGCGTCGCGCCGGGCCGGCAGCCATCAAGCCTGAGAGCCCCAGGTAGACAAGGAAGGCGCTCCCCCCCAGCCACAGAGGCACTCCCAGCCAGGCGGTTCGAAAGGCCCTCTCCGCACCCGCGACCGCCCCCAGGAAGTAGGCGGCATCGACGACGGCCGCCCCGACACCTACTGCGAACGCCGGCAGGAAGCCGCGCAGGAGGCCTGTCCTGATGACGGTGGCGCCAACGGGCCCGAGTGGGGCCGCCACCATGAGCCCCAAGAGGAAGGCGCGAGCGAAGAGCGGAATCGGCGTCCTCCTTGACCGGCGTGGGAGCGAGTATGGCAGGCCATCCACGATAGGGCAAAGGCATTTGCGCGTCCCGGCGCCCGGACCATGGAGGGCTCGCGACCGGGCGCTCTGCTCGCCGCTCATCCTGGTGCGCTCGGACGATACGAACAGGCGGGCAGGAGGAAGACTGCGGAACATGTGGGGCCCTGTACGCCTCCCAATGCCCCTAGAGGCCCTTGCGCGGCTCTCGCCTGGCGGCTACATTATGAGTTAGCACTCTGGTGGAAAGAGTGCTAATCTCTCAGGAAGAGGGTGCAGGAATGGCCAAGCAACTCATTTTCGACGAGGATGCCCGTCACGCCTTGAAGGATGGAATCGACGCCCTGGCCGATGCGGTGAAGATCACCCTCGGCCCCAAGGGCCGCAACGTGGTTCTGGACAAGAAATTCGGTGCCCCCGGCATCACCAACGACGGCGTCACCATTGCCAAGGACATCGAGCTGTCGGACCCCTTCGAGAACATCGGGGCGCAGCTCGCCAAGGAGGTGGCGTCGAAGACCAACGACATCGCGGGCGACGGTACCACGACCGCTACCGTTCTCGCGCAGGCCATCGTTCAGGAGGGGTTGAAGAACGTGGCCGCCGGCGCCAATCCCATGGCCCTCAAGAGGGGCCTTGAGAAGGCATGCGAGGCGGCGGTCAAGGCTCTCAAGGACGGCTCCACGCCCGTGACCACCCGCGAGCAGATGTCTCAGGTGGCTGCCATCTCTGCCAACAATGACAGCGAGATCGGTGAGCTCATCGGCGAGGTCATGGAGAAGGTGGGCAAGGACGGCGTCATCACCGTCGAGGAGTCGAAGGGCATCCAGACCGAAACCGAGTACGTGGAGGGGATGGCCTTCGACCGTGGCTACATCAGCCCCTACTTCGTGACGAACCCCGACAAGATGGAGGCCGAGCTGGAGGACCCCTACATCCTGCTCACTGACAAGAAGATCTCTGCCGTCAACGACATTCTCCCCGTGCTGGAGCGGCTCCTCCAGGTCAGCAAGAGCTTCGTGATCATCTGCGATGACTGCGACGGCGAGGCCCTAGCCACCCTGGCCGTGAACAAGCTGCGCGGCACCATCAACGTGGTGGCCGTGAAGGCGCCCGGTTTCGGCGACCGCCGGAAGGACAACCTGGGCGACCTCGCCGCTCTCACCGGCGCCACGGTGATCAGCGATGAGTTGGGCCGCAAGCTGGACGCGGTGACGGTGGACGACCTGGGCCGCGCCCGCCGCGTGGTGGTGGCCAAGGAGGAGACCACCATTGTTGAGGGCAAGGGTGCCCCCAAGGATATCGAGGGCCGCGTCACGCAGGTGAAGAATGCCATCGAGACCACTACCTCCGACTGGGACCGCGAGAAGCTTCAGGAGCGGCTGGGCAAGCTTGCGGGCAGCGTCGCTGTCATCAAGGTCGGTGCGGCCACCGAGGTGGAGCTCAAGGAGAAGAAGCACCGTGTGGAGGACGCCCTGTCGGCCACCCGCGCTGCTGTCGAGGAGGGCATCGTTGCCGGCGGCGGCGTTGCCCTGGTGAACGCCGTGGCCGTCCTGGAGAAGATGAAGCTGGAGGGCGAGGAGAGCACCGGCGTCAACATCCTCCGGCGCGCCCTCGAGGAGCCGACGCGGCGCATCGCCATCAACGCCGGCAAGGACGGCTCCGTCATCGTGCAAGAGGTGAAGACCCTCAAGAAGGGCGAGGGGTACGACGCCGCCCGGGACGATTTCGGCAACATGG
>DAOULP010000025.1:0-14810 GCA_034420175.1 Dehalococcoidia bacterium | reverse complement strand
TGCCCCCACAGGATGCCATTAGCCTTCGAGGAAAGGCATGGGCACACCTCGCGGCCTAGTCCAGCCCTTGCTCCAGGCAAGGGCTTTTCTTCTCCAAGAGGCCCCCGGCCTTGCCCAGGGCGGGGGTATCTTGGTGCCCCCGTCCCGACTGTCGCGATGGAGGTATGTGATGCGACGCTTTCCCTTTGCCGGGACTCTGCTGATTCTGACCACGGCCCTCGTGCTGGCACTGGCCGCCTGTGGCGGCGACGACGGCCAGTCCACCGCCAGCCCTACCCTTGAGCCCACGACGGCCCCTGTCGCTGCGGCCGGGTTCCCCATCACTGTCACACGCAGCGACGGCCACGAGCTGACGATCGACGAGGCGCCGCAACGGATCGCCTCGCTGTCACCGGGGGCGACGGAGGTGCTGTACGCGGTCGGCGCCGGGCCCCAGATCGTCGTCACCGACGACTACTCGGACTACCCGGAGGAGGCACAGGGTACGCCCAAGCTGGACGCCTTCCAGCCCGATCCGGAGGCCATCGTCGGGGCGGAAGCGGACCTCATCATAGTCGCCCACGACATCGACGGCATAGTAGCCGAGCTGGATGACCTGGGTGAGACGGTGCTCTTTCTGGAGACGCCCGACAGCCTCGACGGCGTGATCGAGCAGGTCCGGGTCCTCGCCCGCGTCACCGGCCACGCCGAGGAGGGCGAGCGCCTGGCCCAGGAGATGAGGGACCGCATTTCGGCGGTCACCAGCGGCCTGGCCGATGTCGACGAGGGGCCCCGCATCTACCACGAGCTGGACAACACGTTCTTCACCGTGGCGCCGGACTCCTTCGTGGGCGGCTTCTACGAGCTGCTCAGGGCCCGCAACATCGCTGAGGGCGCCACTGACGAGTACCCGCAGCTCACCCAGGAGGAGATCCTGGAGCGCGACCCCGAGATCATCATCCTGGCCAACGTGGCCGGCGGCGAGTCGGCCGAGACGGTGAAGGCGAGGCCGGGCTGGGACGCCATCAGCGCCGTCAAGAACGACCGCATCTACGCCGTCAACCCGGACATCCTCAGCCGACCGGGGCCGCGCGTGACCG
This sequence comes from Dehalococcoidia bacterium, assembly GCA_034420175.1. GTDB lineage: Bacteria > Chloroflexota > Dehalococcoidia > DSTF01 > JALHUB01 > DAOULP01. Next base: position 13,731 of record DAOULP010000025.1, on the reverse strand, counting down.
ATGGCCTCGAGGAACTGGCCCGGCTTCTGTACCCGGAGAGATTTCCTTGAGACGAGCCCGGACCCTGCCATCTCCTGATCCCGGCGCTATGGCCGCCAGTGCAGACGAAGGCGTCGAGCTGCCGGGCGCCCGCTCGCTGCGCGGCCCCCTGCTGCTGGGGCTGGCGGCCGTCGTGGCCGCCGCCCTTCTGGGCGTGAGCCAGGGCTCGGTCGACATTCCCTTCACGACCGTCGCGCGCATCCTGGCCTGGAAGCTGCTCGGGCTGGGGAGCGTCGACTGGTCCCAAGCCCGCGAGAACATAGTCTGGGAGATCCGCCTGCCGCGGGTGCTCCTCGCCGGGCTGGCGGGCGCCACCCTGGCCTTCGCCGGGGCCGGATACCAGGGCGTCCTCCGAAACCCCCTGGCCGACCCCTACCTGATCGGGGTGGCCGCCGGCGCGGGCCTCGGCGCGACGATCGTTCTCGTGTCGCCGGTCACGTATGCCTTCGGGACGCTGAGCCTGGTGCCGCCGGCCGCCTTCGCCGGAGCGATGCTCGCCGTCTCGGTCTGCTACGTGCTGGCCCGCAGCGGCGGCGCGACGCCCAGCGTCACCCTGATCCTGGCCGGAGTGGCCGTCTCGGCCGCGGCCACCTCCATCACCTACTTCCTCATCATGGCCAACCGTGAGCAGGCGGTGACGGTGCACGCCTGGCTACTGGGCAGCTTCAACACCGCCACCTGGCAGAAAGTGGGTATCGTCCTGCCCTATAGCCTTGTCGGCGGCGCGGTGGTCCTGACTAGCGCCCGACTGCTCAACGTTCTCCACCTGGACGAAGAGGAGGCGCAGCAACTAGGGGTACCTGTCGAGAGGGTGAAACTGGCGGTGATCGCGGCGGCCTCGCTGGCGACGGCGGCGGCCGTCTCCGTGAGCGGCCTCATCGGGTTCGTGGGGCTGATCGTGCCTCACAGTGTGCGCCTCCTCTGGGGGTTCGACTACCGGCGACTGGTGCCGATGTCGATGGCGGTCGGAGCTGCCTTCCTGATCCTGGCCGACCTGGCGGCGCGCTCTGTCATCCCCTCACAGGACATGCCGGTGGGGATCATCACGGCCCTTTGCGGGGCGCCCTTCTTCCTCTGGCTGCTGCGCCGGCACCGGCACGCCATCTTCTGAGAGGAGCGATGCTGGCGATACGGGATCTGCGGGCCGACTACGGCGGCACCCCCGTCCTGCAAGGGGTAAGCCTCGACGTGGCAGCCGGCGAGGTCGTCGGCTTGGTCGGGCCCAACGGATCCGGGAAGACGACTCTCGTGCGCGCTGTCACGCGTGTGATACCCGTTCGCTCGGGAGAGGTCCGCCTTGGGAACGACGACTGCCGGGCGCTGACGAGGCCGGCGCTGGCCCGTCGTGTCGCCGTCGTCCCCCAGAGCCCGGTCCTGCCCAACGGCTTCACCGTGCTGGAGATCGTGCTCATGGGTCGCACGCCCCACCTGCGGCTGCTACAATCCGAGGGGCCATCGGACCTGGCGGCCGCGCGCCGGGCCCTGGCTGAGACCGGCATCGCCGCCCTCGCCTTCCGATTCGCCCACCAGCTCTCGGGTGGCGAGCGGCAGCAGGTAGTGATCGCCCGCGCCCTGGCCCAGGAGGCGCCAGTGCTCCTCCTTGATGAGCCTACCTCGCACCTGGACGTGGGCCACCAGGCGGCCGTCATGAGCCTCGTGCGACGCCTCTGCCGGGAACGGCACCTGGCCGTCCTGGCCACCATCCACGACCTGACGCTGGCTGCCCTCTACTGCGACCGCCTGGTGCTCCTCGACCGGGGCGCCGTCGTCGCGGAGGGGGCACCTGATTCGGTGCTGCGGCCGGAACTCATCGCCAGCACGTACGGTGCCGAGGTGGCGGTGCTCCGTCACCCCGCCAGCGGCCGACCGGTGATCGTGCCGCTTGCGCCCGAGGCGAGCCTGTCTCCCGCCGGGGACGCCAAATCAGCGGGCCAACCGTCCGGATCACGGTTCGGAGGCGACGGCAGTGGGGAAGGCAGGGCGTGACCGAGGTCAGTGTCCAGTTCTTGGGTAGTGGTGACGCCTTCGGAAGTGGGGGGCGGTTTCAGACATGCATCTACGTCCAGTCCGGAGCCACTCACTTCCTCGTCGACTGCGGCGCCTCCTCCCTCATCGCCATGCGGCGGTTCGGCGTGGACCCGTCGCTGATCGACATCATCCTGCTGACACACTTTCACGGCGATCACTTTGGAGGCCTGCCCTTCTTCATCCTCGACGCCCAACTGATCTCCAAGCGGACCCGGCCGCTGATCGTCGCTGGGCCGCCGGGCATGGAGGCCAGGATCCCCGAGGCCATGGAGGCGCTCTTCCCTGGCTCTTCTCGCACCACCCAGAAGTTCGCGCTTCGACTAGCCGAACTCCCCGCGCAGACCGAGACCCCAGTCGGACAGCTTGTGGTCACTGCCTACAGCGTTGTGCACCCGAGCGGCGCTCCCGCGTACGCACTACGCGTCGCTTGCGGAGACAAGGTCATCGCCTACTCCGGCGACACGGAATGGACCAACGCCCTGATCGAGGCGGCGGACGGCGCCGACCTGTTTATCTGCGAGGCATACTTCTTCGAGAAGAAGATCAAGTACCACCTCGACTGTCAGGCCCTGATGAACCACCGCGGAGAGCTCGGTTGTCACAGACTCGTCCTCACGCACATGAGCGAAGACATGCTGGGGCGTCTGCAGGATGTGGACGCGGAATGGGCGGAGGACGGCAAGCGTATCGTCCTCTCCTGAAGACGGGGATGGTGACGCCATGAGCGCTGCTCCCAAGCCGAAACGCAATCCCCTGGTCGTGGTCTACACCGGCCACGGGAAGGGTAAGACCACCGCCGCCCTGGGAATCCTCTTCCGCGCCTGGGGTCGCGGCATGAAAGTGGCCATGCTCTCCTTCATCAAGACCAAGACCAGCAACTATGGCGAAGAGCAGGCCGGGAAGCGCCTCGGGATAGAGGTGATCCCCCTGGGCGGCGGCTACACCTGGCGCTCCCAGGACATCGAGAAGGACAAAGCCCTGGCTCGCGAGCTGTGGGCGGTGGCACAGGAGAAGATGAGCTCGGGTCAGTACGACATCATCATCCTGGACGAGTTCACCTACCCCCTCAAGTACGGCTGGCTGCCGATGGAAGAGGTGCTGGAGGTGCTCCGCCGCCGACCCGACAGCCTGCACGTGGTCATCACGGGCCGCGACGCCCCCCAAGAGCTGATCGACTTCGCCGACCTGGTCACGGAGATGCGGGAGGTGAAGCACCCGTTCCAGGAGGGCATCAAGGCGCAGCCCGGCCTCGACTTCTAGCCCCGCCTTCGCTCTGCTACCTCCGCCTCCTTCACCGCGCCGTCGGGTGCTATGATGGACGGCGAGGCCCCATGACAGATACCGTGGCCCCCGGCTCAGTATCGGAGCAGGCACACCCGTTCCCCCTCTCTCGCCGCCTCGCGGAGCTCGGCAACGGGGAGCGGTGGGAACCTGTCCGAGACTACGCCCTGCTCATCGCCGGTCAGATGAGCCGTCTGGAGGGACAACCGGCCGCCACGCGCCGGGAGTTCCCTTCGCCTGACGAGGCGTCGCGGCACGTCAAGGAGCTGGCCTGCGAGGCGGGCGCCGACCTCGTCGGCATCACCCATCTGAGACCGCACCATTTGACCCTCGGATCAGAGGTCTCGGACCGGTTCGCGCTGGTCCTGGCCATGGCCATGCGCCCCGAGGAGATCCGGCAGGCGCCGGGCGTCGCTGCGGGAGTCGAGACCTTCCGCGTTTACTACGAGCTGGGCGAGACAGTGATTCGCCTTGCCGACGCCGTCCGGGAGGTGGGCTGGGAGGCCACGGCCCATCATCCCGTCAGCGACATGGGCGTGGGCACGCGCATGCTGTTTGTGCCAGCCGCCGTCGACGCCGGCCTAGGCGAGCTGGGACGCAGCGGCTTCCTCGTGAGCCGGGATCTTGGCCCGATGGTGCGCCTGGCCGCCGTCACCACAGACCTGCCCCTCGCGGTCGACGCGCCGCAGCGCTCCGGCATCGACGAGTTCTGCGCACTCTGCACGGCCTGCCAGCGGTCCTGCCCCCGCGACGCCCTCCCGAGCGAGAAGCACTGGGTGCGGGGCGCCTTTCGCTGGCACATCGATGCCGTGCGCTGCTTCCCGTACTTCGCGGACCACCTGGGATGCAGCGTGTGCATGGCCGTTTGTCCCTACGCCCTGCCGCAGGTCCGCGGGAATCTCCTCGAGCGCTGGTCCGCGGAACGGCCGTCGGTCAGCGCACGCTGAACCCTTCCGCCGGCGGAACCGACACAGAGCCCCGCTCACTTGCCGCGGCGGGCGTCTCCGTTCTACCATCGACTGAGAGCGCCTGAGGACGGCGCAAGCTAGCCATTGGGGCGTCCCCGCCGATGATCCCTATTGGCGACCGGCTGTCCACCCGCAGCATCCCCTACGTCAACATCGCCATCATCATCGTCAACTTCCTAGTCTTCTTCTACGAGCTGACCCTGAGCACACAGGCCTCCTTCTTCGGCCCCTCCGAACTGGATGTCTGGTTCCAGGACTGGGGCGCCGTTCCGGCCTGCCTCACGGACTCGCTTGGGTTGAACCCGGATGTCGATCCCCGCGCCCTGGCCGCTCTCTGCGACAGCGACCGGACCCTGGTCACTCCCTTTACCGCGATGTTCATGCACGCCGGCTGGCTCCACATCCTGGGCAACATGCTCTTCCTGTGGGTCTTCGGCGACAACGTGGAGGACGCCCTGGGGCACGTGCGATATCTCGCGTTCTATCTCCTCGTCGGACTGGCGGCGGCAGCAGCGCAAGTGGCCCTCAACATGAATGACTTCGTCCCCATGGTCGGGGCGAGCGGTGCCATCGCCGGGGTCATGGCCGCCTATCTGGTGATGTTCCCACAGGCCCGAATCGCCGTTATCATCCCCTTGTTCTGGTTCCTGGGCTCCACCTACGTTCCCGCCATTGTCCTCATCGGCATCTGGTTCATGCTTCAGCTCATGAGCGGCGTGGGCTCCATCGGCTATGCCACAGGCGGGGGCGGCGGGGTGGCCTATCTGGCGCACATCGGGGGCTTCGTTGCCGGCCTACTACTAGTCAACCTCTTCCGCTCCGGGCGTCGACCCCCGCGCCGGCGCTACTGGCGCGGCCGCCACTGGGAGGAGTAGGCGCCTCATCGGCACAAGCTAGGGGGCCGACACGTAGCACCTGCGGTTGATCCAAGGGGGCCACTCCTGGTTCGACCCGCCTGGCGGACGGGCAGGCGGGCTCACCATGAGCGGAATCTGAGGACCGCTCGTCCTGAGCCTGTCGAAGGGCGGGCGGGCAGCTACTCCGACAGGCACCCCTGGGCAGGCTCCCTCCTGTGTCGTCGCCCCTTGCCTCCGCCGGCCGGGGCGCGCCCACCCCTGTCTTCCCCGCGGTTCAGGCCGACGGCGGAATACTGAGAATGAAGCGACCAGGTCACATAGGGGACGATCAACCAAGGAGGAGTCGGGCTTCTCAGCGGAGCCGGTAGTCGATGCGGCCCCGCAGCCCCTGCTCGACGGCGGCGGCGACCTCTTCCACGAAAGCGCCAGCCATGCGCTGGAACAGGAGGGTGCGCAGGCCACGCCGCGGCCGCACGTAGGCCAATCGCCTCGGCACCTTCCCCAGCTCCATCGCGGTCTCGATGGCCGTCTCCAGGTCGCCCACCTCATCCACGAGAGAGGCCTCCTTGGCTTGGGCAGCGCTGAAGACCTCACCGGTGGCGAGGGCACGCACTTTGTCTGCATCAAGGTGGCGGGCGTCAGCCACGGTTGTGACGAAGTGCTCATAGAACTCGTCGAGGAGAGCCTGCTCCTTCTGCTTCTCCTCCTCGGTGGGCTCTCGGAAGGGGTACCACATATCCTTGAGGCGACCGCTCTTGGTGACGGAGACGCCGATGCCGTGGCGGTGGAGGAACTCATGGAGAAGAGGCCGGATGCTGATGACGCCGATGGAGCCGACCAGAGCGCCGGGAATGGCCACGATCCTGGTGGCGGCGCACGCCAGTAGGTAGGCGCCCGAGGCGCCTGTGCCCCGGATGAAGGCAACCACCGGCTTGCAGGCGGCCACGCGGGCCAACGCCCGATACAGGTAGTCCGAGGCAGGGGCCGAGCCGCCGGGCGAGTCGATGTCCAGCACGACGGCGCGCACGCGATGATTCTCCTCCAGGGAGCGGAAGATGCGTACGAACTCGGTCGTTCGCACGGCGGAGCCCAGAGCCCCTGAGACTTCCACCACGGCGATCCGATCCGGGCTGAACCAGCGGGAGAGCATACGTCTACCTCAGAGCAGTCGGCCGGACCGCCTTCAGCTCCAGTCCATCGCCGCTTCGATGGCGGCCAGATCGGCGGGCAGTTGATGCAGGTCCGGCGGCGTGGCCATGGCCGTATCTGGATCCTTCAGTCCGCTGCCGGTGATGATGCAGACCACGGTGCGGCCCCGCAGGTCCAGCCCTCCGGCCGCCATCTTCAGGAGGCCGGCCACGGAGGCCGCCGAGGCCGGTTCGCCAAAGACGCCTTCCTCTCGGGCCAGGCGGCGGTAGGCATCGAGGATCTCCTCGTCGCTGACGGCCTCGATGACGCCACCGGATGCGTCGCGCGCGGCTTCGGCCCCCTTCCAGCTAGCCGGGTTGCCGATTCGGATGGCGGAGGCCACGGTCTGAGGGTCCTCCACGATCTTGCCGGAGACAATTGGGGCTGCACCCTCCGCTTGGAATCCCATCATGTGAGGGAGCTTGCTGGCCTGCCCCAGGCGATGGTACTCCACGAATCCTCTCCAATAGGCCGTGATGTTGCCAGCGTTGCCCACGGGGATGAAGAGATAGTCGGGCGCGTCGCCGAGGACATCTACGATCTCGAACGCGGCGGTCTTCTGGCCCTCGATGCGGAACGGGTTGACCGAGTTCACCAGGGCGATGGGGTGCTCATCAGTGATGGCACGGGCGAGAGTCAAGGCTTGGTCAAAGTTGCCCTCGACGGCGATGATCCGGGCGCCATGAGCGACGGCCTGAGCCAGCTTCCCCAGGGCGATTCGCCCGTGGGGGACCACCACGTAGGCGTCCAGCCCGCAGTGAGCGGCATACGCTGCCGCCGAGGCGCTGGTGTTGCCTGTGGAGGCGCACATGACGGCGCGCATGCCATCCTCCAGGGCCTTGGCCACCGCCACTACCATGCCCCGGTCCTTGAAAGAGCCGGTGGGGTTGCAGGACTCCAGTTTGAAGTGGAGGGACTCGCAGCCGACCTCGGCCTCGAGATGGCGGGAGCGCACCAGCGGCGTATCGCCCTCGCCCAGGTTCAGGAGCGTCGTAGCTTCCGTCAGCGGCAGGTGCCGGCCATAGCGACGGAGGACACCCGGCTTGGGGCTGTCCCGGCCGATCTCACTCCTCTGTGAGGCCGATAGCATGCTGCTTCAGCTCCTTGATCTCGCGCTCCAGGTCTTCTATCTGCCGCCGCTTCAGCCTCTCCTGACCGCTGCTGAGCTTGAGAAGATGCTCCACGAACTCCTGGCGATGGCGCAGGATCTCCTCCCGCAGGGCCTCCAATCGAGCCAGGTACCCTTGGGTGCGTCCGTCCAGGAGGCCAGCGACCTGTTCCTGGCGGGCCAGGGCGCCTCGTAGGTCGTTGATGTCCTCCTCGGCCTGCGCCAGACGGTCGTCGAGACGCTGTCGCTCCACCCTCAGTAGCTCCACCCGCTCTGCCAGGTGAGCAAGGAGCTGGAGATCTCGTCTCTCCGCCTCCAGGACCGCCTCCACACGGCGCGAAGCCTCGAGGGCCACCCGTGCCCTCTCCGCCTGGAGAACGTCCTCTGACTCGAGGCCTTGGATGGCAGCATCGATGCGCGAGATCTCCTGATCGATACGGTTCGTGGCCTCGAGGTTGCGGGAGGCGCGCCCTTCCAGGGCCTCCAACCGCTGATCGATGTTCTCGGCCCGAAGGTTGACCTGACTAATGCCCTCTCTGTAGTGGCGGGCAGCGTCCTCAACGCCGCTCTGGCGATTCAGCCATTCCTCGACCTGCCGCTCCAAGTCCTGCAGCCGGCGACGCTCGTCCGCCCCTTCCACCCTGTCACGCTCGGCTTCGGTCGTGCGCTGGCGGGTCATGTCCTCCAACTGGGTACGGACATGCGCCTGCTGCTCCTGCAGCCGGGCCAGCAGATCCTTCACCTGGCGCACTTCCTCCTGGAGAGGAGCGATCATGCCCCCCTGATTGGCGAGGCCGGCGACGGCACCCTCCTGCTGGCGCAGCTTCTCGGAGACATCCATGGCCAAGGCCTGGGTCTGGTCCATCTGATGCTGGACCTTGCCCAACTGGGCCTTGAGAAGGTGAAGCTGGTCCTGGAGCCAGGCCACAGTGTCAACGCTCTGGGATGGGTCTTCCTTGCGTCGAGGCATCCGTGACCTCCCCTACCCCTCCACACGCAGGAAGTTGCCTATCTCCACCACCACCGGCAGCCGCTCCACTTCCTGAAGGGCTTGCTGCACCGCTTCCTCCTGGGCCTCATGCGTCATTATGACGATCTCGGCGGTCTGCGCTCTCTCATCCGCCTCCTTCTGGATGACGGATGCGATGCTTATCTGATGGTCGCCCAGGACACCGGCGATCCTGCCGAAGACACCAGGGCTGTCGGACACCACCATACGCACGTAGTAGCGAGTACGCAACTCACTCATCGGTCGCAGCGAGGCTGTCTCTTGTGAGGGCGGCGACAGTCTCTCACGCGGCCCACTCAGGACGCTCCGGGCCGCATCTAGAACGTCGGCGACGATGGCGCTGGATGTCGGCAGCGAGCCCGCACCCTGCCCCTGGAACAGGACCCGCCCGACCAAGTCGCCCTCCACCTGGACGGCGTTGAGGACGCCGTCGACTTTGGCCAGGAGTTCATCCTCATGCAAGAGGACAGGATGGACGCGCACCTGAAGCTGGGAGTCGTGCTTGCGGGCCAGGGCCAGCAGCTTGATGGCACAGCCCAGCTCGCGAGCGTAGCGGAAATCGCGGGCGGTGAGACGAGTGATGCCCTCCCTGTAGACGTCCTCGGGACGGATGTCTGTATGGAAGGCCAGGCTGGCCAGGATGGCCAGCTTGTAGGCTGCATCCGTCCCCTCGATATCGTTGGCGGGGTCCGCCTCCGCGTAGCCGAGCTCCTGGGCACGGCGCAGCGCCGGCTCGAAGTCGCTCCCTTCGCGGCTCATGCTGGAGAGGATGTAGTTGGTGGTGCCGTTGATGATGGCGCTGACGGCAGTGATCTCATCGGCCAGCAGGTCGCGATTCAAGGGGGCGATAATGGGGATTCCACCGCCCACGCTGGCCTCGTAGAGAAGGTCAACGCCGCTCTCGCGGGCCACGGCGCGCAGCTCCACCCCGTGCTTGGCGATGACCTCCTTGTTGGCGGTGACGACGTACTTACCCACCTCAAGGGCGCGCCGCTGGTACTCGAAAGCGGGGTTCTCACCGCCAAGCACCTCAATGACAATGTGCACACTGTCGTTGTCGACGATGTCGCGGACATCTTGGGTGAACAGGACGGGGTCGACGCGCACCGGCCTCTCTCTGTCCGGTTCCCGCTCCAGGATGCGCACCAGGCGCAGCGGGCACCCCAACTGGCGTCCATAGGCGTCGCCCCGCTCCAAGAGAGCGCGGGCCACGCCGCTGCCCACGACGCCCAGACCCATGAGCCCGACCCCTACCTCAGACTTGCGCCCAACCATGCTACTGCTCGCTCCCGGCCTCGCTTTGTACGGCCTCTATGATGCTACCCTGCTTGTCAGCGTCGAGCGAGATGGTCACGCCCAAACGCTCCCCGAGGTCTGCGAGCCATTCCTCCTTGGCCTGGCTCGCGAGGGATGAGCGCTGGGCGTCGGTCGTCTCACGGTCGGCCGCCTTCTCCAGCACCTCGACGATGAAGAACGCATTCTGACCAGTAATGACCTCGCTGAGCTGACCGACCTCCAGAGAGAAGAGGGCCTCGTCCAGGGCTGGGTCCGTCACCCCCTGGATGATCCAGTCGTGCTCGCCTCCCTGTCCGGCCGAGGCGGTGTCCAGCGAGACCTCCTGAGCCACGACGGCGAAGTCCTCCCCGTTGTGAATCCGGTCCAATGCCGCCTGGGCATCCTCCTCGGTGGCGAGGACGATCGCCCGGAAGCGAACCTGCTCCGCCGTCTCGGCGGCCCCCTCCTCGAATTTCGTCTGTACGGCCTCTCCGGCCAGATCGGCGGCGATGACATCTCGGTAGCCCTGCGTGGAGAGACCACTCGAGCGGACCGCCTTCCGATACGCCTCGGCGAAGGTGTTGCGGTCGGCGTTGGTGGGCACTCCTTCGCGACTCGCGATCTCGGCATCGATCACGCCATCGCTTAGGTCGACCCCCTTCTCGGGCGCCCCCTGTCGCATCAGCTCCTCACGTCCGATCTCGTCCACGAGAAGCTGTGCCGCCTGGGCCAGGTTCGCGGCGTACGTGGTGTTGCCCTCGCGGATGTCATACCGGACACGTCGCTCCAAGTACTGGAGGCTGAAGGAGCGATCCCCCACTTGAACGACGGTCTCTCCTTTGGGACGGATCTCGGTCTGGTAGTAGCCAAAGGCGGCGATAGCGGCGACGACGATCACCACCAAGCCGCCGAGGCCAAAGACCAGGCGCTGAGTACGCCGCTCCTCATCCCAGCGGGTCGATGGTCTCCGGGGGCTGGGGCGAACAACAGGGGGGACGCGCTTTCTCTTGCGCACGACTCACTCCATCGAGCCCTCGGACGAGGCCGTCGGGCCATCCCGTGCCGAGGTCAGGACACGATGAGGGGACGGGAATCCCGATCATTCTCGCCGCCCCCGGCCGAACGATCAACTGCGGGGCGTGAAGACTCCAGAGAGCCGGGCGTGCTCTCCGGTATAGGGGAGAAGAGCCAGGTGCCGGGCCCGCTTCAGGGCGATGGAAAGGCGACGCTGATGCTTGGCGCAGGTGCCCGTCTTGCGGCGAGGGTCTATCTTCCCCCGGTCCGACAGGTACCGACGGATCTTGGCAGGGTCCTTGTAGTCGATCTCGTCCACGTGATCGACGCAGAAGGCGCAGACCTTGCGCCTCGGCGCGAAACGACCGCGCCTCTTCCTTTCGGGCCTGGCGGCCGGGGCAGTAGCAGGCTGACCGGAGGGCGCTGGCACCTCGGCTGCGGGACGAGGCTCGTCTGTGACGGCGGGAGGCTCGCCAGTGGCTGTCGGCTCCTCATCCGTGACTGGCCCCGGCTGGGCTTCCCCCACCGGCTCGGGCGGCACTTCTGCGGCAGGGGCAATCTGCCCCTCAGCCGGACTGTCGGGCTTCTCCGCGACCGACTCTGAAGGCTCGGGGAGCGGGCTCTCGGCAGCCTCAGGCTTCTCGCTCGACTCATTCATGCATACACTTCTCCTCGGGAAGGTTGCTCACTCGAAGGGCAGATCGTCGGGGTCCACCTGGTCGCCGCCGGCGGCCGCGGGGGCACCCTCCTCCGGCATAGGCGCCGCCTGCGCCCGATCAAGAAACAGCACGGTGTTGGCCACGACTTCGGTCCGGAAGCGCCTCTGGCCGTCGCCGCTCTCCCAGCTACGGGTCTGCAGGCGTCCCTCCACGTAGGCCCGACGGCCCTTCTGGAGGAACTGACTGCAGGTCTCGGCCAGCTTGCTCCAAGTGACGACGTTGAACCACTCGGTTTCTTCTTTGCGCTCGCCGTCGGGCGTAGTGTAGTTGCGGCTGCAGGCGATACGAAAGGTGGTCACGGCGTTGCCGTTGGCCGTGTAGCGCATCTCCGGATCCGTGCCCACGTTGCCGATAAGCATCACCTTGTTCAGGCCCGGCATCTCCTCACGCTCCTTCCAACGAGCGCAGCAGCCGACCAGTCCTAGTCACCCACGCGTACCAGGAGATGACGCAGCACCTCCTCTGAGATCCCTAGCCCTGCCTCTACCTCCGAGGTCCGGCTGGGATCCAGCCTCACCTGGGTGACCAGGTAGCTCCCCTCCATATGCGTCTTAATGGGATAGGCCAGCTTCCTGCGGCCCCAGCGATTCACATCCCTTACTTCGCCACCACGGTCTGCGATCAGCCGGCTCAGCCTGTCAATCGCAGCAGGAACATCCTCTTCCGCCAGCTCCGGGCTCAGGATGACCACTAGCTCATAGTCGCGCAAACAACCACCCCCAGTATGCACGCCCTAACGGACGAAAGAAGACATGCCCGGCTATGTACCCCGCTCGCGGGGGCCGGGCTGGCTCTCGCTTCTCGGCGACGCTCATTATAGAGGGAGCGCAAAGTCAAGTCAATTGAAACGCCATCGGACGACGGGCCGGGGCGCCCCAGGGCGGATGCCTCCCAGCCCCGCGGCGCCACTACTCGACGCGGATGCCGGGCGCCGGGAAGCCCCGACATAGCTCGCTCACCTCACCGCTGATGCGCTCCAGCGCCGCCTCGTCTCCCACGTGCGAGACGGCCTCCTCCATCCAGGCGGCAACCTGTCTCATCTCCGCTTCGCCCATGCCGCGAGAGGTCACGGCCGGCGTGCCGATTCGCAGGCCGCTGGGGCTGAAGGGCCGGCGCGGGTCATAGGGAATGGTGTTGTAGTTGGTGACGATGCCCGCCCGGTCCAGTGCCTTGGCCGCCTTCTTGGCGATGACCTCCTTGTTCGTGAGATTCACGAGGATGAGATGGTTGTCGGTACCGCCGGAGACGAGGGAGAATCCCCGTTCCCGGAGCTCCGCAGCCAGCACCTTGGCGTTGTCGACTATCTGGTGCGCGTACTCGCGAAACGCCGACGTAGCCGCCTCCGCCAGCGCCACACCCATGGCCGCAGTGGTGTGATTGTGAGGTCCACCCTGCAGAGCCGGGAAGACGGCCTTGTCGATCCTCTCGGCCAGGTCAGCGCGGCAGAGGATCATGGCACCACGCGGCCCCCGGAGCGTCTTGTGCGTGGTAGTCATGACGACGTCGGCGTGGGGGACGGGGTCGGGATGCGCCCCCGCCACCACCAGGCCAGCGATGTGGGAGATGTCAGCCAAGAAGTAGGCGTCCACCTCGCGGGCAATCTCGCCAAAGGCCTGGAAGTCGAACTCCCGGGGGTAGGCGGTGGCCCCGGCGACGATGATGCGAGGCCTCTCGCGTCGCGCCAGCTCTCGCACGGCGTCGTAGTCGATGAGATGCGTCTTGGGATCCACGACGTACTGGACGGAGCGGTAGAAGCGAGCGGAGAAACTCACTTCCCAACCATGCGTGAGGTGCCCGCCGTGGGGAAGACTGAGCCCCATGATCGTCTCGCCCGGCTCCAAGAGAGCGTAGTAGACGGCCATGTTGGCCGGCGAGCCCGAGTAGGGCTGCACGTTGGCGTGGTCCATGTGAAACAGAGCGCACGCCCGTTCCTTCACTAGCTCCTCTAGCCGGTCGATGTTGCGCTGGCCCTCGTAGTAGCGCTTCCCCGGGTAGCCCTCCGAGTACTTGTTGGCCAGCACGGAACCCGTCGCCTGCATGACAGCCGCCGAAGCGTAGTTCTCGGACGGGATCAGGCGCACGGTTTCGGCCTGGTATTTCTCCTCCTCGCGGATCAGAGAGTATATCTCCGGATCGGTCTGCTGAAGCTCACGCACCTTCCACCTCCTCTGGCACTGTCACAGTGAAAGCGGGGCACTGCCCCGTCGGCGGAACGAAAAAGGGCCACGTCACCGGCTGACGTGGC
>DAOULP010000024.1:0-13507 GCA_034420175.1 Dehalococcoidia bacterium | reverse complement strand
CCACGGCCGCCCCTACCGATGGCTCGTGTCCAGCCCCTGGGGATTCTAGAGACCGGTGCAGTCCGTCAGAAACGTCCGCTCTAGCACGACAAGCACGTGCCCGCCAACGAGGGCTGCTTCCGTCCCGCCAGCTTCCTTCTGCCCGAGGGCAGCCTCGTCAACGCCCGGCCGCCGCGAGCCGTGTCGGCACCATGAACAACGTCTCAATCGGCGGACACGACCCATTTTGGCGCGGCGCCTTCGCCTTCTACGAGACCGTGGGCGGCGGCGCCGGGCTGGTTCGGGAGTGGGAGTTCCTTGCCCCCACCACCGTCACGGTCATCGCGGACCGGAGGCGGCGGGCGGCGCCCCCGGCCGGTCGGGCCGCACGACTCACCAGCGCGCGGGAGCCGCGTGGGCAGAGCTACCCTGAAGGTCCACCTGCACGTCGAAGAAGGAGACATCCTCACCCTAGAGAGCCCGGGAGGGGGACGCTGGGGCACGCTGGACCCTGAGGGCAGGCTCTCCGGCGTATAGACCCCCCTTGCCATCGGCGTGTACAATGAGGTTGTACTCTCCCTCGTTTCCCCCTCTGACGGAGGACCGGCGTGGCCGACAACCTGGAGCGTGAGGTCGAGGAGATCCTCCGGAAGCTGGACGAGTTCGTGCCGGAGGAGAGCCCACTGACCCGTAGCCGGCGGCGGCTGGGGCATGCCGCTTCCGGGCTCTTGCAGGGGGCGCTGGTGCGTCTCTCCCGCATCTCCCTGGGCCAGGTCATGCTCGTCTCCGTGCTCCTGGTGGCAGCGGCCTTTCTGTTCCGGGCGGCCAATCCCATCCTGGCCCGCTGGGTCATCATCGGGGGGGTCATCCTCTTCTTCACAGCCTTTCTTCTCTCCCTGCGAGGCGGTCGCTCAAGCGATGAAAAGGTGTGGCGCGGCCGCGTCATCGATCTGTCGGAGCCCAGCCTGGCGGATCGCCTGCGCGACTGGCTCCGGCGCCGGAACCGGGAGCGCTGACCGATCGCCAGCCCAGCCCGATACGCAATGAGACAGAGGGGCGGCCATGCCGTTCTCCCCTGATCTACAGGCCGTCGCACCCGCGCGCTCAGCCATGCTGAGGCAGCTTGACCACGCACCGTTGCTGGTCATTGCCCTGGCCGCCCTGACACTGGCGGCCTGCGGCGGCTCCGGGGCGCCATCACCGACCCCAAGCCCACCCTCAACCCAGACCGTTCTCGTGCCTACCGCGACGCCCGAGGCGGGCTCCCTCGTTGGAGCGACCGAGCCCTCCGGCGAACTCGCCTTCCAGCATGTCGAGGCCCTGGCCGTAGACGTCGGCCCCCGCCCAGCCGGCAGCGACGCCGAGACTGAGGCGGCCAGCTACATCACCGACCAGCTCCGGAGCTACGGCTACGTCGTCGAAGAGCAGACCTTCGAGTTCACGGACGAGTTCGGCCGTGAGGCCTCACTCCGGGTGACCGCCCCAGAGGCGCAACCCCTGGGGACAAGCGCCTTCACCGGGTCCACGGCCGGCAGCGTGCAGGCGCAGCTAGTCTTCGCCGGACTGGGACGCCCTGAGGACTTCCCGCCCGGAGGGCTGGATGGCTCCGTTGCCCTCCTGCGCCGAGGGGAGATCTACTTCATCGACAAGGTCCGCAACGCCGTCGCGGCCGGCGCCAGCGCCGCCGCCATCTTCAACGACAGTGCGTCCTTCTTCGAGGGGAGCCTGGGCGCTCAGGGCACCATCCCGGTCGTCTCCCTCAGCGGCGAGGATGGGGAACGACTGGTCGCCCTCCTGGAACGAGGGCCGGTGGAGGTCTCCATCGAGACAGGACCGCCCCTTGTGCTAACGTCTCGGAACGTTGTCGGGCGGCCGGACAGCGGCCGCTGCGACACGGTCGCCGGCGCCCACTTCGACTCCGTGCCACAGGCTCCCGGCGCCAACGACAACGCTTCGGGGACGGCCACCGTCCTGGAGATGGCCCGCACCGTCGCCGCCCGCCAGATGCCGGGCGACCATTGCTTCGTGCTCTTTGGTGCTGAGGAGATTGGCCTCGTCGGCAGCCGTCACTTCGTCGAGGCGCTGGACGAGGCGGAGCGTCAAGAACTGGACGTCATGCTCAATTTCGACATGACGGGGGTGGGGGAGGAGTGGCTGGTAATCGGATCGCCGGAGTTCGTCGACATGGCTTCCCGCCTGGCAGCCGGGGCTGGCATCGAAGCCGGGGTGTCTGAGCCGCCGACCAATCTGACCAGCGACCAGCAGAGCTTTCTCAACGCCAACCTCCCCGCCGTCTGGGTTCACCGAGTGACGGACACCCTTCTCCACACGCCTCAGGACACCGCCGACCGCGTCCAGCCGTATCAGGTCGCAGAGGCCGCCACCATCGGCCTGCTGATCCTCGAGGAGATCGAGAGCGACTTCTAGCCCGGTTCCGCGCGCCGTGGCGCGGCGCATCGTGCCCGACCTCGCGAATCGCCGAGGCCCCCGACGTCTTCCCTGGCAACGGATGGCGAAGCATTGCCACCGATGACCCGCCGAGCGAGCGCCCGCCTTGACCCTCACACGGGCCGTACCTAGAATGAAATTCGCGCCGAGGTAGCTCAGTCGGTAGAGCACGCGGCTGAAAACCGCGGTGTCGGCAGTTCGATTCTGCCCCTCGGCACCAGGAATCAGATTCGAAAGCCGCTCGTATGAGCGGCTTTCTTGTTGTCTCACGACGGTTTGACGTTGTGTCACGATGGTTTGACAGCGATTCTGACAGCAACGCGGTCCCTAGAGCGCCGCAAACAGCCTGTCCAAGTGCGGCGCGCCCTCTCTCTGGAGAGAGGGCATGACATCGGAGTAGACGTCCATAGTGACGGTAATCGTGGAGTGACCTAGCCTCTCTTGGAGAACCTTGTGGTGAACGCCCTGAGCCAGCAGCAACGTGGCGGCTGAATGGCGCAGCAGGAAGGCTGGCTCAAGGACGCCTCTTGACAGCCGATTCGCCAGGGAGTAGAGTCCGCCCGCTCGCCTGGGGACCGCACACGGCGGCGTCATCCCGCGTCTTACCGGTTGTGTGAAGAAGCCGGCCCTGGGCACAGCCAGGATCTGCGTGGCCCGTTCACCCGCGAGACACCTGGACGGCCGATGCGTCGGGGGCAGTGGCTAGGATGGTATGGCCCGACGAGCCGTCGCCGACGGCAGTCGCGGTCGGCCCTCAGGGCCGGAGTCGGCCGCCGCTCGTGGAAGTCGGGTGGTGGAGATCTGTAAGGTTCTGGGCAGTCAGTTGTCTAGGGAGTAGGAGCAGACACTGGCCTGCGCCATCCGGACGAGAAGGAGGCTTCCAGGACGACGATATGGAACCCGACAAACAACACAAATGCGATCTCGAAGTCAGGCCCCAGGGCGGCCTGATCCCAAGGAGAAACCCGATGATTCGCCTAAAGAAATCGTATCACAGCCTCTGGCCTCTGGTCGCAGCTCTGAGCATCGGCGTAGCGCTGCTGGCCTCGGGCTGCATGTGGGGCGTGGCGATAGACAGCAGCACGGGGGTGCCGGTGTCCGGGGCCACAGTGAGCTACACCGATTCCGGGGGGCGCACGGCCTCCACCACCACGGACGCCAACGGCTTGTATTCCTTCGCGTTCCCAGCGGCTCCCTTGACCGGCCCAATCACGATCGAGGCCAGTGCGCCGGGGTACCCCCAGCAGACGATGTCGCGCACCGTCTCATATACCAGTAATCCCAACGCAAGTCTTGACAACATTCTGAGCTTCTGGGACATCCAGCACCTGAGCCTAAGTACGTCCGGGACGCAGGGGGGATGCACCCCGCCGCCGGCACCGCCAGCAGGCGCGGCCACTTTGTGCCAGGACCCTGGATACTGTGGCCTCTGCGAGACGTTCACATCGCCGCCCGCGGGTGGTCCGGACCCCGATCTCTCGAACAACGGCATCGGAGACAACCAGGCATCGTCGATCATGGTGGCTCCTGGCACGACGGTGACCTTGTGCGACCTTCCCAGCTTCGCGGGTACCTGCGAGCAGTTCACGGGGGATGATCCTGACCTGTCCGACAACCTGATCGGCAATGACAGGACTTCCTCCATCGGGTTCCCGCTTCCGCCGGTGGACCTGGCAATAACTGAGCTCTTCCCGAGCAATCCAGGGGCGCAGAGCACGCTAATGGTCAGAATCCAGAACTATACGACGAATCAGTTTGGCTTCCAGATCCCAGTCGGCGTTGACTTCATCCTCGAGTGCGAAGCCATTTGGTGCCCCGTTGGGAACTGGCCGCCGTGTGGCCCTCCTCCCTACCCTGTAGTCTCCTCGCAGGTGGAAAGCATCATGATTGGAGCTGGGGCATCAATCGACATCCAGACGCCCTGGGGCTGGAACGACGCCACTCTGTGGGCGGGAGCGGTATGCCGGATACAGGGACTCAACGACACCAACCCGCTGGACAACGAAAGGCATGAGAATCCGGTGCAATTGCCCTAGCGCCACAGGCCAACGATGCCCGGTTGGGGGCGGGGACCCGCGGTCCTCGCCCCCAGTCCCCATGTCGCTGTCCGGCCGCGACGTCCAGCGGAAAGCCCACCACCGTCACAGCGGAGCCGTCCCTACGGCTTGAGGAGCATCTTCAGAGCGCCCTCTTCCTTCTTGTCGAACATGCGATAGGCTCGGGGACCCTCGGAGAGAGGCAGAGTGTGGCTGAGCAGCGGGTTCAGGTCCAGGGCGCCACTCTCCACCATCGTCAGCAAGCGTGGGATGACCTCCGGGCTCGCCAGGCCCGACCGTAGCGTCACTCCGGTGACCGAGAACATCGTCATGGGCACGGTCGCGTCCTCCATGAACACACCCACAACCGACACCGTTCCCCCGGGGCGGACGCTCTGGAAAGCCATCTCCAGGGTGGCGCGGGCGCCCACAGCCTCGATGACGACCGGCGCGCCGAAGAGCTCTGTCTCCTGGCGCACCCTGGTCGGCGGATCCTCGGCCAATGCGTCGATCGGGATGCTGCCCAGCTTCTTCGCGACCTCCAGTCGATAGGGCAGGCGGTCCACGGCGAAGACGCGGCCCGCGCCGAAGAGACGGGCCGAGATCTGGGCGCACAAGCCAACGACACCGCACCCGTAGACGACCACCGTGTCGCCGGGCTGGATGTTCCCCCACAGCGCCGCGCAGTAGCCGGTCGGCAAGTTGTCGGTCAGCAGGATGACGTCCTCGTCCGTCACGTGCTCGGCGATGGTGTGCGTGATGCGTTGAGCGAATGGGATGCGCACGAACTCGGCCTGTCCCCCCGGCAGCGTTCCCAGCGCGGTCGAAGTGCCGAACACGCCGCCCTCCCGACAGAACGGAAGCTGCCTCTTGCAGGCCTCGCAGATGCCGCAGCGCAGTCCCGCCTCGACGAAGACACGTTGCCCTACGGCCATCCCCTCCACCGCCGAGCCCACCTCGTCGACGACGCCGACGAACTCGTGGCCGACGATCAGGCCATCGACAGCCCCCAGGCCGCCGTGGTAGATGTGCAGGTCAGAGCCGCAGATGCCGGCCGTCGTCACCCGCAGGATGGCGTCGTTCGCCTTCTCGATGCTGGGTTTGGGAACGTCCACCACCTCGACCCGCTCCGGGGCCCGATAGACCAGTGCCTTCATGCCGTCACTCCTGTGTTGCTGTTCGGCCGCTCACTCCCCACCAGCCACACTGCGTGGTGCGGGCTTGGCCGCAGAATACGGCCTCGGGCCCTGACACGCCAGTGGCGCGTGGTCTTGGGGGCAGTTCGCCCGTCAGCGCGACGAGGAAGGGCGAAGGCCCGGCTGAAGCCGGGCCTTCGCTGTTTCGACCCATGGCAGCACTACGGAGGTCCGCTGCAGTCCACCGCAAACGCCTGCGCGAGAACCGCCAGCACGTCGCCGATGTCGACGATGCCGTTGGGCTCGCCGGCCTCCCAGGGCGGGTTGGGCTCGGCGCTGGCTGATCGGTCGTAGTCACGTCCGTCCGGCACGCCGTCCGGAGGGATGTCGGCCACCGTGTCGCCATCCGTGTCGACACCCTTGTTGCAGTCATAGTCGAGACCGTTGGCGTTCGGGTTGTCGCCACAGATGCCGGTAGGCTCCGCGAAGGCATAGAACAGGACCGCCAGCACATCACTGATGTCCACCACGCCGTTCCTCGGACCGTTGGCGTTCGGGTCAACTCGGGAGGGTACCGGCACGTCAAAGACATCGTACCAGGCCAGCGGGTCGTAGGCCCCTGTCGAGCCGGGCTTGGGTGCGGGGGCGCCCGGAAGCTCCTCGGAGTCAGCGCAGCCGTCCCCGTCGGTATCGACGGTCAAGGGGTCGGTCCCGTGGGTATTGAACTCCTCGCTGTCGCTGAGACCGTCATTGTCGTCGTCGGTGTCCACGCAATCGTCCAGCGTGTCGCCATCAGAGTCCGGCGGCGTCAGTGGAGTGAGGAGTATGTCGAGGTCGGTCACCGGCGGCGGCACAGTCACCGTGGGACTGTCCACGACGTCGTAGCCCGAGGCAGTCGCCTGTACGTAGTAGTCGCCGTCAACGACGTCCCACGCGTAGTAGCCTCCACCGTCGGTCGGCTGGGGGTTCACCTCAGGACTGAGCATCCCCGCATAGGTGACGGGGTCCATCACCACAAAGGTCTCAAGGTCGGGGTCGTAGTAGTACAGCGTGGCGCTGGCGCCCTCGATGCCTGCGAGCGTGCACGAATCGAGGATGAGGCCGCTCGGATCCGTGAGTACTACCTCTATGGACTCGGTATCCACAGGGCTGCCGTCCTTGTAGCCAACGATGGTGATGGTGTGTATGCCACCCCAGTCGCGGGGGATCATCACGGAGATGCTCCAGTAGCCATCTCCGACGTACGTCATCCAGCCGTTCAGACTATGAGAGGCGTTCCCAAGGGTGAAGTAGGCTGAGTCTATTCCATCCGGGGCGCCCAGCCGCTTCTTGATCACGTGTTCCTTGTCGGGCCAGATGTTGTGGAGGACCGGCCTCCCCTCCAGATCAGTGCTGACACGGCCTGTTATCTCAATGGGGCTGCCGCAGGCCTCGATGGTCCGCTGGATGGCGTGCGCCGCACGGCTGCCCGACCCGTCGGTCTCGACGAACACGCTGCTCGTCGTGGTGGCGTACATCTGCATGATGTCCAGCGTCTCGTCGTAGTAGCTTCCGCCCGGCACGAAGATGGGGAAGATCAGGATGCGGGCGGCATCCGCGCCCAGGGCCCAGCTCCAGGCGTTGATGACGTCCACGGTCTCGTACAAGTCGTTGAACCCACCAGGCGGTGCGTCGGTGATGAGAAAGGCCATCTTCTTCACGGCAGGGCTGGCTCGCCAGACGCCGTTGAAGTTGCCCGTCTGGTGCGGGCGCGCGGGGAGGCTGTTGATAGCCGTGTTCAGTGCCTCATCCGATGCCTCGGGGACCGCACCGCCGCCGCTGGCGGCAAGGCCAGCCAGGCTGGCTTGCACTGTGGAGGCGTTTGCGGGCCCCAGATCATCCACTACCAGCACGTCGTCCTTGAAGGTCACGAGCCCCAATTGGTAGTCCCCGCCGGAGGTAGTGACAACCGCGTTGACGAGGTTCGCGGCCGCGCCTACCATCTGGCTGATGGGGGCGGCCATGCTGCTGGTGTCGTCGACCAAGAAGACTACGTCCATGGGGCAGGACTCCGGTGTGGGAGTCGTGGTGGGCGTAGACGGTGGACTGCAGTCCGATGGCAGGTCCGGGCTCTCCACGCTCTCCATCACACCGATGTTGTTCTGTGCCGAGTCCGTCAGGTGAATCTCCATCGGACTGCCGATGGTAGCGTCTCCCGCCACCCTCACGTGCATGTCGCGACACTCAGAGACCACCCAAGGGTCGGCCACTGCGACATCCCTGCACTTGGCCGTCTCGACGACGCTGTCGCCGTCCATGTCGATGATCAGCCCGGTCCAACTCGAAGGGGACTGCACGCCGGTGTCCGGATCGGTCAGGGTGCACTCCACCGGCTCTTGCGGCGGGTCGGGCCAGGTCGGGACCTGGTCGTTGTAGACGATCTCCCAGTCGTACACCAGCCCGTCGAGCTCCTCATCGCTAAGGTGGCAGACGATGTCCACCTCAGTCGGATCACCGCCTACCACCCGGTGCGTGCACTCGGCCTCGGCGACAGGCTTCCACACAGGCGTGCCCGTCGGGGTCGGGGTTACGGTGGCCACTCCGGGCTCACTGAAGTCGGAGCCCTGCGCCACTTCCTCCGCGTCCGACAGGCTGTCGCCGTCGCAGTTGCCGGGAGTACCTGTCGGGCCGGGCATCGAGGCAGGCTCCAGCGGGTCAGTGTCCTTCACGGCCTCACAGCCGTCCGTGTAGTCGTCGGAGTCGCTGTCCGAGAGGACGGCGACGGGCTCACCGACGTCGAAGTAGCCGTCGTCGTCCAGATCCTCCCAGTCGAGGCGGCTGTCGTTGCCGCTGTCGACCACCGCCTCGCAGGCATGGGAGTCGCCCTCCACCTCGACGCCCGGAATCGCGAACCCGTCCGTGCACCGGAAGTCATGGTCATGGTAGAAGCCGGCGCCGCCGGGCGGGTCCCCGCCGGTGTCGAGACCGTGGGGGTGGGCATCGATGAAGTAGCCGTTGCCGTCCCCCGGGATGTCGGGCTCCGGGTCACATATGTCGCCAACCGTGTCGCCGTCGCTGTCGAGCTGCCAGTCCACGCCCGTCGCCGGGTTGCCGTCAAGGTCTTCGTTCAGCACGTCGACGTCGGGTGCGGTGGGGCAATTGTCGACGGTGTTCAGGTAGGTGTCGCCGTCCACGTCCTGGTCGCAATCCCACTTGCACAAGGTCGCGTAGGGCTGGTTGCAGTAGGCCGGGTCATTCGGCAGGCTGCCCGTGATGGGCGCCGCGTTGCTGACCTGCGTATCGCCGTCGTTGTCCGAGGAGGCGGGAGCGACGTCACAGGAGCTGTCCCAGCGATCACCCATGTCACCGGGGTCCGTCTCGCCCTTTGGGTAGGGCGGCAGGTCGCTGTCCGTGCTCACCGTGTCGGTGCAGGTGTCGAAGCTGCCGGCCGCCATGTCACCGTCGTAGTTGGCGTCGGTGGGAATCAGGGTAGTGTAGGTGAACTTGCCCTCCCAAACGGCAGTCCGGTTCATCTCCCCACCTGGGATGCTCGGGGCCGGCGAACCCGCGCAGCCGTCGGTGTCGCAGGCCTCGGTGTTGTCCTGGGTGATGCCGTAGAGGTAGATCCGGGTATCGGACGGCGGGCAGAGCAGCAGCGTCTGCTCGAGGATGTTGCTCGTCGGGTCCCCACACTCCCTGCGGGCACCGCCCGGGTAGCCGACGACAGTGACACCCAGGTACTCGCCGTCCGGCAGCACGAAGGTCAAGTAGTTGACCGACCGGTACACGGGAATGCCAGCAACTCTCACCAGCTCGGCCACTCCGAAGGCACGGACGATGGGCGCGCCGGCGCCGGTGGCGGCCTGAATCTTTGGAATTACATCGAGCGCCAGCCTGTCCGGCATGAGGTCGCTGCCGTCCAGCAGGCCGTTGGGTCCCGGGGCCCCGGTCGCGTCCAGCAGGTCCTCCTGGTCGTCGGCAAAGCCGCTGCCGTTTTCGTCGGTCGTCGCGACCACGGTGCCCATCTCCACATCGGCGTCGTAGAGATTGAACGTGTCTTCCAGGGTCGTCCCCGGAACGGCGCCTTCTGCGTCGCAGATGGGCGGCTGCCCTGTGAGAGCGCTGACGTTGGAACTGCCGGGGGCGATCAGGTTGGACTGGATCGTGAGATCGGCCTTTCCCACAATCGCGCCGTCCGTGAATCCCACACCTGGGACAAGACCGGTCCATGTCGAATAGGCCACAAAGAACAACGGCTGATCGTAGTCGGAATAAGGCGGATCAATCAGCAGACGAGTGACCACTGCGGGGTTCTCACCGACCTCGATGATGCCGTCTCCGTCTCCGCTGGTGGTAGCCGCGGGCGGGCAGAGAGGATCGTTGTATCCACCAGCCCCCTCGCACAGCACCATGTCCATCAACTGTGAGGCGTTGTCCGCCGACGTTTGGGGCGCCGGTCCGAGGTGGCTGAGCGCAACCACGACGGCGGCCACAACGGCAACGGCTGCCCCCGCCGGCAATACCAGCTTCCGTTTCATCTACGCATGCCCTCCCCACTATCGCTCCGTGCGGACCAGGACAGCAGGCTCTATGTCACGAGGCAACTCCTGCGCTTGCACCACCCCCTCTCGCCCCAGCCGCATCTGTTGCGCCTTCGGCCCCACCGGCGACTGTCATGCCGCGGGCAATGTCAGGGCCAACAGACCCACGTCCCGACTCTTCCGCGTTCGGGCCCGGCCACGTGAAGCTCGGCAAGCCGACCACGGCCGCGCAACCGCTCGCCTCCCATATGCCGCTGATGGTGCCTCCGCGAGGGGCCCGACCGTCTGTGCGAGCGTACGCTACTCCTGCCGCCAAAGCTTGTCAACAGGTCACGCTACACTATTTGGCATTTGGCGTCGCTGCCAAGAGCGACCTCGTGCTCTCCCCAAGTCCAAGGCGTCGCAGAGGCTCTCACCCTCGCTTGCTTGCGACGACACCCGACGTCACGCCGCCTGCTCAGGCCCTCAAGACAACCACCGAAGACGGCGCAGACACGACGGCAGAACACGGCCACGGCCAGGCCGACGGCACCCCTCCCTGCCAACCACCCCCGCAAGACCAAGGCGAAAGGGCGAAGGCCAGGCTTGAGCCTGGCCTTCGCCTTCTGGTCCCACGGCCATGTCACATGGCGGGCCGCCACGATCGAACCACGCGGCCTGGGCAGCCACCGCCCGAACGGGACCCGCCAATCGCGTCGGCTGGCTACTCCTCCTTGGGTCCAGCCTGGTAGTGAATCGTGGTCAGGCGCCGCTTCATCTCCTCCAGGTGCTCGGTGATTAGCTGGGCGTGCTTCGACTCTTCGCCGGCCAGCCACTCCAAGAGTTCCTTCGTCTCCTTCTTCCAGGGGCGCTTCAGCGACGACGACTGGTAGTAGTCACGCGCCTTGAACTCCTGCTGGAGAGCGTCTTCCAGAATGCCGACCGCCTCCTCCTCGAAATACTCGTACTGCTGGCCCGACGGTTGCGCAGCCATGCGGATCCTCCTCTCCGTCACACTCGACCGAAGTAGTAATAGTTATCATGGCGACAAGAGATCGTAAATGTCAAGAAGAGGTCCTGCGTAGCGACCGCCTCGTCGTTGGTGCACCTCCTGGCTGAGTGCGCCGGGTCCTGCCACGCCTGCCAGTCCCATCAGCCGAACACCGGGCCAACACTAGGGCAGAACACGGCCTGGGGAATGAGCGGGCCGACGGCAGCCCTCCCCCCAACCACTCCCGCAAGGCCAAGACGAAAAGGCGAGGGCCAGGCTCAAGCCTGGCCCTCGCCTGACGACCCGACGACGATGCTACGGCGGCCCGCTGCAATCGACCTGGTTGGCCTGGGCCAGCACGGCCAGCACGTCGCCGATGTCGATGACGCCGTTGGGCTCGCCAGCATCCCACGGCGGATTGGGGTCGGGGCTTCCCGAGCGGTCATAGCAAAGGCCCTCTTCCTGATCTGGGACCCCGCCAACACCGCAGGAGCCTTTCACAGTGTCGTAGTCCACGCCATTCGCATTGGGAGGACCGTCGTCATCCGCGAAGGTGTAGAACAGAACCCCCAGCACGTCGCTGATGTCCACGACCTTGTTTCTCGGACCGTTGGCACCCGGGTCCGCGACGGCGGGCACGGGAACATCGTAGAAGTCATACCAGGCTAGCGGGTCATAGCCTGGAGCGTCCTTGCCAGGCTTTGGCGGTGAGCTAGGGGACACCTCCTCGCCGTCGGCGCACCCATCGGCATCGGTGTCTGCCACAAGGGGATTCGTGCCGTGATCCAGCATCTCAGCGCCATCGAAAAGGCCATCAGCGTCACTGTCCCGAGGGCAGCCGGACACGTCAAGCGAAAACGAGTCAAAATGATACTCCCCCTGCCACGCGGTGCCGCCGAGGTCCCCCACTATGGCCGTCTCCGGCGGGAACGCCGTTGCCGAAAGGACACGCCTCTTCTCCTGGCTGTTTACGAAGAGCCCCTGGATCAATCTCGTGGAGTCAGCCAGGACGTCGAACCTGTACCATTGACCCGTGTCAATGCCTCCCGCAACCCCCGGCACTCCCGTGTCCCAGCCCCAGAAGTGGAGCCTGTACGAGTCTGTCCCGACCTCCTCGATGCCGACATAGGTTGCGGTATGGTTTGCTCCCGCGTCCTCCCCCCGGTCCCAATCGTTGACTAGGGTTGCGCGGTTTGTGCCGACGCCAGGGCGCACCCAGAACGACCACTGATAACACGTCTCGCTCGTCCACATGTCCTGCCACGCAAACCGGCCCACATCGGAAGTGAGGGTGTCCACGTGTAGAGACCAATCGCCCTCATGGACTGGAGACTCCACCAGTTCAACGATCCCGGTGGAGCTTTGGCATCTGGCGGTCCAATGACCATACGAGTATGGCTTTGGGTTGCCGCACGGCGACGCTATGGGGAGATCTCCGCTCTCAAAGCCGCTGTCCGCCAGAAGCTCCACTGCCGCCGCATCCCCCGCTGGCAAGAGCGCTGGCATTGACAAGACAAGCAACGACAGGAAGAGCCGGCGTACCCACATGCCTCACCTCCCGGCGTGATCGGCGCCCGGCCGGTGGCCGGTCCGTAACGTCCCCACGTGCCTTGTAGCGACTGGGGACCATTGCCGCGTGGAGATTAGCGGGCGGGGGGGCGGATGTCAAGAGCCGCGAGGAAGAATTACCCGGTGATGTCACCCTGCTTGCGAGGGGTTGGAGTGAAACAGTAGGGGCCAACCTTTAGGTCGGCCCCGGGCGCACCCGAAGGTACGCCCCTGCGATACACGACACACTTCGATGGCGGAGCGCTATGACACCCCGATCTTCTCCAGGACGCTCTTCATCGGGACGGCGTGGCGGTCGAAGCCCAGCTCCCACGCCTCTATGCCCAGGGCGAGCCCCACCATCTGCGGCAGGTGGACGATCGGTAGTCCGATGCGCGTCTCGCGGGCCTGCGCAACCGCCGGCTGGACGCCGTCCAGGTTCATGTGGCAGAGGGGACAAGGCGTGACCATGACGTCGGCGCCCAGCTCCTTGGCCGCCATGGTGTGGTTGCCAACCATCGCCCAGGCATTCGGCTCGTTGTCGCTGACGATGGGGTAGCCGCAGCACTGGTTCTTGCCACGGAAGTCCACGAGTTCGGCACCCACGGTCTTGATGACGTTCTCCAGGGCCTCGTGGCGCTCCGGGTGCTCCTCGAAGCCCAGAGCGCTGGTGGGCCGGACGATGTAGCAGCCGTAGAACGGCGCCACCTTGAGACCGGTCAGCGGGCGGGTGACCGCCTTCCGGAGCTGGTCCAGGCCCAGGTGCTCCTGGAGGACCCACATGAGGTGCTTGACCTCCGTGGTGCCCTTGTACTGGAGGCCCAGGTCCTCCAGTTCCTTGTTGATCTCGGCCAGGTAGTCCGGGTTCTC
>DAOULP010000023.1:0-7645 GCA_034420175.1 Dehalococcoidia bacterium | reverse complement strand
GCGTCTACAACCTCTGCTGGCGCATGCTGGGCCTGCGCGAGGCTGCCGAGGACGCCGCCCAGGAGACCTTCCTGGCCGCCTATCGTAGTATACGCCGGTTCCGCGGTCCCAGTTTTCGCGCCTGGCTCCTGCGCATCGCCGCCAACGCCTCCACCGACGAGCTGCGGCGCCGTCGACGACGACCGCAGGTGTCTTTGGACACGCCGTCCGCCGATGGTGAGGCCGCGTTCGACCCGCCCGACCCTTCGGCCGGTCCGGAGGAGTGGGCTCTCCGCCGAGAGCAGGCCCGCCACATGCAGGCAGCACTCCTCACGCTGCCCGGGGACCAACGGCTGGCCGTGGTCCTCTGCGACGTGCAGGGACTGAGCTACGAGGAGATCAGCGAGGCCATGGGCTCGTCGCTGGGGACGGTGAAATCGCGAATCAGCCGCGGTCGGGCCCGGCTGCGGAGCTACTTGTTAGAGCAGGGGGAACTTTCCCGGCCAGGGCAGCGTCCAAACCAGTAGGAGGGCCGTGGCTCCGGCCGCCCGAGGCAAGGCTGTGCGAAACCCATTCGTCAGAAGACACCCGTTCAGCGAGAAGGACCTGTCCGCCTACCTGGATAGCCGCCTCTCGACCGCTGAGTCGGCGCGCCTGGAGGAGCACCTGCTCTCATGCGAGCCCTGCCGCCGTCAGCTCGACGAGTTGCGGATTGTGGTTGAGGGCCTGCGCGCTCTACCTTCGGTGTCCGCGCCCCGGTCCTTCGCCCTGCGGCCGGAGCAGGTCCAGGCGCCATCCAGGCCGGTAGCGTGGGCGTTCGGCCCTGCGGGAGCGGCCGCGGCGTCCTTCTTGCTTCTCCTGGCGCTGGTCGGTGTGGACCTGGGGACCCTGGGTGGGGGAGGCGCTTCGGAGGAGGCGGCGGTGCAGATGGCCGTCGAGGACACATTCGAGGGCGGAGCACAGTCTGTGGGCGCATTGCCCGCACCGTCGCCTATGTTGGGCATCGCGCCCGAGGCGACGCCCGCGCCTGACGTCGCCGAACCAGCGCCTGGGGCGGAGGCCGCGCCCACTCCCGTTCCCGGGGAGCGTGCCGTGGGTGACGAGGAGAAGGAGGCCGGCAGCCCCGAAGCCGCCGTGGACGCCGATACGATGGCCGAGGCGCCGACTCTGGAGGAGCGAGCGCCAAGTGTGGAGGAAGGCAACGACACCGGGCGCTGGGTTCTGCGTGGGTTCGAGGGCGCCGCCGGCGGCGTCTTGCTTGTTGCCCTTGCCGCCGTAGCGTGGCGGCGTCGGCAGGGACGCGCCGGAAGCCGTACGTAGTCGAGACGCGGGGCCCTCGGCCCGGATCGACGGTCAGGAGGTGACTACCATGCGAACACCACTCATCCTGGCGGCAATCGCCGGGCTGGCGCTAGCGGCGACGGCCTGCACCAGGGAGACGGTCGAGGTCCAGCCGCAGGCGGCGATACACGGCATCAATGTGAGCGGTGAAGGCGAGGCGTCGGGCGCCCCGGACCTTGCGCTCGTCGACCTCGGCGTGTCGGCCGAGGCAAAGACCGTCGCCAAGGCACGCGATGACGCCGCCGAGGCCATGAATGACGCGCTGGACGCCGTCAAGGATGCCGGCGTCGCTGACGAGGACATCCAGACCCGCCAGTTCAGAATCGAGCCGGAGTACGAGTATCCGGACGGGGAGAGGGTACTGACAGGCTTCCGCGTCACTAACATCGCCCAGGTCAAGGTCCGAGACCTCGACAGCGTGGGGGATCTCATCGATGACGTGGCCGACGCGGCCGGCGACCTCGTGCAGGTGCAGAACCTCAGCTTCACAATCGACGATCCGGAGACGCTCCGCGCCGAGGCCCGCGAGGAGGCGATGGCGGACGCCCGGGCCAAGGCCGAGAGCCTGGCCGACCTGGCGGGGGTGAAGCTTGGCGATCCCATATCGATTGACGAGAGCGTCGGCCCTGGACCGATCTCGTTCCTCGAATCAGTCCCGATGGCACGTGACGAGGCGGCGGCGACACCGATCGAGGTGGGGGAGCTGGAGGTGAGCGTCACCGTCGACGTCCTCTACGCCATCGACTAGAGGGCACGCAGAGGGCGAGGTCGGCTAGCCCCTGTCACGTCGCCCCGGTGGCGTGCGGGCGGCCGACTCGCCTTGCCTGCCGTTGACGCCCCCCGTATACTCGGTTCATCTATGCAGCGCGCAGGCATCATCAACGTCACCGGCTATGCCGGGGCCGAGTTGGCTCGGATCCTCTGGCGCCACCCGGAGATACGGTTGTCGTCCGTCACGGGTCGCTCGGAGGCAGGCAAGCCGCTGGGAGAAGTCTACCCCCACCTGGCGCCCCTCGGCCTCACGGTCGGCGAGGAGCTGGACTCGGTGGACGTGGCCTTCTCGGCCCTGCCGCACGGCGCCAGCGCGGCGGTTCTAGCGCCCCTTGTCGAGGCCGGCCTGCCCGTCCTGGACCTGAGCGCCGACTTCCGGCTGCACGACGTGGACGAATACGAGTCCTGGTACGGCCAGAAGCACCCGGCACCCCACCTGCTCCCCGATGCCGTCTATGGCCTGCCCGAGCTGCACCGGGAGCACGTACCCAAGGCTCACCTGGTGGCCGCACCCGGCTGTTATCCAACCGGCGCCATCCTGGCCCTGGCACCGGCGGTGAGGGCGGGCCTCATCGACCCGGAGATCATCGTCGACAGCAAGTCGGGCATCTCGGGCGCCGGCCGGACGCTTGGTCTTACCTACCACTACGCCGAGGCCAACGAGAGCGTTTCGGCCTACGGCCTGAACGGGCACCGGCACCTGCCGGAGATGATCCAAGAGCTCTCGCGCCTCAGTGGGGCACCGGCGCCGAA
Source organism: Dehalococcoidia bacterium (assembly GCA_034420175.1). Taxonomy (GTDB): domain Bacteria; phylum Chloroflexota; class Dehalococcoidia; order DSTF01; family JALHUB01; genus DAOULP01. The sequence goes on along the minus strand of DAOULP010000023.1, from coordinate 4,801 downwards.
CATCACCTTCGTGCCGCACCTGATACCCATGACGAGGGGCATCCTGAGCACGTGCTACGCTCCTCTCGCACCGGGCCGCCTGCCGCCCGGCGACGGTGCCCGGTCCCGGGTGCGCGAGGTGTACACCGAGTTCTACCGCGACGAACCCTTCGTTCGGGTCGTGGACACGCCGCCCCAGACCAAGCACACCTTGGGCAGCAACTGCTGCCTTCTCTACCCCACTGTCGATGCGCGCACGGAACGGCTGGTGGTGGTGAGCTGCCTGGACAACCTGGTGAAAGGTGCCGCTGGCCAGGCCGTCCAGGACATGAACCTGATGCTGGGCCTCGCTGAGACCACTGGGTTGGAAGACCTGGCGATCTACCCGTAGTGGCACCCCAGCCCGTTCCGTGGTCGCCAGCCAGCACCAAGGGTATCCTGTGCCTGAGATGACGAAGCCCTCCGACCTCGGCGTGCGCAACGGAGCCGTCTCCGTGTTTGAAGGCGGCGTCACCAGCCCGCTGGGCTTCCTGGCCGGGGCGGCTCGGGCCGCCATCCGCGAGACCCCGCCTGGCAAGCTCGATGTCGGCGTCATCCATTCGCTCGAACCGTGCACGGCCGCCGCCCTCTTCACGGTCAATAGCGTGCGCGCGGCCCCCATCTTGGTCTCGGAGCGTCACCTGGCTGACGGGCGAGCGCGGGCCGTCGTGGCCAACAGCGGTTGTGCCAATGCCAGCACGGGCGAGCGGGGCCTGCGTGACGCCGAGGAGATGGCCCGGCTGACCGCCGAGAAGCTCTCGCTGGCACCAGAGGATGTCGTCGTCGCCAGCACGGGCGTCATCGGGTGGTACCTGCCCATGGACCGCATCGGCTCGGCCCTGGCCGACCTGCAGCCCAGCCGCAAGGGTGGACTCGACTTCGCCCGCGCCATCATGACAACCGACACCGTCCCCAAGTCAGTCGCCGCCTCGCTCACCCATAACGGCCAGCGCTACCTGGTGGGCGGCTGCGCAAAGGGGTCAGGCATGATCCACCCGCAAGTAGCCACCATGCTGGCCTTCCTCACCACCGACGCTCCCGTACAGGCGGACTTCCTACGCGAGAGCCTGGGCCGTGCCGCCGACGCATCGTTCAACATGATGACCATCGACGGCGACACCAGCCCCAACGACATGGTGCTGGCCCTGGCCAACGGCGCCGCCGCTGGGCCCGGCGACGACTCCATCGGGCCCGGCCACAGCGCCGCGCCCGTGTTCGAGGCGGCCCTCACCCAAGTATGCATCCATCTCGCCCGGGAGCTGGCCCGGGACGGCGAGGGTGCGAGCAAGCTCATCGAGGTACACGTCGAAGGCGCCGCCAACGAGACCGATGCCCGCCGAGTGGCGCGGGCGGTGGCAGGCTCCCTTCTGGTGAAGGCGGCGGTGCACGGCTGCGACCCCAACTGGGGACGCGTGCTCACGGCCGCCGGGTACAGCGGCGCCCAGATGCGAGAGGAGAGCTGTCACCTCCGCCTCCAAGGGGTGCCGGTATTTGCCAAGGGCCTGCCGGAGCCCTTCGATGAGGCGGCCCTGCGCGAGGCTCTGGCCGGTCCGGAGGTGACCATACAGGTGGAGCTGGGTCTCGGGCCGGGCGCTGCGACCGCCTGGGGCTGCGACCTGACGCAGGACTACGTGCGCATCAACGCCGAGTACACGACCTGAGAGGCACAATGGCAGGCGGGATTGCCGTCGTCAAGATCGGCGGCAGCACGCTGGGCGCCCACGACACGACGCTCGAAGATGTAGCCGCCCTTCACGGAGAGGGCCGCTGCTTGGTGGTCGTCCACGGGGGCGGCGACCTCGTGAGTCGCTGGCTGGAGATCCACGGGGTAGAGGCCCGCTTCCTGGATGGCCTCCGGGTGACCGAGGCGGACGCGCTGGAGGTGGTGGTATCCGTCCTGGCGGGACTGGTGAACAAGCAGTTGGTGGCCTCCCTCAACGCTCTCGGTGCCCGGGCGGTCGGACTCTCCGGAGCCGACGGCGCTCTCCTTAGGGCCCGCCGCGCCCGGCCCGAACTGGGTTTCGTCGGGGAGATCACGGCTGTCGACGAAGCCCTCCTGGGGTCTTTGGCGGACATGGGGTACGTCCCGGTCGTTGCCTCGGTCGCCATCGAGGAGGAAGGGGGTAGCGTCACCGGGCAGCTCCTGAACGTGAACGCCGACACCGTCGCCGGCGAGGTGGCCCGCCACCTGAAGGCGAGCACCCTCGTCTTCCTGACCGACGTGGCAGGCATCCTCGATGGCGAGGGACGGGTGATTCAACGCCTGTCGGCCGACGAGGCGCGCGCGCTGGTTAGCTCCGGCACCATCGCAGGTGGTATGATCCCAAAGGTCGAGGCAGCGCTGACCGCCGCCACGACTGGCACACGCGTTGTCGTGCTGGATGGGCGCCGGCCGCACGCACTGCGCGAGGGCTTGATGGATCGGTTGGCTGGCCAGGAGGCCACGGGCACGGTGATCGCCTAGGAGAGTCATGAGCTTCTTCGAGACGTTCCGCAGGGGAGATCAAGAGCCGCTGGGGCCACCACCGCCTCCCTTCCGTTTTGGTGTCAGGCCCGGCCGGCCCGGTGGCGGCCTCGCGCGCTGGATTGCCGCCGGCGTGGTCCTCGTCATCCTCTACATAGTGCTCAACATCGGCAAGGGCATCTATGCCGACTGGTTGTGGTTCGATGCTGAGGGCTATGGCTCGGTCTACTCCAAGCAGATCATCACCAAGATCTGGCTCTTCTTCGCCGGTGCCGGGGTGTTCCTGGCCTTCTTCCTGGGCAACCTGCTGCTAGCGCTTCGCCTGATGCGCCGACCCGAGGGGGCACCGCGCATCATCGCCATCGACGAGGCGGGGCTGCGCCGAATCATCCTCGTGGGGATCATCGCCGCCTCGCTGTTCCTGGCCGTCATCTTCGGCTCCCTCGCTGGCGGCAAGTGGGACACGATACTGCTCTACCTCAACGGCCAGTCCTTCGGAGAGACGGAGCCTGCCTTCAACCGTGACATCGGGTTTTACGTCTTCAGCCTGCCGGCCCTGCGCTTCATTCAGGGCTGGGCCCTGGGAGCGGCCATCGTCACAACCCTCGCCGTGGCCGGAGCGTACGTGCTGAGGTCTGGCGTGGCAACCGCCGGACGCCTCCTGGGCGGCGCGCCGTTCGAGCTGACCACCGGCATCCGCGCCCATCTGTCGGGGCTGGTCGTCATCATCATCGGGTTGTTCGTCTGGCGTTACTGGCTGGGCATCTTCAACCTCAACTACTCGACTCGCGGCCCCGTGTTCGGGGCCACGTACACCGACCTGCACGCCCAAGTCCCGGTCATCTACGTCCTAATGGCTTTGGCGTCGCTGACGGCGCTGCTGATCATGGCCAACGTCTTCCTGCGCCGAGGCCTCTGGCTGCCGCTGGGCTCCGTTGTCCTGTGGGTGCTGGCCGCCATCGTCGGCGGCCTGATCTACCCCGCGACCGTGCAGCGTTTCGAGGTCAACCCGAACGAGCTGTCCAAGGAGCGCCCCTACATCGAACGCAACATCGAGCAGACCCGTCGCGCCTATGGCCTCGACCGCATTGTCGAGAGCAACTTCCCCGCCGAGGAAGCGGTGACGGCCGAGGAAGTAGCCGCCAGCCCACAGACAGTCGACAACATGCGCCTGTGGGACCCCCGGCCCCTGCGCGACACCTTCAACCAGATCCAGGCCCTGCGCCAGCTCTACGAGTTCAATGACGTGGACGTGGACCGCTACGTCATCGACGGGCAGTACCGCCAGGTGATGCTGGCCGCACGGGAGCTGAATACCGACCGGCTGCCGGAGGACGCCCGGGGTTGGGTGAACAAGCGCCTCCAGTTCACCCACGGCTACGGCCTGGCCATGAGCCCGGTGAACGTTGTGACCGAGGAAGGGCTACCGGAACTCTTCCTTCAGGACATCCCGCCCAAGGGGCTGCTGGAGATAGAGCGGCCGGAGATCTACTTCGGCGAAAAGACAGATACCTACGTCGTCGTCAACAGTGAGGAGGAGGAGTTCGACTATCCACTGGAGACGACGAGCGTCTACGCGAGCTATGAGGGCGGGGGCGGCATCCGCCTCAACTCCTTCTGGCGCCGCTTCACCTACGCCTGGGAGTTCGGCGATCCCAACATTATGATCAGCGGCCAGATCACCGGCGACAGCCGTCTCCTCTACCGTCGCCAGGTGCCGGACCGGGTAAGCACCATCGCGCCGTTCTTGCGCCTTGACTCCGACCCCTATCTTGTGGTCGCCGATGGCCGCCTGTTCTGGATCCAGGACGCCTATACCGTCAGCGACCGCTATCCCTACTCACAACCCTACCAGGGTGACTTCAACTACATCCGGAACAGCGTTAAGGCCGTCGTCGATGCCTACAACGGGGAGGTCACACTCTACATCGCCGAGCCAGAGGACCCGATCGTCCAGACGTGGGACGCGATCTTCCCCGATCTGTTCACGCCCATCGAGGAGATGCCCGACTCCCTGCGCGACCACATCCGCTACCCGGAGGACCTTTTCTCGGTGCAGGCCGAGATCTACCGGACCTACCACATGGTCGAGCCGCAGCTCTTCTACAACAAGGAGGACCTCTGGAACATCCCCAACGAGCTCTTCTTCGAGAGCCAACAGCCGCTAGAGCCCTACTACCTCATCACCCGGGTGCCCGGTGAGGCGCGGGAGGAGTTCGTCCTCATTCTCCCCTTCACGCCCAAGAACCGCGACAACACAAATGCCTGGCTGGCTGCCCGGTCGGACGGCGAGCACTACGGGAGCCTCATTTCCTTCCG
>DAOULP010000022.1:0-11244 GCA_034420175.1 Dehalococcoidia bacterium | reverse complement strand
AGCCTTGTAGAGGAAGGCTTCAGCCTTCCACAGCGCCGCTGGAGGGCTCCCGCCGGCGGCGGGTCCGCCTTTGGCGGAGAAGCCCTCCGCTACCACAAATGGGCAACATCATCGGCAGCGACGGGGGGATGGGATGACTGGGTGAGAACCCGTTGTTCGCTCCGGCTGCGACGGCTCTGCCGCTTGGGATTCGCCGGGCCCCGGGGAGTTGCAGGGCGCTGTTGGCTCAGCTATCCCCTACCTCCAGGTGAGTCGCCCGCGCCATGGATTTCCGGGCCTCAACGTACTGATGTGGATCGCCCTTCGCCCGTGCTAGGAGCACACTGAGCATCGGGTCTTCCGAAGCCTCTATCTCCGCCGCATTTTGCAGGAGAAGCTCGTTCAACTCCTTTTCCCACCCGAGTTCTTGGAGCGCCCTCACCTGCCACCACAGGTCTCCCCTGTCGGCAGCTTCCTTGAGTGCGAGCACGAATAGCTCGTCTACCAGGCCTTTCTGCAGCACTTCCTTGAGATAGAAGGCAGCGGAGAAGATCCGCTTCTCCCGGAGCGATCGGCGAATGCCGCGGATGTAGTCCACCACCGCCTCGCGGTGCCTGCCCAGAACGTGGTACAGACGTGCCCTCTGCTCCCACGCGCCGTGTGCAGCATGCGCAGCGAGTTCTCGTTTGGCCACATCGGTGGGAATGAGCTCTGGCTTTCGCTGAAGACCACGCAGGAAGGTAACGGCCTCGTCCCGGGGCTGCTTCTCGATCGCAAGCTCAATGTACTTGTCACGTAGTTCACAGTTCCCAATCGCATCGTAGAGCATCGCCAACAGGACGAATTCCTCGTTCTCCCGGTAGATGTCGGCGATTGATGTTATGGCCTCCACGTCGCCGACGTGTTCGGGGCTAGACGCATCCGCGACCGCCCCATAGGCTGCGCGCTGTCGGGCTACGAGACGGTGCCAATCATCCCGATAGAGCACCACCTGATCCGCGTCTAGTTTCCTATCGAAGCCGCCTTGAATCTGCGTGTCCCGATGGCAATCTAGGCAGAGAACCGCCAGGTTCTCGACCGCGTTGTTGCTTGGGTCCCCATCGATATGATGGATCTGCACGGGTTTTCCTCGGATGCGGCACACACAGCAAACGCGATCTGCGTGAAACAGGACACGGGCCGCGAGTGTCGTCGAGACAGCTTCCTTCTTCCTCGGCATGACCTGCCTTCTCCAGCCTCACGCGCGCTCGCCGGCGAGCGCCCCACCTGCCTTCTGGCCTCGAACCACCTGGAAGACGCCGTCGTACATGGATGTCCTCGAGACGTCGGCGAAGCCTGCTTCCCTGACTTCCGATGCCAGTCCTTGCCTCAGCATATCCCTGCGGGTAGGCGTCTCGAAGTTGAAGGGGAGCCAGAAGAACCACCAGAAACCGAGGAAGAGGCGGCGAAGCCAGCTGGGAGGGTTGTCCATCTCCAGCACCCCCAGCGTTCCTCCGCCCTTGAGAACGCGTCGTGCTTCTGCGAGCACGGCCAGTCGAGTCTGCCTGGGCATCTCGTGAAGAGCGTGGGGGATCACGACCCTGTCATAGCTTCCCGCAGCAAAGGATGTGCTGGATGCGTCCATCGCCAGGAACTCGACGTTCGAGAAGCGGTTCCGCCTCGTCGCTACGCCGATCTGGCCGTCCGACAGATCGATAGCCTTGACCGTCGCCTGTGGCCCCAGCATCTCCGCGATCGCAAAGGTCGTGTTGCCCGTGCCACAGCACATGTCCAGTATCCTGTCCGCCGGCTGAAGGGGCAGCTCCTCGAGCATGGCCCGCCGCACCTTGGCCTCGCCGCCGAAGGGCAGAAAGCACCACGTCATGAGCAGGTTGTAGTAGCGGCTGTGGACGTTGTTGTAGAACCACTTGTAGAAGCTGCGCCCTTGGCCCACGTCAGTCTCCCGTGTTCCTATCCGAATCCGGCGCCCTCTCACTTCTCCAGCTTGAGGACGGCCATGAACGCTTCCTGGGGGATCTCGACGTTGCCCACCATCTTCATCCGCTTCTTGCCGGCGGCCTGCTTCTCCAGCAGCTTGCGCTTGCGGGTGACGTCGCCGCCGTAGCACTTGGCGAGCACGTTCTTGCGCAGGGCCCGGATCGTTTCCCGCGCCACGACACGGCTTCCCACCGCAGCCTGGACCGGCACGTCGAAGAGCTGGCGCGGGATGAGGCGGCGCAGCCTCTCGACCAGCACCCGGCCCAGGATGGGCGCCTTCTCCGCGTGCGTGATCAACGAGAGGGCGTCCACGGGCTGGTAGTTGACCAGGATGTCCACCTTCACCAGCTTTGCCGGCTGGTTGTGCGAGAAGCTGTAGTCCATGCTGGCGTATCCCTGGCTTCTCGACTTCAGTTCGTCGTAGAAGTCCACCAGGATCTCGGAGAGGGGGATCTGGTACTCCATCTGCACGAGTGCCTGTCCTCGCACTCCCGTCGTCGCTGCGGCGCCGGCCGTCCCGTGCTGGAGGTAGTCCATGCGCCGGAACTCGCCCCGACGGCCGGTCACCAGCTCCATGATCGTCCCCAGGTAGCGGTCCGGCGTAATGACCGAGAGGTTCATCCAGGGCTCCCGGATCTCGACCACCTCGTTCGGGGGCGGCAGCTCCGCCGGGTTGTCGACGACCAGCTCGCTGCCGTTGGTCTTGAGGACCACGTACTCGACGCTGGGCGCCGTGGCCAGCAGGCTGAGGTCGTACTCCCGCTCCAGCCGCTCCTGCACGATCTCCATGTGCAGCAGCCCCAGGAATCCGCAGCGAAAGCCGAAGCCGAGGGCGGCGCTCGACTCGGGCTGGTAGGCAAGGGAGGCGTCGTTCAGTTTCAGCTTATCGAGGGCGTCGCGGAGGAGGCCGTAGTCGTTGGACTGGACGGGGTAGAGGCCGACAAAGACCATCGGCTTGGCGGGCCGGTAGCCCGGCAGCGGCTCGGGGGCCGGCGCCTCCAGGTCGGTGAACGTGTCGCCCACCTGGCAGTCCGTGACGTTCTTCAAGCCGGTGGCGACGTACCCCACTTCGCCCGTGGTGAGGGCGGACACGGGAGTCAGCGCCGGTCGGAAGACGCCCAGCTCCAGCGGCTCGACGGGGCTGCCCGTAGCCATGAGGCGCAGCCGCCCGGCCGGCCGCAGTTCGCCGTCCACGACTCGAACGTAGGCCAGCACGCCCTTGTAGGAATCGTACTTGGAATCGAAGATGAGGGCGCGCAGGGGTGCCCGCCGGGCGCCGCCGGGCGGAGGGATGCGCCGGACCACGGCCTCCAGCACGTCCTCGGTTCCCGTCCCCTCTTTGGCCGACGCGTAGATCATGTCGTCGATGGAGAACCCGAGGGCGCCGACTAGTTCGGCGGCCGTGCCCTTCGGGTCGGCGCTGGGGAGATCGATCTTGTTGACAACGGGGACGAGGAGCAGGTCGTGCTCGAGGGCGGCGTAGACGTTGGCGACGGTCTGGGCCTCGACACCCTGGGCTGCATCCACGACGAGAAGGGCGCCTTCGCAGGCGGTGAGGGCGCGGGAGACCTCGTAGGCGAAGTCGACGTGGCCCGGCGTGTCGATGAGGTTCAGCTCATACTCGAGGCCGTCCTGGGCGGTGTAGAGCATGCGGACGGCCTTGGCCTTGATGGTGACGCCCTTCTCACGCTCCAAGTCCATCTGGTCCAGCACCTGCTCGCCCATGTCGCGGGCGGCCAGGGTGCCGGTAGCCTCCAGGAGGCGGTCGGCCAGGGTCGACTTGCCGTGGTCGATGTGGGCGATGATGCAGAAATTGCGAATGCGCGCCTGGTCCATGCCAGGGCGATCGTAGCATAGGGCCCGAGGGCACTCAACGCGAGGCGGGGCCACCTCTCAAGCAGCGCACAAGCTCTTCGGCGTTGTGGCGCATCAGCTTCGGGTAGGTATCCACTTCATCGTGGAAGGCCCCGCTGTACAGGGTGCACACCTCCACGCCGGCGTCCTCGGCCGCGAGCTCCAGGACGCGGGCGCCAAGCTGCGGCTCCTTGAAGACGGCGGGGACGTCCTCGGCGCTGATCAGTCTCGCCAGGTCCGCCACCTCGCCGGCGCTGGGCTCGCGCCCCGGCGACCGCACGACGACGCCCACGACCTCCAGACCGTAGCGTTCGGCCAGGTAGGGGAAGGCGTCGTGGAAGGTGACCAGCTTGCGGTGCTCGGCGGGTATGGAGGCGACGGCTTCCTCCACTTCTCGGTCCAGCTCGTCTAGCTCCGCGAGGTACTCCTCGGTGTTGGCCCGGTACTGGGACTCGCCCTCCGGGTCCACGTCGATGAGGGCGTCGCGGGCCACCTCTACGTAGTGCATGGCGTAGCGCACGTTGAGCCAGAAGTGGGGATTGCCTAGGGCGTGCTCATGGTCGTCCTCGTCCTCATGCTCGCCATCGATGGGCGTCAGACCCTGCGACATCTCGACGATGGGCACGCCGCTGCCGACGTTGTTCTCTATCACGTCCAGCAGCGTTTCCTCCAGGCCGAGGCCGTTGAGGAGCACCAGATCCGCTTCGGTGACATCGACCACCTGCGAGGGCTTGAGCTCGTAGGTGTGGGGGTCGGCCTCGCCCGGCACCAGGGCGACGACCTCGGCCCGCTCGCCAGCCACCGGCCGGATGATATCGGCGAAGAGCTCGGCGCTCGTGACAACCTTGACGCGCCCTTCGCCTGCCGCCTCCCTTTGCTCGTCCTGGCCGCAGCCCGTGGCCAATCCCGTCGTGGCCAGCGACAGGCAGATCAGGACAAGAAGCACGGGAACCCCACGATGGCACCGTACTGTGCCCAGCCAGCCCCTCATGGTATCCTCCGGTTGGCCGTTGATACCAAGTATCACTTCCCTTCGAAGAGAAGGCGGTCAGCGAACCCGACCGCCCGTCTGTTGCTCCTCAGTTCTCCCCTAGCCCGGCCTCCGTGTCCGCGCGCTACACCCGGTGGCAGGCTACCCAGTGATCCGACGCTGCCTGACGCCACTCCGGCACCTGTAGGCGGCACTCCTCGATGGCGATCGGGCAGCGCGTGTGGAACACGCACCCCGGCGGCGGCCGGAGCGGGCTGGGGACATCCCCCGTCAGGATGATGCGCTCGCGCTTGGACTCCACAACCGGGTCCGGGATGGGCACCGCCGAGAGCAGTGCCTTCGTGTAGGGGTGCAGAGGGTTGTCGTAGAGCTCGTTGCGGCCCGTCAGCTCCATCAGCTTGCCCAGATACATGACGGTCACCCGGTCGCTGATGTGGCGCACGACCGAGAGGTCGTGGGCGATGAAGAGGTAGGTAAGGCCGAACTGCTGCTGGAGGTCCATGAGAAGGTTGATGATCTGTGCCTGGATGGACACGTCCAGAGCAGACACCGGCTCGTCGCAGACGATGAAGTCGGGCTCCACAGCCAGGGCGCGGGCGACCCCGATACGCTGGCGCTGGCCGCCGCTGAACTCGTGAGGGTATCGATTGGCGTAGAAGGGGTTGAGGCCGACGATGCGCATCAACTCGGCCACACGCTCCCTGCGAGCACGTCCCCGGGCCAGCGAGTGGATGGCCAGCGGCTCGCCGATGATGCTCCCGACCGACATCCGCGGGTTCAGCGAGGCGTAGGGGTCCTGGAAGATCATCTGCATCTTGCGGCGGAAGGCACGCAGCTCGCCGCCCTTGACCTTCACCAGATCTCGTCCGCCGAAGAGGATCTGGCCTTCGGTGGGCCGGTAGAGCTGGAGGATGCAGCGGCCGGTCGTGGACTTGCCGCAGCCGCTCTCCCCCACCAACCCCAGGGTCTCTCCACGCCGGATGGCGAAGGAGATGCCGTCGACGGCCTTCACGTCGGCGATCTTGCGCTGGAAGATGATACCCGCCGTCACGGGAAAGTACATTCTCAGACCCTGGATGTCGACCAGGACATTGTTGGTCTGGCTGGCAGTCATCGTGCTGCTGGCCCCTGATTCACGAGTCATCGGCGTTGGGCCTCCCCTGCCTGACGTCCACCCAGCAGGCGGCGTAGTGCTTCTCGTCTACCAGCGCCAAAGACGGCTCCTCCTCCCGACAGCGGTCGATGTGGAACGAGCAGCGGGGGTAGAAGGAGCAGCCTTGGGGTACGTTGGCCAAGTCCGGGGGCACGCCCTCGATTGGGATCAGCTTGTCCCGGCGCGCCTCGTCCAGCCGGGGAACCGAGCGCAGCAGCCCCAGGGTGTAGGGATGTCGCGGATGACCATAGGTCTCACGGGCGCTGGCCGACTCCACGATCTTACCGGCGTACATCACGTTGACACGGTCTGCGTACCGCGCCACAACACCAAGGTTGTGGGTGATGATGATGACGGCGGTTCCGAATTCCCTGCTAAGTCGGGCCATGATCTCCAGGATCTGGGCCTGAATGGTAACGTCAAGGGCTGTGGTGGGCTCGTCGGCTAGGAGAAGCTTGGGGTTGCAGGAGAGAGCCATGGCGATCATCACCCTCTGTCGCATCCCGCCTGAGAACTGGTGCGGGTAGTCCCCAAGGCGGTTGTGGGCCTCCGGGATACCGACCATCTCGAGCAGTTGGACGGCCCGATCGCTGGCCGCCTTCCGGTGCAGCTTCAGGTGGAGCTCTAGAGCTTCGGTGATCTGGCGCCCGATGGTCAGCACGGGGTTGAGCGACGTCATCGGCTCCTGGAAGATCATCGCGATCCGGTTGCCGCGGATGTGTCGAATCTCGTCCTCGTCCACCTGCAGCAGGTTGTCGCCGTCGAACCATACCTCGCCCGCAACGATCTTCCCCGGTGGGCTGGGAATGAGCCGGAGGATCGAGAGAGCGCTCACCGACTTCCCACATCCGCTCTCCCCCACCAGCCCCATCGTCTCCCCTGCCTCCACGTCGTAGCTGATGCCATCCACCGCCCTCACCACTCCTTCATCCGTGAAGAAGTGGGTGCGAAGCTCATTCACCTGGAGCAGAGTCGTCATTGTCCCTCCCCGACCGTCGGCCTCAGCCGCACGGTGCGCGGTGTCCGTTATGTCAACTCAACTACCGACACGACCTCCATCGGTGGCTATCGACGGAGATGCTGCCTGCCGGGCATGGGTGGTGGGGAAGAGGAGATTCGAACTCCTACGCCTTGCGGCACATGATCCTAAATCATGCTCGTCTACCAGTTCCGACACTTCCCCTCTGGTGAGCCGCCCAGGAATCGAACCTGGAACCTGCTGATTAAGAGTCAGCTGCTCTGCCAATTGAGCTAGCGGCCCATGACCATGAATTCCACCAGACCCAGCGTTCAAGTCTCCTCATAAACGGGTAGCGAGACGGAGTCTACAACTGAGTGTGCCCCATCATCGGCCCCATTCAAGCACAAGGCGATACGGCCGTCAACGTCCAAGGTTTGGCGCGCGATCGCAGGTCAGGCGTCACAGTCGCCCGATGGCCAGCCCGTGAGGCGCCCCGCCCCGCTTCAGAGTACTTATCGACACGGGCGCCCGGCCGGCTGAGGCCGCAGACCTGCGCTTGGGTTCCACCGAGACGTGGACAACCCATCGTTCTGGACCGGCGCCGGGCGCCGAGGCTCAGCCCCATTTGAAGCGTTGACACGTCGAGCCGTCTGGGCCAGCATTGAGACGCAATGCCCTGAAGGTGTAACAGCGCCCGAGAGCGGCTGGGTAACAGCCCTGGCCTCACCCCGCGGACAGCCTTCGCGCACACGTTCGCCAATAGGTCACACGGCTCCGGGCGCGCCATGACGGGAGGTGCAACCGCTGTGAGTCCAGCCAGCCTTCCCCTTTCGCCGTTCAGCGTCATCGACCTGACCGTCGCGCGGGCGGGGCCGACCGCGGTGCGCCAACTCGCTGACTGGGGCGCCGACGTGATTCGGATTGAGCCGCCGGGGCCCCCGGACGCCGACACGGACACCGGGATGAAGAGACACGGGCCCGATTTCCAGAACCTCCATCGCAACAAGCGCTGTCTCACCCTGGACCTCAAGAAGGAGGAAGGGCGCGAGGTCTTCTTCAAGCTGGTAGGAGAAGCCGACGTGGTGGTCGAGAACTTCCGGCCCGCTGTCAAGCACCGCCTGGGCATCGACTACGAGGCGGTACGGGCGCTCAATCCGAGGATCGTCTACGGCAGCATCTCAGGCTTCGGCCAGGATGGCCCGTACGCAGACCGGCCAGGCGTCGACCAGATCGCTCAGGGTCTCGGCGGCCTCATGTCCGTCACGGGGCTTCCGGGTCAGGGTCCAGTGCGCGTGGGGGTGCCGATCTCGGACCTCGCCGCCGGCATGTCCCTGGCGATCGGGATCCTTGTGGCGCTGCTCGAGCGCGAGAGGTCGGGCGAGGGGCAATGGGTGCACACCTCGCTCCTCGAGGCGCAGATCGCCATGCTCGATCTTCAGGCCGCGCGCTGGCTCATCGGCGGGGAGGTGCCGCCGCAGGCCGGGAACCATCATCCAACACTCATACCCATGGGTGTCTTCCCGACAGCCGACGGTCACATCAACATCGCCGCCCCCGGCGACCGCATGTTTCGCATCCTCTGCGAGGCGATAGGCGCCGACGCGCTTCCTGGGAGGCCCGAATACGCCGACCCGGCGAAGCGATCGGAGAACCGCGACGGACTCAACGCCGAACTCAGCGAGTACACACGAAGGCGAAGGAGCGCCGCCTGGGTCCGCCTGCTGAACGACGCCGGAATACCCTGCGGTCCGATAAATCGTATCGACCAGACATTCGCCGACCCGCAGGTTCGCCATCTGGGCATCGCCACGCCCGTGGACCACCCGACGCTCGGCACGGTCCAAGTCGTCGGTCAGGCCGTTCATTTGGAGCGCACGCCGCAGCACATGCGCTGCGCCGCGCCGGACAGGGGCCAGCACACCGAGTCGGTGCTGGCGGCGCTGGGGTACGACGGCGAGGCGATAGCCGGCCTTCGCGAGCACGGCGTTGTCTGACCGCAGAGACCTCCAATGCAACTGAACACGGACAAGATGATCGTCAAGAAGGACGCCGGCATCGGGTGGATGATCTACAACAACCCCGCTCGGCGCAACGCCGTCTCGATGGACATGCAGCAGGCTGTCCCGCTGATCCTCGAGGACTTCCAAGGGGACGACGGGGTCCGCGTCGTAGTCATGACCGGGGCGGGCGACAGAGCCTTCGTCTCGGGCGCCGACATATCTGAGTTCGAGAGCAAGCGCTCGACCCCGGAGGCCCGCAAGGCGTTCGATGAGGCGAGCGCCCGGTCTATGGCCGCGTTCGCCGCGCTGGAGAAGCCGCTGATCGCCATGGTCCGGGGCTACTGCGTCGGCGGCGGTCTCGCGGCCGCCATGCAAGCAGACATCCGGATTGCGGCTGACGACGCCCAGTTCGGGATCCCTGCCGCCCGACTGGGTCTGGGCTACGGCTTCTCCGGCGTGAGGGCGCTGGTCACACTCGTCGGCCCCGCTCACGCCAACGAGATCCTCTTCTCAGCGCGTCTATTCTCGGCAGAGGAGGCCCTGCAAATGGGCCTGGTCAACCGCGTGGTGCCCCCACGTGAACTCGAGAACGCTGTCCGCGAGCTGGCGGAGACGATAGCGGCGAATGCCCCTCTCACCGTCAGGGCGGTCAAGTTCGCCATTCGCCAGGCGCTGCTGGACCCGGACAGCCGTGACATGGAGACCTGCGTTCGCCTCGTCGAGGAGTGCTTCAGAAGCCAGGACTACGTCGAGGGACGCCGCGCCTTCATGGAGAAGCGGAGGCCGCAGTTCAAGGGCCGCTAGCCAGAGGCCGGGCGCAGGCTCGGGCGACTGAACCGCTGCCCCGCGCCACGCCACCACCGACGCCCGGCATCTCTGACGGAGGGATCGTTACCGCCGAGCTCCAAGATGGGGGCCTCGATCGGCTGGCACCCCCCACAGCCCACCCACACCCCGACCCATCCCACACGCCGTCGCGCTGTTGAGGCGCTCGGTCAGCGAGGGCATGGAATGGGGATTGCATGCCTTCCCGAAGGCCGACGGTATTCGTTGCACGAACCTTGCTGCTACTCCTACGATCCTGTACCTGGGAGTCATCTGTTCAGCCGCATCTGCTGGGTTGGCGAGCCCGGCTGTCCCGGCCAGCCCTGAGGTGACAGCGCCCCCACGGAAGACCCGTTCGAACCTTCCGCGATCCGGTTGACCGTCTGCGTGATAGGCAGATGCTCTGCCGCCAAAACACCCGGCAGGCAGCGCCGGTTGGGCGCCGAGGACACGCAATCTCCATTATCGGAAGCCGACAGCCCGCCCTGGAATCGAGACCATCTCTACCCCGATCCAGGCGCCCAGGGCCAACGCCATTGCGGAGAGAGTGATCGGCACGCTACGGAGGGAGTGCCTGGACCACGTCATCGTCATCAGAGAAGGGCGGATGGCATCTTGCCGGCCCTCAGGTGAAGGGAGGGAAAGCGGGCCCCAGAGGTTGGATCGGCGGTTGATCACGGACAGGAAATGGACAGATTCCCAAAGCAAGCATATGCTCTCCTTGGTCTGGCCATCGTGAGGGCATTCACCAGCCAGCATACGGCTTGCCGTCCCGAACTCGCGCGCGAGGCGGGCGCGCAGTCGGCCGGTCGAACGCGGGAGGAGCACGATGACAACTGATGTGGACGCATACGACCAACTTGCCGAGAGAATAGGTCAGGGCCACTCGAAGTTCATTCCTCAGATCTGGCGGCTCATGGTGACGCCCGAGGAGGCCGAAGCGTTGCTCGCGCTCCCAGGGACGGTCGAGGATGTGGCCCAGCGTCTTGGCATAAGTCCCAAGCGGGCCGGAGAGCGGCTGGACCGTGCCTTCAGACTAGCCCTCACCGTTCGGCGCCAGAAAGAAGGCAAGGAGGTCGTTCGCCTGGTCCGCCACTGGGGCGAATTCTACGAGTCCGCTCACATAGCGATTCCTCTGATTGGGGAGCCGCTCGCCGACTTGTGGCGCACGTGGAGACAGACCGAAGGCTGGGCCGAGCACCGGGCATCAGAGCTGAAGTCACCCAAACCGGATCGGGTGCTGCCTCATGTTGACGCCGTTGAAGACCCATCCGTCCTGCTCCCTGTTGAGGACCTGGCCGCGATCGTGCGGAACGCCCGCGCCATGGCCGTTGCAGACTGCCCCTGCCGACAGATCATGCGACGCTGCTCACACACCGTTCGGACCTGTTTCCTGTTCGACCGTGCGGCCGAGGTCGCGCTGGAACGGGGGTCGGGAAGCCAGCTTGGCCCAGAAGAGGCTCTTGACTTGATGCGTGTGTTTGGGCGAGAGGGGCTCATCGCG
>DAOULP010000021.1:0-33080 GCA_034420175.1 Dehalococcoidia bacterium | reverse complement strand
AACGGAAGTAGGCCATAGTCCTGGCCATGCCCTCCTCCAGCCCGACCTGCGGCTGCCAGCCATAGCGCTGCTGCATCCGCCCGATGTCGGGACGACGGCGGGTGGGGTCATCCTGCGGCCGTGGCTGAAAGACCAGACGCCTCTTGCCGGCCACCAGCCGTATCACCACATCGGCGAGCTCGAGCATCGTAACCTCGTGGGGGTGGCCGATGTTGAAGACCTCGCCATCCGCACCCCAGTCGAGGCCGACAAGCAGCAGCCCCTCCACCAGGTCTGACACATAGCAGAAGGAGCGGGCCTGCAGACCATCGCCGTGGATGGGGATGGGCCTTCCTGCCAGCGCCGCCGTGATGAAGGCCGGCACGACGCGACCGTCATCGACGTTCATGCGCGGGCCGTAGGTGTTGAAGATCCGAACGATGGTAGCGTTCGCGCCGTGCTTGCGGCGGTACTCTACAAGCAGCGCCTCACCAAACCGCTTCGACTCGTCATAGCAGGCGCGAGGCCCGATCGGATTGACGTTCCCCCAGTACGACTCCTTCTGAGGGTGCTCCAGGGGCTCGCCGTACACCTCGGACGTGGAGGCGAAGACCAAGCGGGCGCCGTTCTCCGCCGCCAGGTCCAGGAGCCGATGCGTGCCGGCTGAGTTGGCCAGCATCGTCTCCAGCGGCAGCTCCTGGTAGTGGACGGGACTGGCCGGCGACGCCAGGTGGAGGATCAATTCCACCTGAAGGCTCGGGGCCTGCGCAACGTCCGCGCGGACAAAGTCGAACCCCGGCTCGGACTCAAGCTCCGCGACGTTCTCGAACCGGCCGGTCACCAGATTGTCGAGACAGATGACCTCATGCCCAATGCCGAGAATCTCCCTGCAAACATGACTGCCAATGAACCCGGCTCCGCCGGCCACCAAGACTCGCATCAGGATCGCCTCCTGCTATCCGATACACATCCTGCCAGCACGCCGGTCCCGCCCCGATGCGTGCGTGCCGCTGGAATCGTTTGACTACCGCCCGGTCGAGCGCCTCGTGTCGTCGCAGCCGACACCGGCCCCTCGCGGTCTCGCGCGAGCTGCTGCGACCTCACAGCCAGGAGAAGTGCCGCCGCTGCCCAACCGTACCTTGGGTAGAGAGTGGGCGCTCCCATCGCGAACACCAGGAATGCGCCAAAACAGGCGAGTAGAACGATGATCAAGAACCGCCCTTCCCCGGTTTCGGCGTGCCCCAAGGCACCGATACCGGCGGCCGCACATGAGCCAATAACCAGCACGAGCCCCAGCGCGGCGAAGCCCCCACCCTCGTACCACGCCCCGAGGACTAGGTTGTGCACGGCGATCCCCGTTTCGGTCTTGACGCCGCCCGGCTGGGGCCCCACGCCGATCACCGGGTTTCGGGCCACCCGGGAGAGTGCCGCCCTGTAGGAGTCCAAGCGTACCCGCAATGTGCCTATCTCTACGGTTTCCTCTGCTCCACTAACACGTTCGACGCTCTCCCAGGGCGTGGATGCGCTCTCGATTGCCTGGAGCTGCGTTAGCCCGAAGGCGGCCACGGCCGCAAACAGGACGAGCGCGACAAGACGAGCAGACGGCCTCGCGAGTGCGGTCATCAAGGCGACGCCGGCCGCCGCCGCCACCAACCCACTCATCGACCCGGAAAGCACCAGCCCGGCCTCCACCATGACCAGCACCACCAGCGTCCCAAGCCTAACCACAAGGTTGGGAGCACGCAGAACGAGCCAGAAGGCAGCCACCAGGGCGACCGCGCACGAGGCGCCCAGGTTGCTCACGTGGTCGGCGAGGCCCATCATCCGCCCGTGCCCTATCACTGGGTTGGACAGCACCAGCCCGTCACCAGAGAGGAGCTGAGCCAGCGCCACCGCGCCGCTCACAGACATGGACAGCACACAGCAGGCCATCGCAGTCCTGATGTGGTCAGTGCGCCGCAAGAGCACCGTCCCAAGCCATAGCCACACCAGGGTGACGAAGGAGAACTTCGCCACCACGGCGAGCGACTGAACCGGCTGGGGACTGCCAACCGTCGACAGGAGCGCACCAAGTGCGAACAGGCCTGTGCCGAGCAGGATCCCAGACGGCCGGTATCCAACAGTCGAAACACGTGGGCCCAGCACCGCGGGCAAGGCGAGCAACAGCGCTGCGACGAAGAGGTAGTCGGAGAGCGTCAGGGTCAGCGCGGGACGGAAAGCGAGGTGTCCGACCGCCAGCGTGCCTGCGTAGTAGAGAAGCCTCGGATACCTCAGGTACCCTTCGAATGATTCCTCAGATAGGGCCGGAGCGCGGGCAAAGGCAGCCAAAGGGAGCGTTGTTGCCAGGCGCATCACGACCACCTTGGCGTCGGAAAGAGGCGGCGGCGGCTCGAGGCCTCTCGCGGTGGCAGCACGAAGACGTGGTGCCACCCCATCTCGCCGAGGACAGCCGCGTGAGCCAACAGGACGCCGAAGCTCACGGCGTAGGAGCTGCTCAGGGCCAGGGCCACGCCATTGGCGCCCCAGAGGGGAACCAGCATCGCGAGCGCCGGCGCCAGCCAGACCCAGGCCGCCACCTCTGCCAGCGTCCCCGCCGTCGGGTGCCCCCGGCCTCTGAGGCCATCGGCGAGAACGCGGCGGGCGCCGGCAAACACCATGCCAGGCAGCAGGATCTGGGTCACGCTGACCGCGTCCCTGAACCCGTTGCCGAAGAAGAAGGGCACAAGCCACCCGGCCGCCAAGAGCAAGGGAACGACAACGGCAATGCTCATCGCCGTCCCTGCCCAGAAGAAGGCCCACATCGTCCTCCGCGCAGCCGCGATGTCAGCACGAGCCGCAGCGCTGGGATAGGCCACCATACCAACGCTCTGGGCGAGGAAGCGTGGGAAATTGGTGAACGCCAGCCCCACGACGTACAGACCCAGCGCTGCTGGCGCCATGAAGAGGGCCAGCACCATCTGGTCCAAATGAAAGGTCTCTACCGGAGAGACGCTGCCAAGAAGGCCGCGCAGGCCGAATCTGAGCATCTCCCGCCGATCAGCCAAGCCCGACCCAGCAGCGGCGCTCCCGGCGGCCCGTAGACCCGTCGCCAGGGTGATCGAAGCACCGGCAACGTTGGACACTGTCAGGACCAGCACAACCGGAACGATGGTCGTCACGCCAAGGGCGAACACCACGGCCACTCCGGCCGCATACACCACCACCGGCAACGTCCGCAGCACGTTGAAGGCCGCGAAGCATTGCCGTCCCTGGAGCATTGCCAGCCCATACCGCTGCGCCAGCGCGCCGGGCACGGCCGCCAGTGTGATGGCCCCCGCCGCACGAACCGACAGCGGCTCATCCCTCAACACCAACACGAGCACCACAGCATGAATCGCAGTCAAAACGAGTGCCTGAGGGACGGCCAACGACATGGCGGCGCGGGCCAGGCGTCTCGCGGGCACTCGCCCCTCGGCCGTGAACTGGGTGACAGCCAGCGGGACCCCCAGATTGCCGACCTGCGCGATTACAGCGGGCCACAGAACCAGCGCCGCAAGGTGGCCGCGTCCATCGAGCCCGAGCATGCGGGCGACAAGCGGCCCGGCCACCATCAGCGCACCCTGCCCGACGAGACCGGCGGCGACCGAGCCAGCGGTGGCGACGCTGAGCTGTCGTGAGGAGGTCATTTCACGGCCTCAACGTAGAGCGTCCAGGGTCGCCGGTGCTCGCTGTCGGGACACGGTGTGAGACGACTCTCGCCGAACCGCCGACGCTCCACTGACACGAAGCCTGCCGCGTTGCAGACCAGCGCCAGCGTGTCGAAGTCGTACATGGTGCGGTGGCCGTGCCGGTAGAACACCTCCTGCATCGCCAGCAGCGGCGTCGGCCGGCCCGGATACGCCGACGTGATGGGGGCGCCACCCTCCTGCAAGTAGGATTGGACGTACGCGGCAGCGTCCGGAACCCCGATGCGTAGCACGCCCCCCGGCTTCAAGACTCGGTAGCACTCCTGTGTCAGGGCACAACCCTTCTGCAGGGTGAAGTGCTCCAGCAGATGCTCGTGGAAGACCGCATCGACGCTGCTCTCCTCAAACGGAAGCGAACGATGCAGATTCCACGCCAGGTCCACGCGGTCGCCGAAGAGATCTACGTTCACCCAGCCAGACTTGGGCGAGCGACCGCTCCCAAGGTGGAGCCTCAGGGGGACGCGCTGCGCTATTTTCACAGCGCGGTGCCGCTCGCGGAGGCTCAAGAGATCAGTGGCCAAAGGACGCACCACTGGCCGAAGGGGCACCGGTACCAGGCCTCTGACCACCCGCCTTAACGGCGGTTCCGATACGCCGGCCGCCGCGCCAGTCCCGGCAAGATACCGCAGGAGCCTACTTTGCGCTTCACACTGTTGAGCGCTGGATACCGACTTCATGCCTGTTGCTGATTCACTCCTTGGTGCCTGGGGCGCTGGTAGACGGAGGTCTCCACGGCCATTAGGGGCAGCGGCTTGACTCCCACGAACCGGCGAACCGCCCATCCCGCAAGGAGCGCGTCAGCCTCCCGGTAGGGCGGCGGATCAGAGTCATCCAGGACCAAGTAGCCGCCCTGCTTGACTTTGGGCGCCGACGCCACGACGCACCGCAACCGGTCTCCCGGCTCGTACTCGGAGTTGTCTACTACGACCAGATCAAAGGTCTCGTCCTCGTGGCGGCGCATGTATGTGGTGAAGCGCTCCAGCTCCACCAGCCGCAGATCGCAGTTCTGGATGCCACGATCGGCAAGCTGCTGGGACACGAGTCTGTGCCAGTTCGGGTCATGCTCAAGGCCAATCAGTTGACCCACACGCGCCGCGAACCACGGGGTCGACGCCCCCGAACCGAATTCGAACACGTTCCAGTCCGGTTTCAGGACACACGCCAGGAACGACACGGCGGCGGGGGCAATCCACGGTGCGTCACCGATCCTGCCGGTCACCCGATCCCAGATAGCCGCCGGCAGACTGCACCAAGCGGCCAAGGGCATCACATCCCCGCGCTCCGTGTGGAACCTCGTCATGCGCCTGTCGTTGGCACGTACGGCTTTCACAAGCGGATTCATGGTCTGCCGCAGCAAGGGACGGGAACGCAGGGCACGCGGAGTAGCGCTCAGCGACATCTCATCGCTCCGTCAGACGCCCTGCCAGCGATGCGCCCACGAGCTCCCGGTCGGCGTGGAAGGCGGCGTCCATCTCGGCCACCGCGCGCGGGGCGATGTCCTGGTCCAAGAGGTCGCCCTCCAAGAACTCAACATCGCCGGAGTCGATGTGGCCCCGTATGTTGGCCAGATTGCCGCTACTGAGGTCGTCGACGACACGCACCCTCACTCCTCGGGCCACGAGGGCGTCTGCGAGGTGCGATCCGATGAACGATGCTCCGCCTGTGATTAGGACGCGCGCTGATGGCCAGTCCATGGCACTTGCTCCTTCTCGCATCCGTTGCTGTCGGGGGCCGCGCGTAGCCCCCACTGCTCTTGGGATTGCGGGCCCGGCGGCGCCGCCGCCGAGAGGTCGCTGACCAGTTCCTCGTAGTGTCTGAGGACGGCCGACGGCGAGAGGATCTCCGCCGCGTATCGGGTGCCAGCCGCACCCAGTTCTTCGCACCTCGACGGCTCCCGCAGCAGATCCTGGATGCCGCCGAGCAGGGCCTCGGGGCTGTCGGGCTCGACAAGGACGCTTGCCCCGGAGGCCACCAATTCCCGAGCCGTCTCGCTGTCGGCGGCGACCGCCGCGACGACCGGCCGGCCGGAAACGAGGTAGGCCGTTAGCTTCCCCGGCAACGACATGTCGCTGACCACGCCCCTCTGGTTGACCAAGAGGACGTCGGCCGCCGCCAAAACGTTGGGGAAGAGGTCTTTGGGCTGGAGGGGTAGGAATCGGAGGTTGGGGAGACCGTACTCCCCAACCATTCCTTCCAGGTGCCGTCTCTGGTTTCCTTCGCCCATCAGCACGAACAGAAGACGCCGGTCGCAGCCAGCGGCGAGGCGTGCACACTCCACCACGCTCTCTAGCCCCTGCTTGTACCCCATGTTGCCGGCATGGAGACACACCGTGGCGCCCAGCGGCAAGCCGAGCCGCCGCCGAACGACAGCCCGATCCATCGTCGGCTTCTCGATGTGAGTCCAATTGCGGACACGGCGGATGCGGCCTGGTTCAACACTCAACGACTCGACGTACGGCCGGAACCCCTCGGCGATGATGCCGATGGCCCCAGCCCCGCGCGCGGCCCACCCTTCCGCGGCACGCGCCAGGCCGGCAACCCGAGCGCCGCCGCTGATGCCGCTCTGCTCTGCGGCCCTCCCCATCAGGTCCTGCAGAATGAGACCGTACGGCACCCTGTACCGCCACGCTGCCAGGCGAGCCAGGAAGCCGCCGCTGAGGCTCGGGACGATTCCCAGCACCGCGTCCGGCCGCGCCAGGGCCAGAGTGGAAAGACCCGTGAGGAGGAAGGTGCCCTCGTACATGGCCCGCTGCACGGCCGATTGACTGTGGGGCACGTAGTGCCAGCGACGGCGAACATCCACGCCGTTGTGGGGCTCGCGCCGCCACAGCAGACGACGATAGCCGTCGTACACCTGCCACTGCGGGTAGCTCGGGAGGCCGGTCACAGCTACGACTGAGTGGCCTATGCCGGTCAGATGCTCCGCAAGGCCGGCCGTGTACGGGGCAATGCCAGTCTCTTCGGGCGCGTAGTTGATGCCGATGAGCAGGAGTTTCATTGTCCGTTCGGGCGCATCAGGCAATCCAGGGTCGCCAGCATGTACCGCAGGTCGCGACCGATCGTGACGTGAGTCGCGTACCGGACGTCGAGGGCGATCCGCGCCTCCGGAGGCAGTTCACTCCGTCCTCGTACCTGCCAGGGGCCGGTCACCCCCGGCGTCATGCTCAGGATCTCGGGATACGGCGCCACGAGGTCCTTCTCTTCGACGGCGTATGGTCTTGGTCCGACCAGCGTCATGTCTCCAGTGACCACGTGCCAGAACTGAGGTAGCTCGTCGATGCTGAAGCGACGGAGGGTGGCGCCTATCTTGGTCCTCCGTGGGTCCCTTCGAAGCTTGAGCTTCTTGCTGTACTCGCCCGCAAGCGCCGGGTTCGCGACCAGGAGGTCGGGCAGCATGTCGTGGGCGCCGTTCACCATGGTCCTGAGCTTCAGGAGGCGGAGCGGGCGCCCATTTCGGCCCAGGCGCTCAGCGCGATACAGGATGGGCCACCCGGAGAGACACAGCACAGCGACGGCGGCAATCACCATCATGGGCAGGCAGCCGACGAACAGCAGCGAGCCCAGCGTGATGTCCAGCAAACGCTTGCCACGCGTGTGATAGAACGTGCGCAGTACCACCCCCTCTCGGTGTGCCGCCGCCGTCAACGCTTGCGACGCACCGTGAGCCGTGATGGCCACTGGCGGTTTGATCTTCAGAAGTGGCTGCCGGCTAGCCACCATCTGTCTGACTCCTCGCGTGCTCGTCGCCGTCCGGCTCGGGAAGCGGCTCGACCCGGTAAGCGGCAACCCGGCCGCTGTCCCACAGGGGCTGGAAGTAGGGCGCGTTCTCCAGCCAGGCCTGACTCGTGGTGCTGAGGGGATCACCGAACCATGGCTGCGAAGGCTGTCGATCGACGAGAGCGAACGTTATGTCCTGGTACTGGATCGCGTTGCGGGTGGTGAAGGTGCGCAGCCCGGCCTGGTCCCCGGAGTGGGAGCCTACGAACGTGAAGGTCAGGGTCACCTGGGCCTGCGAGGATTCAGGCCTCACCTCAGCCATGGCGATGGGTTCGCCGGCGGCCCGCCAGGACGCCTCGTCTCGTCCCTCGCCTGGAGTCAAGGTCAGGGTCGCCACGTCGCGGGGAAGGCTGGTCACGCCCACATAGACTCCGGTCCACCAGTCGAAAGTGAAGGGGCTCCACCCCTTGAACCCAAACAGCGCCTCGTTGACCTCCAGCGTGACCGGCGCCGACGGCAGGGCTGGCTGCAGGGGCACGAGCACACGTGTCACCGGGCCCGCCTTGGAGTCGAGGCTCAAGGCGATGGTCGCCTGCCCGCCCTGGTCGGGCAGCGTGACCTCTTTGGTCACCAGCAGGTCATCCAACTGGTAGCTGCGGGTATCGATCCAGGCACCGCTGTCGGCAGTTGTCACCCGCTCCTGAAGCTCGGCGTCGGCCAGCGTAGTCCGCCGTGAAGCCAGGCCGTCGCCGTACTCGATTTCGATCAGTTGGTCGTCCAAGTAGAGGAGATGCTTGAACGCTCCGTTGTCGGCACCCACGACCGGGTCCATTGGCACATCCCCGACGGAGTAGGCGTCGGCGACGAAGGCAGAGCCGTTGGTCGTCACCCGGTCTCCTGACAGCAGGGCATCAGCCATGACCTGCTGCGTCCCGCGGCCCTGAGGGGACAGCATCGTACGCTCTGACGGGGAGTATGCCCGCCTTCCAGCCAGGCCCTCAGTCCACTCGGCCAAGGTCCACGGGTAGACGACACCCGCGCCCGCAGGCACAAGACGGTCAGCAGTCTCTATCGCGTCCACATGCTCGCTATCCAGGTACCCGTAGTACGCCGCCGCGTCTTGCAGCGAGACGTGGGCCGTCCGGATGGTCAGGATGGCCACGAGCGTGAGCAGCGCCAGACCCCACACAGGCACCTCGCCAGACAGCGCACGCCGTTCGCGCACGGTCCGTACCAGGGCATCGGCGCACACGGCCAATCCCAGCCAGATGGGCACGTAGAGGTAGTATCCGGCCCTCCCTGCCGCATCACCCGTGAAGAGGACGGACAGCCCGAAGAGCGCAGCCAGCATGGTCAGCAGTAGCGTGCCCGCGGCTCGAGTTCGACGTGCCAGGACAACCGCCCCCGTGATCCCCAGAGCTGAGATCACCGCCCAGAGAAGCGGGTAGCTGTCGGGGAAGAAGTAGAGCAGCCTGTCCCAGGCATCGCGGATCCCATCGGCCGACCCAACGATGGAGATGTACCGCTCGTCGCCGATGACGCCCAACCGGTCGAGGTACAGGCCGGCAAACGGCAGCACCAGAAGCATCGCCAGCAGCGCCCCCGGCACCACCCGGAACACCCCCTTCCGAAGCTGACCGCCGACGACAACGGCAACGGCGCCAAAGGCCACCGCCACGAGGACATAGACGAAGGCGCTGGTCCGGTTGGTGGCCAGCAGTGCCAGCGATGCCAGGCCCAGGGCCACTACCTTTCGCGCCTCGAACGTTGGCGCCGTCACGACCTCGTGGATGAGGTAGAAGCACAACGTGAACAGGCCGACACCGAAGAGCGTCAGGAAGCCCCAGTTGAGGGCGTCCATGTACCTGGGAGAGCACACGAAGAGCAGCGACGCGGCCAGAGCGACGCTCCTCGTCGTGAGCCGAGAACACAGCAGGTAGAAGGGGACGGCCATGAGCACCGAGGCTGCGATGGCCAGCAGCTTGGTCGCCGCCAGGGGCCCGAAGAGCTGGGCCAGGGGCCAGAGCACAATGCCCACCAGCGGCGGCCGCGCCAGCCCCCATCCCGTGATGTCCGTTCCGAAGAACTGCCGCATCGTCGCCAGGTAGCTCCCGGCGTCGATACCCAGGGCGACGTGCGAGCGCACCAGGAGCATCCGATAGGCGAAGACCAGCACCACCCCGGCACTGAAGGTGACGGCGACCCAGTTGCGCTCCAGCCAGGCAAGCGATGTCCGGCCCGGGACCGAAAGCCTCGCTGCTCGCTGTGCTAGGGTCCAGTCCTGAAGCATAGACGGTGATCTTCCCGGAGAAGCACAGCAGTCGCCACGCGACCTGACCTCAAGGCGCCGTGGCTACCGTCGGCGTCTCAGCCGTTGGCGGTACGGCGTGAGACGTAGGCTCCTGGGCTTACTCCGCCGTCTGATTATCGCTGGACAGATTCGACCGCTCTATTCGGGGAACCCCTGCTCACCCCCTTCGGAACCCCGCACTAGGCTCGGCCATGCGCCGCGCGTGCTCGCGCGCGTGCGAGAACGCAACGGCACCCCTAACGATCGGGCAATCCCGCCGATAGTAGATCAGAGGCTTGCCATCCGGCGGTCCTCTTCTTCAGGCGCACTGACGGTGACACGGAGAGACGGTTGGGCTCGTCGGAGGTGGGCGGTCGACACGGCGGTCCTAGCGTCGTTCGACAGCGCAACCAGCCAGGCAGCGTCTGGCAGCCAGGATTGCGGCCCACCAGCGCAGCCTAAGCTGATCGCGGTGTCCGCAACATCTCCGGCAGTGCGGGCGGAGAGAATCTAAGCCGTAGGGATAAGGAGGTAGCCATGAGAGGCATACGGAGGTGGGCATGGAGCGGTGTCGTGCTGGCGCTGGGCGCCCTGGTGGTCTGCATGGGCCTTCCCGGGGGTGTCCAGGCGCAGTACCCGCCACCCACCGGCAGCGTCACCCTGTCAGTCTCGGATGCGACGCCCACGGTCAGCGAGAGCGTGACCCTAGGCGTCCAGATCGTTGACCCGACAGGGGCTCCGGTGGCCGGCGAGTCCTGCACGTTCGCCATCACGCAGCAGCCGGGTACGGACGCCTACGTCGTGGCTGGGCCGGTCATCACTGACCCGACCGGCATGGCCCAGACGACGCTCAATGCCGGCAGCACGCCGGGTCTCATCGGTGTGCAGGCCCAGTGCGGCGAGCTATCGGCGTTGACCAGTGTCGTCGCCGGCACTGCCCAGGCTGTGGGCCTTCCCGCCACGGGCGACGGCTCGATGGCCTCGAGTGGCGGGTCCTTCCTCTGGCTGGTCGTCCTGGCTGTCGGCGTCGTCCTGGCGCTGGCCGCGGTGGGCGCTCGCCGGGCGGGCCCTCGCCGCTCAAGCTGAGAGCGACCAGCGGTCAGTCATTCGTTCGCCTAGTCTAGGGGGCTCGGGGCCAAGACCCAGGTCACCCCGAGCCCCCACGAGGACAAGGACGTGCTCGGAAGGACGCGGGCCAGGTTCTGGATTGCTCTTGGCCTCGCGGCAGGGATGCTATTCCTCGCCGCTGCTCTGGGGCTCCATTACAGGACCCTCTACGCGGATGTCGTCGAGGGGCGGAGCCAGCTCCAAGAAGCCCAGGACATCCTTGAATCCGGCCGGCTGGACGTGGGTGAGGAGGAACTCATCCGCGCCGAGGACCACCTGGTCCGGGCCGGCCAGATCTTCGATTCGGCCCAGCACCGTCTGGATCGCGACCCGTTCTTGACGGTGGCTGGTCTCGTTCCCCGGGCCGGACACCAGGTGCAGGCGGGCCAGGAGATGGTGGGCATGGCTCTGGAGGCTGGTCTTGTGGGACGCCTGGCCGTGGAGGCAGCCCGCGACTTCAACACTGTCCGGACCGAAGAGGGTGGGACTCTGCTGGAGAAGTCGGTCGTCCTGCTGGAGCGGGTCGAGCCTGAGATGAGCGCCTTGGAGGCGCGCCTGGCAGCCATTGATGAGCGGCGGGCGCGCATCAGTGAGGGCGGCCTATTGCCGCCCTTGGCCGCTGCCGTGTCGCAGTTGGACGAGGAGCGGGAGCGGGTGCGGGAGTTGGTGGATGACTATGACCGGGCTCGGGAGCTCGTGCCCTCCGTGCTTGGCTTCTCGGGCCGCCGCACTTACTTGGTGCTGGCCCAGAACAACGCTGAGCTGCTGCCGACAGGCGGTCTCATCTCGGTCTACGGGGTCATTGCGGTTCAGGAAGGCCGCATCGAGGAGATGACCTTCGAGGATGCCGTGGCCTTCGGCGATCGCTGGATGGAGGCGGGTCACTACGTGGAGCCGCCCGGCCCCTTGGCGAACTACTTGCTCAAGGACTGGAGCTGGAACCTGGCCCTCGCCAACTGGTCGCCCGACTTCCCGACGACGGCTCGCCAGGCCCAGTGGTTCTTCGAAGCGGGCGGCGGGCAAGTCGTGGACGGGGTCATAGCCATCAACGTTACAACCCTGGAGAAGCTCCTCCGGGTTACGGGGCCGGTTGACATCCCTGAGTATGGGGTGCACGTCACCAGCGAGAACGCGCTCGACGTCATTGAGGCCCACACCCGCTCGGCTGCCCACCCTGGGGATGACCGCAAGGCCATTGTGGGGCTCGTGGCGGACGAGGTCGTGAAGCGCGTCCTGCACGCCCAGCCCTCCCAGTGGTCGGCGCTGCTAGACACGTTGCAGGAGCTCGGTGATGACGGCGACCTGCTCGTCTATCTCACCAACCCCGATGAGCAGCGCTTGGTGCGGGAGATGGGCTGGGACGGCGGCCTGCACGACGGCTCCGGCGACTACGTGATGGTCGTCGACGCAAGCGTCAACAGCACCAAGCTGAACATAGCCATCGACCAGTCCGTCTACATGGACGTGACTCTGGATGAGTTGGGGAACGCGCACCACCGGGTAATCCTGGGCTACGTCAACAACCTGCCTCACTGGGAGGAGGGCCGCGACCCCGAGTTGGTGGAGCGTCTAATGCTCGGCGGGACCTACGGTGGCTACGTTCGTCTCCTGGCGCCGTCTGGCAGCCGTCTGGTGGCCATCACAGAGCAAGGGCGCAGCATCGGCCCGGAGGAGATCTCGGAGGAAGACGACAAGACCGTCTTCGGCCGCTTCTTCGCCCTGCCTTCGGGTGCAGAGAAGGCGCTCCAGATCGAGTATGTCGCTCCCACCGTCGTGG
Source organism: Dehalococcoidia bacterium (assembly GCA_034420175.1). Lineage (GTDB taxonomy): Bacteria > Chloroflexota > Dehalococcoidia > DSTF01 > JALHUB01 > DAOULP01. The sequence continues at coordinate 20,485 of DAOULP010000021.1, read as the reverse complement.
AGATGGGTCCGGACCAGTGGGAGTACCGGCTATTCATCCAGAAGCAGCCGGGCCAGCAGGATCTACCGGTCACCTTGCGGGTGGCGCCCCCGGCAGGGATGGAGATCAAGTCGATCGTCGCCAACGGAGATGCCTACCCGGTGGATTCAGAGATCACGTTGACGCTCGACTGCCATTGGTCTCTGGAGTTCCAACTCGGTCCCATCTGAGCGACTTCGGCGTGAGACCGAGCATCGAAGCGGTGAGGCAGGGGGCATTGAAAGCGGGCGGAACTCGACGGTGTGGAAGCCGACATGCAGGCAGCGCGTCACTTCAGTGGATGGGATCACCTGGGGCCATCGGCAGAAGATCGGGGCAATCCCGCACGTGAGGAATCGACGGCCGTGCCGATGGTTGGCAGGAACGTGCCGCAGGTCCGTCCCGCCTAGTGGAGGAGGCAGGGGTATTGAGACGACAGGCGCTTGAGACGACTGGAGAGGCCAGCGTGGCGACAATCTACGCGGAATCGGCGCAGGCCAGTCGGATACTGCCTTCCCACACTCCGGTCCGCACATTCTACGGTCGGCGGGGCAAGCGATTGCTGGACGTTGCGCTGGGAGCGCTGTTGTTCGTGGTGCTCTTGCCAGTCACGGTGGTTGTCGTGCTTGCGGTCCTGCTGATGTCCGGCTGGCCGGTGCTCTACTCCGCGGAGAGGGTTGGGCAGGGCGGACGGTCATTCCGAGTCTGGAAGTTCCGAACGATGGTTCGCGGGGCGGACAAGGTACTGCAGCAGTGGATGGAGACGGACCCCAACCTGGCGGCCGAGTACGAGCGGGGCTTCAAGGTGGACGACGATCCACGGGTCACGGCCCTGGGCCGGTTCCTTCGCAGATCAAGCCTCGATGAGCTGCCGCAGTTGTGGAACGTGATCAAGGGTGACATGAGCTTGGTCGGTCCTCGCCCGATCGTTGAGGCGGAGGTAGCCAAGTACGGAGATCACTCAGGGGTGTTGCTGTCGGTTCGGCCGGGGCTCACCGGCCGGTGGCAGGTGAACGGGCGGAATCATGTGGAGTATCCCGAACGCATGTGGGTCGAGTTGGACTATTGTCGCTCGGTAGGCCTGCTAGGGGACATGGCAATCCTTGTACGTACACTCATAACGCCCCTGCGCTACAACGGCAGTTGATCGACGATGAAGATACTCGTTATTGGCCTCAACTACGCGCCGGAAGAGACGGGCAACGCACCCTACACGGCGGGCCTCGCGGAACATCTGGCTCGTCAAGGCCATAGGGTGACCGTGGTTGCGGGTCTGCCGCATTACCCAGCTTGGAGGGTCTTTGACGGGTATCGACGGCGAGCCTGGCTGCGCGAAGAACGCAACGGCGTGGATGTGCGCCGTCGCTGGCACTACGTTCCGGGAAGGCAATCGGCCCTTCGCCGGGCGCTGTTCGAGGGCAGCTTCTTCCTCACCGGCCTCTCCGCATTGACCCTCCAGCGCCCGGATGCAGTCATCGGTGTCGTCCCGAGCCTCAGCGGCGGGCTCTTGGCGCGTGTCGTCGCGCGGCGATTCGGCGCCCCGTACGGACTCATCTTCCAGGATCTGGTTGGACAGTCCGCAGAGCAGAGCGGCGTGAGCGGGGGCGGCGCAGTGGCCGGTGCGGTGCGCGCGGCTGAGTCGTGGGCTGCGCGCGGTGCGGCGGCCATAGGAGTAATCGCGGAGGGCTTTCGCCCTTACCTTGAGTCCTTGAGGGTCGACGCCAGTCGTATCCGTCGCGTGCGCAACTGGACGCATGTTCAGGCGCCGGCCCTGGGCCGGGCCGCTGTGCGGGGACGTCTGGGTCTGCCGCAGGACGCTATCGTGTGTCTCCATGCCGGCAACATGGGGCACAAGCAGGGTCTGGAAAACGTCCTCGACTGCGCGCGACTTGCCAATGGATCGGCCCAAGATCTGCTGTTCGTGCTGGTGGGAGACGGCAATCAGCGCCCGCACTTGGAGGAGATGGCGACTCACTATGGCCTCGTCAATCTTCGTTTCCTGCCGCTGCAGCCGCCCGGACTGTTTCCCAGCGTCATCTCCGCCGCTGACATCCTTCTGGTCAACCAGCGTGGCAGTGTCAGAGAGATGTCGCTGCCGTCGAAACTGACCTCCTACTTCGTCGCGGGCAGACCGGTGGTCTCTGCGGTCGAGCCGACAAGCGAGACTGCCCAGGAGGTCCGGGCCAGCGGTGGAGGGCTGGTCGTAGACGCTGACGATCCTGAGGCGCTTCTGGGCGCCATACGGACTCTCAGCGATGACGAGGCGCTGCGCGCGAAGCTCGGCCGTGCAGGATCTGAGTGGGCGGCGGCGAGGCTGTGCCGCGCGGCCATCCTCGAAGGGTATGAGAAGCTGCTGGCCAGCGTCGTTGCTGAGGGCAACGGTGCCGCCAGCATCGAATCGGAGAGGCGGGTGAGCGTGAAACCATGAAACGGGCGCTAATTACGGGCATCACCGGCCAGGATGGTTCCTACTTGGCCGAGCTATTACTGGACAAGGGCTACGAGGTTCACGGCCTAATGCGCCGGTCAAGCAGCTTTGCCACCAGCCGCATCGAGCACCTGTACCGCGACCCCCACGAACGAGACGTTCCGCTTGTGCTCCACTACGGCGACCTCACGGATTCCTCCTCCCTGGCCAACGTGGTGAACAGCGTCAAGCCGCACGAGGTCTACAACCTTGGAGCGCAAAGCCACGTGGCTGTCAGTTTCGAGATGCCGGAGTTCACGCTGGACGTTACCGGCGTCGGCGTGCTGCGGCTGTTGGAGGCCGCGCGCGCGAGCAACCGTTCGGTGCGCTTCTACCAGGCGGGGAGCAGCGAGATGTTTGGCAAGGTGTGCGAAAGCCCTCAGCGCGAGACGACACCGTTCCACCCCCGCAGCCCCTACGGTGTCGCCAAAGTCGCTGCTCACCATATGACAGTGCACTACCGCGAGGCACACGGCCTGTACGCGTGCAACGGAATCCTCTTCAACCACGAGTCGCCTCGACGCGGCGGCACGTTCGTGACCAGGAAGATCACGCGCGGCATTGCTCAGATCATGGAAGGGTCTGCGGACAAGATCTTCCTTGGCAATCTGGACGCGCGCCGCGACTGGGGCTATGCCCCGGAGTACGTCGAGGCGATGTGGCTGATGCTGCAGCAGTCCAAGCCTGACGACTACGTCATCGCGACCGGGGAGATGCACACCGTGCGGGAGTTTGTGGAAGTTGCCTTCTCTCTGGTGGGGCTGGACTGGCACGACCACGTTGAGATTGATGCTCGCTACTTCCGTCCCGCCGAGGTCGATGAACTGTGCGGCGATGCCTCGAAGGCAGCGGAGCGCCTTGGCTGGCGACCGCGCACAGACTTCCGTGGGCTCGCCCGGATCATGCTGGCCGCCGACTTGCGAAAGCAGGGCATCAAACCGGTGACCCCGCTGGTCAAGGAAGACAAGACGCTGGAAGGAGACGCCGATGGAAGGGAAGAGCTTCTGGTCGCCTAAGTCGGTACTGGTGACTGGTGCGGCCGGGTTTCTGGGCATGCACGTCGTCCAGAAGCTTCGGGGTCGCGGCGCCACGCGAGTGTTTGAGCCGCGCAGTGCCGAATTCGACCTCCGCGAGAAGGAGGCAATCAGGCGCGTCTTGGATTGGGCGAGACCGGACATCATCATCCACCTGGCTGCGGTGGTCGGTGGTATCGGGGCAAACCGCGAGAACCCAGGCAGGTTCTTCTACGACAACGCGATCATGGGGATCCAGCTCATCGAGGAGGCGCGACGGGCCGGCGTCCCGAAGTTCGTCACCGTCGGGACGGTCTGCGCCTACCCTAAGTTCGCGCCGGTTCCATTCCGAGAGGATGACCTGTGGGATGGCTACCCGGAGGAGACCAACGCGCCGTATGGCCTCGCCAAGAAGATGCTCCTGGTCCAGGGCCAGGCCTACAGGCAGCAGTATGGCTTCAACGCCATCTATCTGCTCCCGGTCAACCTCTATGGCCCCGGCGACAACTTCAACCCCGAAAGCAGCCATGTCATCCCGGCGTTGCTGCGAAAGATAGTCGAGGCGAAGGAGCGCGGTGACGATCACATCACCGTCTGGGGCACGGGATCGGCCTCGCGCGAGTTCCTTTACGTCGACGACGCGGCGGAGGGCATCGTGCTGGCCGCCGAGCACTACGACGGGCCGCAGCCAGTAAACCTGGGTGCCGGTCAAGAGGTGACGATCCGGAGCCTGGTGGAGACGCTCGCGCGGCTCTGCCGGTTCAAGGGGGAGATACGGTGGGATTCGTCGAAGCCGGACGGCCAACCCCGTCGGATGCTGGACACGTCCCGGGCGAAGGAACTCTTCGGCTTCGAGGCGAAGACCAGTCTCGAGGTTGGGCTGCGTCTCACCATGGCCTGGTACGTCACAACGAGGGAGCGGGAAGCCGCGGTTGCGGCGCCGCCAATGCGGCGCGCGGCATGACGATCCCTGCAAAGGTGTGAAGAAGTCCAGGATGAGGGAGAGGGCTCCCGCGGGGTAGTCAGGCGATTCCCGCCCTCGAATAGGGGGTTTCACCAGTCGTGATTGGCAACTGTTCTCATCTATCATGCCACGCTGGTGGATCTCTACGTGGGGGCTCAGGGAGCACGTTCTGGGCCTGATGTGCCCGCCCCCGTCCCGCGCTGGGACTCGCCGGGGGCCTCCGTGAGGGGCTGTCCTCTCGAAATGGGGGGTGTGATGGTTCAAGCGGTACGTTCTCTCAGGGGAGCAGTCGACCTCTTCGACGGTGAGTTCGGCGAGCATGCAGGCGTTGTCGAGGCCACGCAGCGCACCCTGCGCGAACCCTTTGCTGCCATGCTCGAGGCCTGGCTCCGTACGATACGCCGCGGCGGCAAGATCATGTTCTTCGGCAACGGCGGCAGCGCCTCCGACGCCCAGCACCTGGCCACCGAGCTAACCATTCGCTATAGCGTGAACCGCGCTCCGGTCGCCGCGGTCGCCCTCAGCACCGACACGTCAGCGCTGACAGCCGCCGGCAATGATCTCGGCTTCGATCGCATTTTCGCCCGTCAGGTTGAAGCGCTGGGACAGCCGGGGGATCTGGCGCTCGCGATCTCCACCTCCGGCCGGAGCCCGAACATAATCGCTGCCCTCACTGTGGCGAAGGCTATGGGCATGACTGCGGCCGCGTTCGGTGGCCGGGACGGGGGCGAGATGGTGGGCCTGGCCGACCCGCTGCTGATCGTGCCGTCGAACGCCACGGCCCGTATCCAAGAAATGCACATCACCCTTGGCCATATGTTGTGCCGGGCCCTGGAGATCGAGTTGGGATTGGTGTCGGTGTCACCGCCGACTTCGAGGAGCGGCTGACATGACAGTGACCTGCCGCGTGTGTGGTGGGCAGGACGTGAGCGTGGTGTTGGACCTGGGCGCGCAGCCGCACTGCAACTCCCTCCTCATGCCCGAAGCACTGGCCGACCCCGAACCTGTCTATCCTCTCAGACTGGGCTTCTGCAACGACTGCACGACCGTGCAGATCGACCACACGGTGCCGAAGGAGACGATGTTCTCGGAGTATCTCTACGTCTCCGGTACAACTCGTACCCTGCGCGAGCATTTCCGCTCTAGCGCCGAACGCCTGGTCGGCCGCCTGGGTCTGGGCGTCGGTGACCTTGTGGTGGACATCGGCAGCAACGACGGGACTTGGCTTAGGTACTTCCAGGAGCTCGGACTGGACGTGCTTGGCGTGGAGCCCGCGACCAATCTGGCGACCGTGGCGGAGGCCGAGGGCATCCCCACCTTGAATCGCTTCTTCGCCGCCGACGTGACGCGCGAGATCGCCGCCGAACACGGTGCTCCGAAACTCGTTACGGCGGCCGGTGTGTTCTTCCATCTGGAGGAGCTGCACAGCGCCACCGAGGGCGTGGCGGAGTTCTGCCGTCGAGGCGCGGTGTTCTGTGTCCAGGCCATCTACCTGGCCGAGATGCTAAGGCGAGCCGAATTTGACAACATCTACCATGAGCACCTCACGTACTGGACGCTGACGTCCATCGAGCGCCTGTTCGAGCGCCACGGCCTCGAGGTGTTCGCCGCCGACGTGCTGCCTATCCACGGCGGGTCGCTCGAGTTGCTGGTTGCTGAGAAGGGCAGCCGCACGGTCGAGGACTCGGTCACCGATCTTCGTACCCACGAGGGAGCGAACGGGCTTCGCGATCCCCGCACCTATCGGGCCTTTGCGCAGCGCGTGTTTCACATCCGGGATCGGCTGCTCGACATCCTCGGGACGTACGCGGCGGAAGGGAAGACCGTGCATGCCTTCGGTGCGCCGGCCAAAGGCGCGACCCTGCTGAATTCCTTTCGCATCTCCACTGACCTCGTGCAGTGCGCGGTGGAGAAGAACCCGCTCAAGGTGGGCCGATACATCCCCGGCGCCCGAATCCCAATCGTCGAGGAGGGGTCAGTGCCGGAACCTGACGCCTATCTCATCCTGCCCTGGAACTTCCTGGGCGAGTTCTTGGAGAAGAAGCGGGACTACATCATGAGCGGAGGCGCGTTCATCGTGCCGATACCTGAGCCCGCAGTGATCAGTCGGTCGAACTACCCGGAGCACACAGCGAGGCCTGACAGATGATATCGCTGGCAACAGAACCAAGAGCAACGCAGACCGGGTGGCGACCGATGATCGTGACATCGCGCACCCCTCTGCGCGTCAGCCTGTTCGGTGGCGGCACCGACTATCCGGAATGGTTTCGGCGTCGGCCAGGGGCTGTTATCGGCTTCACCATCGACAAGTACATCTACATGTCGGCCCTGCGGCTGTCGGCACTGGTGGACTACAGCTACCGGCTAACGTACTCACGGCTCGAGACGGGCCGCGAAGTCGAGGAGATCCAGCATCCTGTGGTCCGAGCCGTGTTGGTCCGTGAGGATTACCGCGAGCCGATGGACTGCAGCATCCAGGCCGACCTGCCGGCGAACGCCGGCCTGGGCAGTTCGTCGGCCTTCACCGTGGGGTTCCTGAACCTGATCTCGTCGCTGAAGGGTGTGTCACGGACAAAGCTCGAACTAGCGCGACTCGCGATCGATACGGAGCAGAACCTGCTGCGAGAACGAGTGGGCGTGCAGGACCAGTTGCACGCTGCCTTCGGCGGCCTCAACCGGTTCGACTTCGAGGGTGACAAGTTCACCATTCTGCCCCTGCAGGCCAGTGGGGCTGAGCTGGACTGTCTGGCCGACTGGATGGTCCTCGTCTATACGGGGATCAAGCGGCAGGCGTCGGAGATACTCGACGAGCAGTGCGACAAGACCGCCGGCAAACAGGTGGACAGCGAACTGGAGACGATGGTCGAGCTGGTGGACGCCGCCCAAGTCGTCTTCGAGAGCCAGCGTGATGACCATCTGGCACTGGAGATAGCGAGGTTGCTGGACGAGGGCTGGCGGCTGAAGAAGCGGCTCTCCAGCCGCGTGTCGAACGGTGCCATCGACGACCTCTACGACTACTGCCGTCGCCAGGGAGCAATAGCGGGCAAGCTCTGTGGTGCGGGCGGCGGCGGCTTCCTGCTCCTGATGGTGCCGCCGGAGCGGCGTCCGGATCTCGTCGGTGCCCTGGGGCCAGAACGGTGCGTCGATTTCCGAATCGAGCACTATGGCTCGACCGTGCGGCGGCAATGGTAGGCGTAGTGTCGCGAGAGTCGCCATCGGTCCGGCAGCCATCCAGGCCAAGGATCCTGATTGACGCACTCGCCTACGCTCCGCAGGACGGCGGCTTCACGACATCCCTGTGCGACCTTCTCCGCTCCTGCGGGGAGATCGACGAGTTTGACTTCGTCGTCGCCCACCATCGACGCTACTCCTCAGTGTTCAGGGAGTTCGATCTGCCCACTCTCGCGGTGGGCTTCCCTGAGAAGCTCCGCTTCTTTGCGTCACTCATTCTCCTGCCATGGCTCACAAGGAGGGCGGGGGCGGATGCCGTCCATTGTGAGATCTCAGCTCTGCCCATGGGAGTCCGCGTGCCCGGATCCGTAACCGTGCATGACCTGTATTTCCTTCTGGACCCCGGGACGGGCGGGCGCTCGCTCGGCAAGCGCATCACCACGCGTCTCTACTGGGAGCGCGTCTACACGGGATCGTTGCGGCGAGCCCGTGTCGTGAAGGCGATCTCCGAAGCCAGCGCTGGCGAGGCGCGCCGTCTGGTGAGCCCCGATCTGCCCGTGGCCGTGGTCCGTCACCGAGTCGACCCGTTGCCGGCGCCGGTCCGGTACCGGCGCTGGCCCCAGAATGGCGAGCGCGTTCGTCTGCTGTTTCTGGGGAACATAGTGCCGCGGAAGAACCTGCCCTTCTTGTTGGAAGCGCTGCCGAGTTTCCGCGGCCGCTGGGGGCTCGATGTCGTCGGCAACCTCGGCTGGGGGCTGGCGGACCTTGGTCCCATGATCAGAGATCCGCGGGTGACGGTTCATGGGTACCTACCAGACGCAGAGCGCGATCGGCTGCTGGAGGAATGCCACCTTCTCATCATGCCTTCTCTCTGCGAGGGGTTCTGTTACCCCGTGGCGGAGGCGATGAGCCGTGGGATGCCTGTCTTGACGTCCCGCACTGGGGCGTTCCCTGAGTACGTGCCAGAGGAATGCCAGTTTGGCCTGGATGACCCAGGCTGCCTGGCGGAACTCTACAACCGGCTGGACGCTGAGAGCTACGACCGACTGCGGGCGTCGTGCGACGAGGCGGTCCGGCAGTTCAGCTCTGAGACGCACATCCGGAGTCACCGAGCGCTGTTCCAGCGCCTGACCAATGGCGCCTAGGGTCGCCGGGCTGTCCAGGCGCAGTACCGCGAGGGATAGATGGGCTTTCTTGGAACCGCCAGAGCCGCCGGTCGGCGGCTGATCTCGGTGTCGCTCGGCGGACGAGGTGAACTGGCCGTTCACGCGTCCTACCACCGGCTCCTTCGGGCCGCAGACCGCTTTGGCCCGAGCGAGGACAGCGGCGTGCTGGAGGTGCTCGCCTCGGTCGCGCGTGGCGCTGGTACGATCCTCGACGTTGGCGCCAACGTTGGCAGGTTCAGTTGGTTCTTCAAGCGTCACACGTCATCGGGGACTCTGATATACGCCTTCGAGCCGAACCCGAATGCGATGGCGCTTCTTCGACGCAACCTACACGGCGCCCCAAACGTTCAGTGTCTCGAGCTCGCGCTGGGCGACCGGGACGGAGCCGCCTTCATGGGCGTGCCAACGGATGCGATGGGCAACTCAGTGACGGCTCTGGGCTGGGTTGCCGCGACGGCGAACGGGGGGGCGGGACCGGCCGCCATCAAGATCGCCGTGCAGACGCTCGATGGCATGGTCAGGGAGGGCGTCGTGCGACCGGTTCCACCGGTGCTGATGAAGCTCGATGTTGAAGGGAGTGAACTGGGGGTACTGAGAGGCGCGACTGGCTTTCTTGCCGACTACAGTCCTGTCATCTACTTCGAATGTCAGCGCAGTCATCTCGAGCGGATGGGCGGCAAGCCGGAGGAGGTGTGGGAGGCCCTGTCGTCACAGGGATATGTCGTCCTGGCACCTGTCGACGGTCTCTATCGTGTGTGCCCGAACGCAGTGGACGGCGTGCCAAGCTACCTTGCCATCCCAGTCGCCGAGCCGGCCCTGGGATCAGGCCGGCTGTCGGCAGGAGATCTGACGGCGGCGCTCAACCGGGGCGTGCCCGCCTCCCATGGATCGTCCACCGCCGCATCACTTCCGCGGGGGACAGCATGACAGATTCGGTCTTGCGGAAGCCCGGTCAACGGGACAAAGGCGTCGACTCAACGCCAGAGGCGGTCCCCTCCGTATCCGGCCAACAGCCGTCCACCAGGCTGGTACTGGTGCTGGCTGCGCTGGTCCTGCTGATCGGATTCGGGGACGGAATCGCGTACCGGATCAGGGACATGGCCGGCGTCGCCAGCCCGTGGCCGTTCCTCTTCCCCCCGTTGATCGGGGCCTTGCTGCTCTACTGGTCCTTTGGCGGCCGACCCCTCCAGCCGGGGTATCTCCTTGGGGCGGTGCTCTGTCTGGGCTTCATGATCCTCGGGCTGGCGCTCCACCCGTATCTGCACGGCGAGGTCTACATGGCGGGCTACCTTCAGCTCACTTTGTTCGTGGTGATGTTGATCGTGGTTCAGGGGGTCTTCGCCGATGCACCCCAGTGGCTCGCGAACTCCTTCCCGAGGGCCCTGGTCTTCGCCCACTATTCCCTGTGCGGGTATGTTCTTGTCGCCTTCGCCTCCTGGCATCTGTTTGGCATGGATCCAAGCATCACCAGCCTAATGGCGCCCAATGCGTCTCCCCTCGACATGCAAGCCCTCATTGAGACCCCGCCGTTTCGTCCCATGGGCCTCAGCGTGGAGCCCGCATGGGCGGCCATGGCGCTCGCGGCAAGCTACACAGGTCTTCACTGCCTGATGCCTGGAGAACGCGACCGTGGCTTTCTCGCCTTGGCCCTCGCCGCCGTAGCGCTGCAGTCGCCCACGCTGGTCCTGTTCGCCAGTGTGGTGGCTGTCGTCTACATGGTACGCGGCCGCGAGTCGTTTGCGCGAGCCGGAATTATCGTGCTCGGCACGGTTGCCATGGTGTTCCTGCTCTACTCGGCACGCGAGCGACTAGTCGACATATTCACGGGAGTAGATCCGTCCGCTCTGATGCGGCTCTCGTCCGCCTCGGTCGCGTGGGAGGTGATCGAAGACTCAGTCCCCTTTGGGGTGGGATACGGCAACTTCAGGCAGTTCGCGGAGTACGGGTCAGAGTGGAATCAGTACATCAGTCTAACGGAGGCCCAGTACTACAAGTCTGATTCGCTGTTCTTGAACTACGCGGCGGAGCTCGGGGTATTGGGGGTCGCGCTGCTGCTCTCCATCGTCTGGAACTTCACCCGCGGCAGGCATCTTCTTCCCGCCGTGTTTGTCGTCATGCTTCTTGCCCTGAGTGGGACCCTGCTCATGCCCTCTGTGCTCGTGATGGCGGCGATCGTTGGGCTGCTGCAGCACAGACATGCCGACAGTGCGGCTGCCGAGGTGCCCCGCGTGAGCTTGAGCCCTCCGGCAGCGCGCTGGGCGGGCGCACCGGCGGTCGCTGATGGCTGAGGGGGTAGGTCTGGTGATTGCGGTGGTCTGCTGACGAATGTCACGGTGTCTTTGGCTGACGCGGCTGGTTCCCTATCCGCCCTGCTACGGCGGCGATTTCATCTACTCTGCCTACCTCATCGAGATGCTCGCCGCTGCGGGAACTCAGGTGACTGTACTCTGCCACGCGAGCGGCGGAGGGCCGCCCGCCGTCCCCGACTGCGGGACCGATATCGAGTGGGTGGTGATGCCCTCGGCCGCTCGGCCGGCGTGGCTCAGCCTCGCTGGGTCGAACCCGTCGATCGCTCACCGCTTCTCCGGCGCGGCGGTGAAGCGACGACTGGACGAGTTGCTGGCGAATCGGACTTGGGATGCCGTTCTGATCGACCACATCGGGATGGGATGGGCCCTGTCGCGATTCCAGACGCGCCTCGCTGCGGACTCAGGGCGGCCGGCGCTGATTTACGTCTCGCACAATCACGAGGAGAGTGTGCGCCGCCAGGTGCCTGCTGGCTACCGTGGCAACCCGATTAAGTCTCTGGCGCTGCGGATCGACGCTGCGAAGGTGGGGCCGCTGGAGCGTCGGCTCGTCGATGCGGCCGATGTCGTCACCGTCAACACGCTGGAGGATGAAGCGTTGTTCCGGGAACACGCCTCCGCCAAGGCCTTCCTGCTGCTGAGTCCTGGCTACGACGGCCCCCAGTTGCCCACCCGCGCCATCACGGCGGACCTGCCGCGCCGAGCCACGATTGTCGGCAGCTTCGGATGGCTGGCAAAACAGATGAACCTGGACGCGTTCCTGAAGGCGGCTGCGTCTCGCTTCGATCGGGCTGGCGCAGAGATCGAGGTGCTGGGGATGATGCCGCCGGACTATGCTCGAAGGGTCAAGGCACGGTTTCCGGCCGTCCGCGTCTCCGGGCCGATCGACGACTTCGCACCATGCCTTGCTGAGACGCGCATCGGGGTCGTGCCGGACGGAATCGGCGGTGGCTTCAAGCACAAGGCGCTCCAGTACGTCTTCAGCCGCGTGCCGGTGGCCGCCCTGGCGGGATCGGTGGCGGGGACGCCCCTCGTTCCTGGCGAGAGCATTCTCGAGTTCCCCGACCTTCCTTCACTGGCCGATGGCGTTCTGAAGGCGTTGGACGATCTGCCGCTGCTCGACCGTCTGCAGCGGGCGGCGTTCGACGCCTGCGCAGGCCAGTTCGAGTGGGCCGACAGGGGACGCAGACTGGCCACAGCCATCGAGGAAATCGCAACCGGGCGCCTGGCCCCGAAGGCGGTGGCGTGATGAGCGTTCTCGAGGACGTGGGACGGCCCACCGCCAGGGTCTCGAGCCTCCGGCCTAGGGCGGTCCTGACGAGGCTCTTGAACCCTCGATACGCTAGCCTGCCTGCGGCGTTCCTGCGCCAGCCCGTTCGAATTCTCGACGCAGGCTGCGGACCGCGGGAGGCGCTTATCGCGCGGAACCTTTTCGAGGGGTGCTGGTTTGAGGGCATTGACATCGCCGACCTGCCACCCGGCGGGCCCGAGCGACGGGCGTTCGACCGGTACCACCAAATCGACCTGGATCAGACGGACCTCTCCTTCGTGCCCGACGGTGGTTTTGACTATGTTATCTGCTCCCACACCATTGAACACGTTGAGGACGGCCTCGCGCTCGTGGCCCGCCTTTGCGCCAAGGTCAGGCCCGGGGGAAGGCTCTACTTGGAGTGGCCGTCTGTCGAGTCTCAGACCTTTCCGCTCCGCGGTTTCGGCCTGAACTTCTCCGACGATGGTACGCACAAGCAGACCTTCGCCCTGGAAGATGTCGCGACCGTCGTCGAGAAGAACGGTCTGGTGGTCGCGTATGGCGGTCGACGGCGCCAGATCGCCCGCATGCTGCTGGCGCCCATTCTCGCCATCTACCACAGCCTGCGGGTTGGGAGCGTGACCCTGTACGACTTCTGGGACGTCGCTGGTTCCTGCCATGTCGTACGGGCGATGAGGCCGATGTCAGGCGGCGATTCTGTTCCGCGGCGATCCGGCGCACTACCCACCAAGGGCAGCTCGCTGGGGCGTGGAGCCAGATGAGGGCTGAGGGTTGGCGGTGAAGTCTACTAAACCGGTTGAGACTCCCGTTGGGCCCCGGTCTTCCGCGGTCACTGGCCAGCGGGAGGCGCCGCCGCGACTGCGGGCTGTTGCCGACGGGCCGTGTTCGGAGGGTTCGTCACGCTTATCGGGGCGGGTTGGGACGACAGAACATCGCCCCGATTCGAGTGCGCCCGGAGCGCCCATTCGCGAGCTGGTTCACAGTCAGTTGGCCGCTCACGGCGGAGCATTCTACGCCTTCCTCGCTCGCCTGTGGGCAAGTGTCCTGTGGTTGGGGCTCATCGCGCTGGTCGTCGCCCGTCTCTCACCGGAGGTTCAGGGGTACTTCTTCACCTTTTCCAGCCTGCTCCTGCTCCAGGTGTTCTTGGAGGTCGGGTTCGGCGTAGTGTTGCTGCAGTTCGTCAGCCACGAATGGGCCTTCCTTCGGTTTGGCCCGGGCGGTCAGATCGAAGGGTCGCCGGCGGCGGCTGCGCGACTGGCATCGCTTGTCCGCCTCGGTGTCCGTTGGTACGTGGCGGTGGCGTTGGCGTTGTTCATACTGCTCGGGACAGGCGGGCATCTGTTCTTTGCCTCGTCGTCGGCGAGCGGCGTTGCCTGGGTGAAGCCGTGGTGGCTGCTTGTCACGGCGCAGGCCTGCAGCGTGCTGCTAGTCCCCCAGTCGACCTTCCTGGAAGGGAGTGGGCAGGTCGCCTTGAACCAGCGCAACCTGCTCGTCGCCAATGTCTGCGCTGGGCTTGCCGCCGGGACGGCGCTGCTCCTCGGAGGGGGGCTCTACGCGATTGTCCTGCTGGTCGGCGTCCGCGCGGCCGTCGCTCACGCTCTCATTCTGCCAGCAGCGTTCCCATTCCTGCGCTTGTGGCGGTTGCCTGGCACAGAGGACCGCATCGACTGGGCACGCCAGTTCTGGCCGCTGCAGTGGCGGATTGGGCTGAGCTGGATGACCGGCTTTCTCATGTTCCAGAGCTTCACGCCGGCTGCTTTTTGGGTGCAGGGGCCGGGGGCTGCCGGTCAGGTCGGCATCATGGTACAGGCCTTTCATGCGGTCAATCAGCTCGGTTCGTGCTGGCTGACAGCGGTGCAGCCCCGGATGGGGCATCTGGCGGCGCGCACGAATCTGGTGGCGCTGCGCGCGTTGGTGCGCGAAACTCTCCGGCGGAGCTTTGCGACGGCCTTGCTGCTGGCGGCCGCAGCCTTCTTCCTCATCGCGGGGCTCCAGCATTTCGTGCCGCGCTATGGCGTGCGCTTCGGAGACCTTCTCGCTGCCGGGGTCTTCCTTGCCGTGGCTGTGTCCCTGCAACTCTCCAACGTGGAGACGGCGGCCGTTCGGTTTCGGAAGCGGGAGCCGTTCGTGCTCGCGAGCGTCGCCTCTGCCGTCACCGTCGTGGCATCCAATTTGCTGCTCGGCTATGCATTCGGCGCGCGGGGCATGGCCCTTGGGTTCGCTGCGGTCATCGTCCTGATGATGTTGCCTTGGGTCCACAGGCTATTCCACCGCAACATGGAGGCGCCCGCGCTGGAGGCGGCGGCATGAGTAGACTGCTGCAGCCGCCTGACCGCTCTCTCCGGCTGGCGCCGGACGGCATCTGGGGCCGTGCCTACCAAACGCGGGTGTCCAGGAGACCTCTCCCGGCACTCTTTCTCGACCGCGACGGGGTCATCCTCGAAGAGGTAGACTACCTGCACCGGCCGGGCGACGTGCGGCTGCTGCCCGGGGCTGCGGCCGCGACCGCGGCGGCCAACGTCCGCGCGGTTCCCGTGGTGGTGGTCACAAACCAGTCAGGGATCGGGCGCGGCTACTATGGCTGGGACGCCTTCCTGGCGGTGCTGGACAGGATGCTCGGCCTGCTCGCGCGAGAAGGGGCGGCAATCGATGCTGTCTTCGCCTGTCCGTTTCATCGCGACGCGCTGCCGCCCTACGACCACAGCGACCACCCCGGCCGAAAGCCCCGCCCCGGCATGTTGGAGCGGGCGGCGCGGCAATTGAACCTGGACCTTCCCCGGTCATGGATCGTGGGTGACACGGCCGCCGACATTGGCGCTGGCCGGGCCGCCGGACTGGCCGGTGGAGTTCACGTTCTGACCGGTCACGGTAGGCGGGACAGAGACATCGTCGCCGCCCTAGGCAACGCGCAGTACCCTGTGTTGTTCGCAGATGACCTGTCTCAGGCAGCGACCCTGGTCCCGCTCTTGAGCGGTAAGAGTCAGCGGCTCAAGAGGTTGGCCTGATACCGGGAGATGGGGTGGAGATGAGCGGCTGTTCCTGCCTTAATTCAATGGAACCTGGCAGCAGGCAACTGTTCCGAAGGATGAATTGCCATAACCACGACGTGGGTGTCCCAAGAGGGGGAGCGCTGCGGACGGCCCCTGTTGTGTCGCCTTGTGTGAGGCGGAGCAGCTTCGAGGCACTCCGACTCCCGGGTACTGCCCCGGGGCAAACCCAAAGTGGCGGAGGCGAAAAGCAATGAAGCTGCCCGAGCCTGAAGCGGACTGGCCTTCCGATTGGAAGACTTTGTACGACTACGACGCGATGCAGTTCTTTCGGGGCGATAGCCTCGTCACGTTCCTGGAGAGCAGTAGTTTCCCGCGGCGCGCAGACCAGGAGGCCTTCCAGGCGTGGCGCTGCTATCAGCGGCGGTTCCACCGGACCATCGACTTGGTCGCCAAGTACTGCTACCCTCCCGCTTCTGTGCTGGATATCGGAGCTGCCGAGGGCAACTTTGCACTAACCTTGGCGCGGATGGGGTACAAGGTGACGTGGAACGACATCCTGGCAAGTCGGGCAGGGTATGTGCGGCTGAAGATGACGGACGAACTGATGGGTTTTGCGCCTGGCAACATACTTGAGATGAACCCTAATGACAAATATGACTGCGTTCTGGCGACTGAGGTCATTGAACATGTTGCCCATCCGGACGAGTTTCTGAGGAAAATGGCGAGCTTTGCCAATAAGCGTGCTGTGCTCATCCTGTCAACGCCCAACGGCGATTACCTCAGGAATCGTTTGCCAAGGTTCTCTGACTTCCAAGAAGACCAACTGAAGACGTTTGAGGCAGGCCAATTCCAGCCCGACGGTGAGGGTCACATCTTCGCTCTTCGCCGAGACGAGATCCTGAACATCGCCAAGGAAATGGGCCTCTTCGTGGAGGAGATCACCTACGAAGCTCCGTTTCCAAGACTCTCTGGCAGCGTGGCTTATGACCTTCTTCCCTGGATTCCCCTGGTGAGAAGGCGTGTCTGTACAACCACGTTGTTTGTGTTACGCGTTGGAATGCAGGGGGATTATGAGGATAAGAAGAACGCGAGGGGACGTTCGAAGCATGAGTCACCAGCCTTTGCCGGGGATGGACGATCCTGAGGTCGTCCTCGTCGATTTCACCACCGGCCGGCTCAACGGGGGCCATCAGGAGGACTACCTTCGAGCCCTGACCACAGCACTCGCTGGTCAGCGGACGACCGTGCTGGCGCCCTTTCGCGATGGGTCGGCGAAGGCTGGCAGGGTGGCCACCTACTGGCAGGAGCTCCGGGCGTTCTGGAGCCTACTGAGTCCCGGCAATGGCAAGGGACGGGTGGTCATCTGCCACAGTCCTGAGTTCCGTGACTTCGTGCTGCTGTGGCTCGCTGATCTGCTCCGTTGGCGGCGCAGCAGTGCGGTCGGGCTCTTCGTCCTTCGGCGTTCCGCCGCCGGTATTGTCGGCAGGGACAACCTCAAGGCCCGGGTGCTTGACATCGTGATCCCGCAGATGATCCGTCGCAGGCTCATCCATCCGGCGTCCGATTCGCGGCTCGCTCTGGATCACTGGCTCGCTGGCGACGGTCGTGTCCACGGCAGCCTGCTGTCGATCCCCCGTCCGGCCGCAGTCGTGGAGATTACGCAGCGGGCCGACGAAGGGCAGGTGATAGGGCTCCTGGGGCGCTTCCGTGTTGAGAAGGGGGCGCATCACTATGACGCCGTGATCAGCGCGGCGCTTGCCGAGTTCCCGGAGGCGACCGTGCATGTCCAGGTGGCGGCCGAGCCGGGCAGCGAGGAGAGCGAAATGGCCGCCCGGTTGCACCACAACTGGGAGGGCGATTCTCGCGTGGTGCTGGTCGATGAGCATCTGACGGCGGATGCCTATGCTCATCTCATCGCGTCGACCGATGTCGTCGTTTTGCCCTATGACACAGGGAGCTACGGCAGCGGCACAAGCGGCTTGCTCCACGACGCGCTGGCGCTTGGCCGAACGGTTCTGGCGACGCCGATCCCGTGGGCGGCGGAGGCGTATTCCGATCACCCCGGCGTGGTCTGGCTGACCGGAACCGACGAGGCGGGCCTCGCGGCCGGTCTGCGGGCGGCTGTGGCACGAGCCCTGGCCCAGCGCCGCGTGGGAGCGGACGGGAAGACCGCCGACAGCTTCGCGGAGGATTGGCAGGCGGCAGTGGCGGCGGCGGCTCGGCTGGCAGACGGGCGCGGCCGGGCTTGACAGGACGTCTCGGGTGGCTACAACGTGGTGACTGTGACAATCGCAACCGTTCGGTGCCATCGCCGTGCGTGCTGGGGTGATGACGTATGAATGACAGAGTCCTTGTCACCGGAGGGGCCGGCTATATCGGGTCTGTGCTCGTGCCCAGCCTCCTGGAGTGGGGCTGCGAGGTGACGGTCCTGGACACCTTCGCCAACGGTGGCACGGAGCTCGCCGATTGCTGCCGAAACCCGGGCTTCACCCCGGTGCGAGGGGACGCGCGCGACGAGGGGCTGATGCGGTCGCTCGTGGCCCAGGCGGATATCGTGTTTCCCCTCGCCGCACTGGTTGGAGCGCCGCTGTGCGCCCGCGATCCCTACGCCGCCGTGAGCGTCAATCGCGACGCCATCCTCATGCTGTTGCGGCTTCTGGGACGCGATCAGCGTCTGATCTTCCCAACGAGCAACAGCGGCTACGGCGTTGGCGAGAAAGACCAGTACTGCACCGAGGAGTCACCCCTCAGGCCGATATCTCTCTACGGCCGCACCAAGGTGGAGGCCGAGCAGGCCGTGCTTGACCACGGCCAGGGCATCACGTACCGACTCGCCACAGTGTTCGGCATGTCGCCGCGCATGCGGCTCGACCTGCTCGTCAACGACTTCACCTATCGGGCGGTCACCGACGGCGTGGTTGTCGTGTTTGAAGGCCACTTCAAGCGGAACTACATCCACGTGCGCGACGTGGTGAAGGCGTTCCGCCACGGCATCGAGAACTACGAGCGCATGAACGGCCAGCCCTACAATGTTGGCCTGTCGGATGCGAATCTATCCAAGCTGGAGCTCTGCACCGTCATCAAGCAGCACGTGCCCGCGTTCACCTACGTGGAGGCCCCGATCGGCGAAGACCCGGACAAGCGCGACTACATCGTGTCCAACGACAAGGTCGAGGCTACCGGCTTCCGTCCCGACTGGTCTCTTGATGGTGGGATCCAGGAGTTGATCAAGGGGTACCAGATGCTGCGAAATGCCCGTTACTCGAATGTCTAGAGCCAGACATCGTGGCCGAACCGGTCGCGCGCTAGCCGCTCCGGTCACGTCCGGAAGCTGCGCGGTGGTGCCTGCGGCCTGCATGGGGGCACACGAGGCGTGAGAGCCCTTGTTACCGGCGGCACTGGCTTTCTTGGCCGCCACCTGGTGCCCGATCTGCAGGACAGGGGCATCGAGGTGACGGTCCTCAACTCGCGCAACTGCGACCTGACCGAGCGCGCCAACCTGCGCGGGCTCGCGGCTGGACAGTTCGACCGCATCTACCACCTGGCCGCGTGGACCAAGGCGGGCGACTTCTGCTTGTACCACAAGGGTGAGCAATGGATCGTGAACCAGCTCATCAACACCAACGCCCTGTGGTACTGGCGCGAGTTTCAGCCGCAGGCAACGTTCGTGGCCTTTGGCACGAGTTGCGCCTACCCGCCGGACCGCGAGCTGCGTGAGGAGAACTACATGCTCGGGGAGCCTGATCCCGACCTCTACACCTACGCCATGACGAAGCGGATGCTCTACCAGGGCTTGCGGGCTCTGCATGATCAGTTCGGCATGAGCTATCGTTATCTGATCCCCTCCACCCTGTACGGACCAGCCTTCGACGGCGATGACTCGCACTTCATCTTTGACCTTGTGCGGAAGATCGTGAATGGGAAGTTCCGGGGCGACCCGGTGGTGCTATGGGGAGACGGCAGCCAGGTGCGGGAGTTGATTCACGTCCGCGATGCGGTCCAACTGATTGACGTCGCGGTCGCGGGCTGTCCAGATGACCTGCTCAACCTGGGCACCGGAGCAGCCTTGAGGATCCGCGAGTATGCCGAGAGGATCTGCGCGATCGTGGGGTTCCCCCCGGACGCCATCCAGTACGACACGGATCGCTACGTGGGCGTGCAGCAGAAGGTTTTCAACACCGACAAGATCCGGCGCCTGTTCGATTTCCGGTTCACCAGCATCGATGACGGCATAGCCGAGGTTGTCGAGGACTACCTTGACCGCTTCGTGACGTGTTGATGGTCACGCTGTCCGTCCCTCGTCTCGCCTAAGGAAGGCCACCACAGAGGCGCGGTCGAGGATCGTCGCCGGCTGTGGGCCTCACCTTTGGGGATCCACCTCAAGCCCAGCCCTTGGAGGCGCCTCCCTGCAGGCACCCAGCCCTTGATGGCGCGGACCGGCGCCTTGTCACCGGTGTCCGGCCAGCCGGACTCAGGGACGTCTGGGCGACCTCTGGTTAGGTGGCTCCGCCCGTTGACGTCACCGGCCTAGAGAGCTCTACGGCGCAGATCCAGAGCCACGCTGCCGAAGGGCATTGCGTCCGCGAGGCCAGGAGCCGTCCAGAACCCGACTTGCGGCCTTCGGAGCAGGTGCGCGGTCTCTCGACGGCTCAGTGTGCGATGTCCTCGCCCCCTGGACTCGTCCGCCTCGCCAATCGAATGAACGACGGCTCTTCCTTTCCTGGCTGGCGAGGGCCCGCCCGGCGAGCGCCCACCGCGGCCAGCGCCAGGACGACGCCGACAGCCAGGACGACCAGCCAGAGGAAGGCCCCGCCACTCGAGGCCATCGAGCCATCGCCCGTGGCGGGAAGGCCCACGGCCTGGGCAGTGCTGGCGACCACACTGGTCAACGCCGATAGCTCGCCGCACTGGCACTGCACACCGATGAGACCCGGCGTGCTGCCGGCATTGAGCGTCGTCTGGGCCATGCCGGTCGGGTCAGTGATGACCGGCCCGGCCACGACGTAGGCGTCCGTGCCCGGCTGCTGCGTGATGGCGAACGTGCAGGACTCGCCGGCCACCGGAGCCCCTGTCGGGTCAACGATCTGAACGCCTAGGGTCACGCTCTCGCTGACCGCGGG
>DAOULP010000020.1:0-2143 GCA_034420175.1 Dehalococcoidia bacterium | reverse complement strand
TCCTTGAAGCGCGGCTTGTACCCCAGGTTGGGGTTCTCCTCCCGGCCGCTGTTCCACTCACCCTCCACAGAGTCGATGAAGTAGAAACCGGAGTGCGCCGACTGGTCGAAGCGGATGTCATCGAAGATGAAGAACTCGG
Source organism: Dehalococcoidia bacterium (assembly GCA_034420175.1). Taxonomy (GTDB): domain Bacteria; phylum Chloroflexota; class Dehalococcoidia; order DSTF01; family JALHUB01; genus DAOULP01. The sequence continues at coordinate 2,004 of DAOULP010000020.1, read as the reverse complement.
CTTCAGGGCCCCAGAAGCTGGTGTCGGCGATGCCGGTGGACTTCAGGTACTGCTCTGCCTTCTTGGCGATGAAGCGCGGGTCGCGGGTGTAGGGCTGGCGGGTCAGTGGGTCGTAGATGTCGCAGATGATGCTCACCGTAGGGATATCGCAGGCCGGGTCCAGGCGGGCGGTATTAGGATCCGGGATGAGGATCATGTCGCTTTCGTGGATCATCTGGAAGCCGCGGATGCTGGAGCCGTCGAAACCTACCCCTTCCACCCAGATGCTCTTCGTCAGGTCGTCCATCTCGGTCAGCTCGGAGACCGGCATGGAGAAGTGCTGCCACAGGCCTGGCAGGTCGTTGAACTTGAGGTCGACGATCTTGATGTCGTTGCTCTGGATGAACTTCTGAACGTCTTGTGGGCTCACGCTGTGTGCCTCCTCTCAGATTGGCTGGTCGGCCGCACTGTGCCCAACGGCGGCCACCCTAGACTGGGTGTCATAGAGCCACGTCGCCCCGCTCGCCTGTCCGGACGCGGACGGCGTCCTCTACAGGCAAGACGAAGATCTTGCCGTCGCCTATGTTGCCTGTCCAGGCGGCCTTCAGAATGGCCTGGACAGCTCGTTCTGTGGCGCTGTCGTGCACCACCACCTCCAGCTTGATCTTGGGCAGCATGTCTATCGTGTAGGACTCGCCGCCCCGGCCGGCGTGGACGACGCCCTTCTGGGCACCGCGACCGGTAACGTTGGCGATGTTTAGGCCGAGGAAGCCTTGCTCAGCGAGGGCGCTCTTGATCTCGTCCAGCTTCTCGGGCCGCACTATGGCTTCTATCTTCTTCACGGGTGTCCTCCCTTAAGGCTGGGCGCTGCCTCTCCTCCTGCGGCCTGTCTGCCAAGCTGGGCGATGGCGTCCACCTGCTCATGCAGCCTGAGGCCCTTCAGGGAGAGTGCAGCTGGTTGGGGGGGGACGGGGAGGGCGCCGGAGCCGAGCTCGAAGACGTAGGCCCGCTCGCCATGCTGGGCGATGTCCAATCCCAGTACCTCCTCTTCCCCCGAGACGCGCAGCCCGATGGTCACGTCCAAGGCCTTCAGGATGAGGAGCGTCATGGCGAAGGAGTAGGCCATCGTGGCGCCTACGGCGACAGCTTGGGTGCCTAACTGGCCGACGTTCCCATGGATGGCCCCGTTCGCGCCCCCGATGGTGGCGACGGCGAAGATGCCAGCCGCGATCATGCCCCAGGCGCCGCCGACGCCGTGGACGCCCACCACGTCCAGCGAGTCGTCCAGGCGGAGGCGGGCCCGCAGACGCACGGCGAGATAGCAGAGGGAGCCCGCACCGACGCCGATGGCGAGGGCCGGCATGGTGTCCACGAAGCCGGAGGCGGGAGTGACGGCGGCCAGGCCGGCGACGGCGCCAGCGGCGGCTCCCACCACGCTGGGTTTGCCCAGGAAGGCCCAGCTCAGCAGTGTCCAGGTGATGGCGGCTGAGGCCCCCGCCACATGTGTGACGACGAAGGCGTTGCCAGCCTGGCCGTTGGAGGCGACAGCGCTGCCGGCGTTGAAACCGAACCAGCCGAACCAGAGCAGGCCTGTCCCCAGCACCACCATCGTGATGTCGTGGGGCTCCATTGGCTCCTGCCCATAGCCGAGCCGCTTCCCGTACAAGATGGCGGCGGCTAGGGCGGCGACGCCGGCGTTGACGTGCACGACAGTGCCGCCGGCGAAGTCGAGCGCACCCCGCTCAGACAGCCAGCCCCCCGGTGCCCACACCCAGTGGGCGACGGGGGAGTAAACGGCCAGCGACCAGACGGCCATGAAGATGAGGAAGGTGCTGAACTTGGCTCTCTCCGCGAAGGCGCCGGTGATGAGGGCCGGCGTGATGACGGCGAACATCATCTGGAAGATCATGAACACCTGGTGGGGGATGGTGGTGGCATAGGTGTCGCTGGGCTCCTGGCCTACTCCTCTCAGTCCGAACCAGTCCAGGCCGCCGATGAAGTGGCCGTGGTCGGGTCCGAAGGCGA
>DAOULP010000019.1:0-7926 GCA_034420175.1 Dehalococcoidia bacterium | reverse complement strand
TCCCCCGCCGGCTGCGCCAGAACCGTCTCGCGTTGTTGAAGGCCAGGGTGTAGGCACAGCGACCGGCGATACCAGCCAGCACCAGCCCGTCCAGCAGAACCCCCCGTCGCATGTACTTGCCGTAGTAGCGCCACATGCTGCGGTGCCGCTCGATGACACTGCGGTTAGGCACAGTGCTGGTGCTATGGCCGATGTGGTGCGTGACCGATACCTCCGGGAAGTAGACCGCCCTTCGGCCCGCTCGGCGGATGCGCTGGCAGAAGTCAGCATCCTCGCTATATAGGAAGTAGCCCTCGTCCAGGAAGCCCACCTCGTCGAACACGCGCCGTGGCGCCATCCAGCAAGCCAGGGACAGCCAGTCGACTTCAGCCACGCTTCCGTGGTCGAAGTCCGTCATCAGGTACCGGGCGGAGAAGCGGTTGCGAGGCAAGAGGCGCGTGAGCAGTGAGTAGCGGTTGAAGACGGCGACGCTGAGGCTCGGGAAGCGCCGGCACGAGAGTTGAAGAGAGCCATCGTCATCGAGGATGCGGGGGCCCAGGATACCCACCTCCGGGTGGTCGCGGAGGTAGCGCGCCATGGCCGCGAACGCGTCGTCCCGGAGCTGCGTATCCGGGTTCATCAGGACGATCATCTCACCCCCGCTGAGGCGGATGCCCTCGTTGAGGGCCGCCGACAGACCGGCGTTGCGGGACCGGCGCACCAGACGGACCGAAGGGAACTCCGCCGCCACCATGTCGGCGCTGCCGTCCTGCGAGGCGTTGTCGACAACGATCACCTCGAAGTCCCGCTCCCGCGTGTGGTCGAACACGGAGCGCAGAGAGCGCCGCAGGTAGTCGCGCCCGTTGTAGCTGACGACGATGACGGAGACATCCATTCGAGGGAAGCGTAGCACGGGCCGACAGGACGGGCTACCGCCCAACTGCTGAGTCGGCAGCGCCCGCGGCCGCGCAGAAGACCGAGCGGATTTCGACGCGCTGCGGGGGACCGCTCAGGAAGTCCCTGCCACCCACTCGTAGACGGCCAGCGTCTCCCGCGCCGTCCTCTCCCACGAGAACTCAGCCGCGCGTTGCAGTCCCCGCTCGCGCAGGTCGGCGCGCAGAGCGTCGTCGCGCAGGAGGCGCTCCATCGCGGCGGCCAGCCCCTCGACATCGAACGGGTGCACGAGTAAGGCAGCGTCGCCCATCACTTCCGGCAGCGCCGAGACGTTTGACGCCACCACGGGCGTGCCGCAGGCCAGCGCTTCCAGGGCTGGCAGCCCGAAGCCCTCATAGAGCGACGGAAAGACGAAGAGGTCGGCGGCGGAGTACAGAGCAGGCAGGTCGGCCTGGGGCACGTAGCCCAGGAAACGCACGGCGTCTCCCAGGCCGAGGCGCCGGGCCAGGGGCTCCTCACCTTCGTAGCGCCAGGCCTGCTGACCGGCAACGGCTAGCGTGTGGCCCAGGCCCTGGGCCCGCAGGCGTGCGAAGGCCAGGAGCAGCCGCTCGCGATTCTTGCCCGGCTCCAGGCTCCCGACGCTGAGCAGGAACGGTCCCGCCAGCCCGTAGCGTCGCCGTGCGGCCTCGATCGCCGAGGCGTCCTGGGGACGGAAGGCAGGGCCCGCTGCCTCGGGCGTGACGAACACCCGCTCGGGCGGCACGCGCAGAATTCGCATCACATCCTGCCGAACGGCTTCGGACGGCGTGATGATGGCGTCGGCCACCCGTGCCGAGCGGCGCGTCATCGTCTGGAAGTAGAGGCGCCTGGTCGATGGGTAGCGCTCCGGCAGCAGGAAGAAGGTCAGGTCGTGGAAGGTGACGACGCGACGGCGCCCGCAGAACAGCAGCGGCGTCGTGTGGTGCGGCGAGTGGAGCACGTCGATGTGCAATTGGCGCAGTCGTCGGGGGAGGACGGCCTGCTCCCAAAGCATGCGCAAGGGCCGCGACGGCGCCCGCACCCTCACGACGCGCACCTGAGCGTGGGACGCCGCCAACTCATCGAAGAGGTCGTCCCGGGCGAAGATGACGTACTCGTTCTCGCTGTCGACGGCGGCCAGGGCACAGGCCAGTTCGTAGGTGTACACGGCGGCGCCCGCCATCAGGCGCGGTATGGCGGTAGCGTCGTAGCCGATGCGCATGACCTCAGTCCACTGGGTTGCCACAGATTGGCACAGATGAAACACAGATTCTCGGGCCAAGAAGCCTCATGGACCGAAGTCTGTGTCTGTCTGTGTCCATCTGTGGCCGGTCGTCTGGTTTCCGCCTCACAGGTCGCCCACCTCAAGGGTTCGGCCCATGCGGCCACGATAATAGTCGAGGACGCCACGCACCAGGGCCCGCGCCAGTCTCGGCCGGCCACGCAGGAGGTGTTGCGCCAGGTGGACGAGGCGACCGCCCAGGAAGTAGGCGGTGAAGAGAGCGTACGCGACCCGCGACGACGAGTGCTTCCTCACCAGGTAGAGGCGGTTGCGGGTGGCGTAGTAGTGCTTGAACGGCGTCATCCAGCCGCCGCCGCTCGAGGCGCTCTCGAGGTGGTAGATGACCGCCTCCGGCCGGTAGAGCAGCCGGTAGCCCCGATCGCGAGCCCGGCGAATCCAGTCGGTCTCCTCGTAGTACATGAAGAAGCGCCCGTCCAGCAGGTCCACCTCCCGAAAGGCGGCGGCCGGCACCAGGGCGCAGCAGAAGCTGGCAGTCTCCAGCTCGCGGGGCGTACTGGCGGCAGGCGAGTCGGGGCGGCCGTGGAAGGTGCGACGAAAGACGCCGCGCCGCCAGTCGAAGTCGCCGGCGTGGGTGCTGATCAGGCGGCGGTCGTAGTGGTAGAGGATCTTCGGCACGACCATCGTGCGCTCGCCGGCGGCGGCCACGAGCCGGTCCAGGAAGTCCTCCGTGAGGATGGTGTCGTTGTTGAGCAGGAGGACGTAGTCGAAGCCGTGCTCCAGGCAGTAGGCGATGCCGCGGTTGTTGCCGCCGGCCGTGCCCAGGTTCTCGGCCGAGGGCAGAAGCACCGCCTCCGGCACCTGCCGGACCAGCTCATCGGCGGAGCCGTCCGTGGAGGCGCTATCGACGACGATGAGGCGGAAGTTGGGGTAGCGCACGCGACACAGGCTCTCCGCGAACCCGCCGACGAAGGCGGCGCTGTTGTAGTTCACGGCCACAATGCCGACGGAGGGGGCGGGACTTGTTGGTGACTGGTTCACCCGTATGCCATCTTCCACCCCCGCCTGTCCTCCGGAGGCGGATGCGCCTCTGGCGCAAAGGCGGGGGCATGAACCCGTCTTCGATGCCCCAACCTTCAGGTTGGGGTCATGGCGGTACGATCTTGGGCGTTGAGGGGGCTGTGGTTCAAGGGGCAGGGGTGGCCCCGCCCCGGTTTGACCGGCCCCGCCCGCCGTGTTAGCTGGCTCCCTGCCCGAGGCGGCGTGCTCGATGCCCGGCAATCCGCGTGTTATGATGGTGCCGACCCGTGCGCAAAGGAATGAACATGCCCGCGCGCCCCAAACTAGCGGTGATAGTGGGGGCTGGAGCCTCCTACGACGTTTGTCCAGATCGTGCGACCGTCAAGGATGCACAGTGGCAGCCCCCGATAGTCGCCACGATGTTCGCCAGTGGCGCCTTCCAGCAGGTTCTTGCCGGCCACCCAGAGGCTGCTGCTCTTATGAGCTCGGTCACCACGGACGTGCGCGGTGGCACCACTTTCGAGCAAAGCCTGCGCCGGTATGCGTACGACCCGAATCCCTACATCCAGAGACAGATGCCGTTCGTTCCCATCGCGTTGCACGGGTTCTTCCTTCGGGTCAGCCATGACTACACCTGGGAGCCCGTCAACTACTCGCACCTGGTGAATCGCACTATCGGTCAAGGCTATCAGACCGCCTACATCACCCTCAACTACGACACGCTGCTAGAGATGTCTCTATACAAGATCGCCGGTGCCACGTTTGACTCGGTGGAATCCTACATCTCGTCGCCCGACTGGATGCTCGTCAAGCTGCACGGCTCCGTGGGCTGGGGCTATCCCTGGCCGACAGACGAATGGATACCCAACATGGCCGCAGCGGCTCGCAGCAACAGGCCGCCGGAGCGGCGTAGCGAAGAGATACAGGTGGCCCTGCCACCGGACATGTATAGAAATGGTCAGAGAAGAGAGCTCTTCTATCCAGCGCTTGCGCTGCCAGTGGTCGGCAAGAGCGGCTTCGTGTGTCCGCCGCTTCACGTCGAGGCACTAAAGCGGTTCCTAGAGGACTGTCACAATTTCCTCTTCATTGGGTTCAGTGCCAGCGACGACGACTTGCTAGAATTCCTCGCAACAGCAGTGGACTACGTCGACCTACTTGCGGTGGTTACAGGCAAGGGAGTACTCAAAGATGTCATTGATCGTCTGAGGGACACAGCCCTGCAATTCCACGGCGCCCCACCACTTCCCAACCGATCCGGCTTCCCTGACGAGTACGGCTTTGATACAGGGTTCACCCACTTCTTGGAGAACGACATCGATCGTGTCTTGAGCAGTCTCAGCGCCTGATGGCTGGGGGTCCACATGGGATCGAGGCCGCTCCCCTACCCGCCCTCGCTGAAGTACTCCTCCAGGGCCTCCTCCCATGGCCGCAGCGTGATGCCCAGGTGGGCGGCGGCCTCGTTGCGGAGGGCGGTGAACGGCGGCTTGGGCGGCGCTGCCCGACCGGGGCCGGCGGCGTACTCGGCGGTCGTGATCGGCCGCAGCGTCACGTCGGTGCGGCCAGCCAGGCTCAGCACCTCCGCCGCCCACTCGTATCGAGAGCACCAGCCGACGTTCGTCAGGTGGTAGGTGCCGTAAGCCGGGTGAGCGGCCAGCCGCACGATGGCCGCCGCCAGGTCGCGCGCCCAGGTGGGGGTCGCCACCTCGTCCGTCACCATCGATAGCTCCCGTCGCTCCTGGGCGGCGCGCAGGACCTTGGCCGGGAAGCTGTCCCCGCCCTCGGCGTAGAGCCAGGCCGTCCGCACGACGTAACGCCGGGGCAGGGTCTCGCGGACGAGGCGCTCGCCCTCCAGCTTCGACCGGCCGTAGGCATTGACGGCGCCGGGCTCGTCGGACTCGCCATAGGGCTCGCTCGCCGTGCCATCGAAGACCTCGTTCGTGCTGACGTAGACCAGCGACGCGCCGGCCCGGCGGCAGGCCCGCGCGACGTTGAGCGACCCCTCGGCGTTGACGCGCATTGCCAGGTCCGGATCCCTCTCGCAGAGGGCGGTGTCGGTGAGGGCGGCCGCGTGGATGACCAGGTCGGGCCGGGCCTGGTCGAGGGCCCGCGCGACGGCGTCGGCGTCCGTCACGTCGAGCTCGGGCAGGTCTAGGGCCAGGACGTCAGCACCGACGTCTCGAGCCGCTCCTGGTTCGACAGGCTCACCATGCGCGGAATATGAGAACCGCTCGCCCTGAGCCTGTCGAAGGGCGGGCGACCTGCCTTCGTCAACAGACCCTGAAGGCTGGCCTTCGCTCTCCCCCGGAAGCCCGAAGGCCCGCTGAAGCTCCCGGCCCAGTTGGCCCTTGCCGCCGGTGATCAGCACTCGCACGGGCTCAGGAGGGGGGCCGGCCTCGGGCCAGCCGCGAGCCGTACAGCCGCTCGTAGTACTCCCGGAAGTCGCCGGCCCGCACCTTCTCCCACCACCAGCGGTTGTCTACGTACCAGCGCACGGTCCGGTCCAGCGCCGCCTCGAAGCCGTGCTCGGGCGCCCAGCCCAGAGCATGGACCTTCGACGAATCGAGGGAGTAGCGGCGGTCGTGGCCGGGCCGGTCGTCTACGTGGCGGATGAGGTCGCGCGGCTTGTCGAGGGAGTCCAGTATGGCGGTCAGCACCTCGATGTTGGGCCGCTCGTTGTCCGCGCCAACGTTGTAGGCCTCGCCGGCGACGCCCTGGTGCAGGAGGAGGTCCAGGGCACGGCAGTGGTCGCCGACGTACTGCCAGTCGCGGACCTGGAGGCCGTCGCCGTACAGGGGGATCGGCTCGTCAATGAGGGCGTTGGTGACGAACAGGGGCACCGCCTTCTCGACGTGCTGGCAGGGACCGATGTTGTTCGTGCCGCGGCTGACGACGACGGGCAGGCCGTAGGTCTCATGGAAGGCCCAGCACTGCATCTCGGCGCCCGCCTTGCTCGCCGAGTAGGGGCTGCGCGGCCGCAGCGGGTCATCCTCGCGAGAGCGAAGGCCGGGCGGGATGTCGCCGTACACCTCGTCGGTCGAGATGTGGAGGAAGCGCTCCACGCCGTGGCGCCGGGCGGCCTCCAGGAGCACGTAGGTGCCCAGCACGTCGGTGCGGATGAAGGTGCCCGCTTCCATCAGCGAGCGGTCGACATGGGTCTCGGCGGCGAAGTTGGCGACGGCGTCAACGTCGCGCATGAGGCCGTCCACGAGGGCGGCGTCGCAGATGTCGCCCTGGACGAAGCGATAGCGGGGGTCATCCTCGATGTCGCGCAGGTTGTCGAGGTTGCCGGCGTAGGTGAGCGCGTCCAGGTTGACGACGCGGTAGTCGTGGGCGGACAGCAGATGATGGATGAAGTTGCTGCCGATGAAGCCCGCGCCGCCGGTGACCAGTATCGACTTCACAGCAGCCTTCTACGGGACGCGAATGCGGCTGAAGTCGCCGAGAACCAGTCGATAGGAGGCGCCTTCCTCCGCCCGGGGCGAGGCCGCGCCTCCACCCAGCACCTCCACGTTGCGCCCGATGAGGCTGTCGCGCACAGGGGCGCCCAGCCCATCGATGACGGTGTTCTCCAGCACCACGCTCCCCTCCAGGTGGCTGCTCCGCACCAGGGAATCGTGGTAGACGGAGGTGAAGGGACCCACCTGTGAGTCGATGATGCGCGTCCGCTCGCCGATGATGGCCGGTCCCCGGATGACGCTGCCCTCGACACGGCAGCCCTCCTCCAGCACGACGGCTCCCTCGAGCCGCGAGCCTTCGTCGACCTCGCCCGCCGAGCACGGCGCCAGGGTCTCGAGAATGATGCGATTCGCCGCCAGCAGATCGTCCATCTTGCCCGTGTCGATCCAGGAGCCCTCTACCACCTCGGCCCGGACATCGTGCCCGCGGTCGATCAGGTACTGGATGGTATCGGTGATCTCCAGCTCGCCCCGGGCCGAGGGCTGAATGGCCTCCACGGCCTCGAACACGGAGGAATGGAACATGTACACCCCGATGACGGCCAGGTCGCTCGGCGGCTGCGATGGCTTCTCCACCACTCGCGCCAGGCGGCCGTCCTCGAACTGGGCGACACCGAAGTCGCGCGGGTTCGGCACGGTCTTCAGCAGCACCTGGCAGTCCGCGTCTCCGCGACGGAAGTGCTCCACGTAGGGCACCACACCGCCCTGAATGAAGTTGTCCCCCAGGAAGACCACGAAGGGCGAGTCGCCCAGGACGGTGCGGGCGATCTTGATGGCGTGGGCTATCCCCAGGGGCGCCTCCTGCGGCACGTAGGTCACGCGCGCCCCGAATCGGGAGCCGTCGCCGACCGCGGCCCGTACCTGGTCTCCCGTCTCGCCCACCACGATGCCGATGTCGCGGATGCCACACTCGACGAGCTGCTCGAGCGCGTAGAAGAGGATGGGCTTGTTGGCGATGGGGACCAGTTGCTTGGCACCGGTGTAGGTGAAGGGGCGCAGCCGGCTGCCCTTGCCGCCGCTGAGGACGAGACCCTTCATCGGCCCGGCCTGGCGATAACGCTCATCCACCACAGCGCCGATTATAGCAGAGAAGAGCGCCCGCACCCGATGGCCCTTGTTCCTGAGAGACACGGGTGCTACGTTGGTTGGCGGTGTCTTGAACAACCCCCCCTACGTAGCTCTGCCCCTCCAGGTGCGCCGCCCGGCGCACCGTCCCCTGGTCATCTGTCACCGCGGCTACTGGAAGATGGCGCCTGAGAACTCCCTTGCGGCTGTGCGGGCCGCCCTGGAGCTTCCCGTCGAAGGCGTGGAGATCGACGT
>DAOULP010000018.1:0-6190 GCA_034420175.1 Dehalococcoidia bacterium | reverse complement strand
ACGGTAGTGGCGGCGGCGAACGCCAAGGCGGGAGCAGGATCCGTGCTCCGTACCCCCAATGCCTCTCGTCTGGAGCCCGAGAGGGGATTCGAACCCACTAACCTACCGATTACAAGTCGGTTGCGCTACCATTGCGCCACTCGGGCCCAACTACCATGATCGATGCGCCGGGGACGCCCCTCACAGGGCATAACAAAATTAGGCCCCCGACGCGTCGGGGCAGTATCGATCGTAGTATAGAGACCGGTCTTGTCAAAGTCAAGGAGCGGCGGCGACGTGGCGGGCCCTCCATCGCTGACCACTCGAACCTTCACGGCCCCGTCACCGGTGGGCCTTCGCCAATGCCACGGAAGGACCGATTGTATGTATGGAAACCTGCGTAAGGGAGTGGGACCGTGTTTGTGCGTGCCCTGGCCTGGGGCGTCGGCGGAGGGGTGGTTCTAGCCTCGCTGGAAGCAGCGTATGAGGCCAACACCGCTTCATTCGGGGTAGGCTTGCTCATGGCTTCCCTGCTCACCTTCGCCGTCTTGGGGATGGCCCTCTTCCTCTTGGTGGCTTGCTGCGGGGTGGCTCAGCGTCTCCTATGGCGCGATGCCACTGAGAATGCCACAGGGGACGCCGGCACCGATCTGGCCGGTGATGTTCCCGCTCGGGCCTCCTAGGCGTCACAGCCCTCAACGGCACTGCAACGCGACCATCGCGCTAGTCGCGCCGTCTCCAGACGGTGCCCTGAGGTGTGTCCTCAAGGGCTATGCCCAGCTCCCCGAGGCGACTCCGGATGTTGTCGGCCAAGTCGAAGTGCTTGGCCTGGCGCAGCTCCAGCCGAATGTCCACAAGGAGCTGGACGAAGGCGGCGGCGGCCAGGGACTCCTCTTCTTGGACGAGCGTGAGGCCAAGCACGCCTGCCAGCTCGCGAAGGGTCGACTGCGCTCCTTGTACGTCTAGCCCTTCGTCTCGGGCGCGATTGATCTCGCGGGCGAGGTCGAAGAGGGCTGCCACGCCCTGAGGGGTGTTGAGGTCGTGGTCCATGGCCTCGATGAACCGCTCACGGAACGGCGAGGCCTCCAGGGCTGGCGGGGCCTTGCCCGGTGTCGTGACGTCGGTCGAGGCAGCGGCCGTCGCCGTTGGGGCACCACTCACGCTGGTGCGCAGGCGCCCAGCGCCTCGCTTGGCCGCATCCAGGCCCTCTTCGCCGTAGTTGAGAGGACTGCGGTAGTGAGAGGTGAGCACGAAGAGGCGGACGGCGTCGGCGCCCCAACGCTGCACGGCCTCCCGCACAGGGACGAAGTTGCCCAGCGACTTGCTCATCTTCTCCTCGCCCATCCTCACCCAGGCATTGTGCAGCCAGTAGCGAACGAAGGGTTCCTTGTCGGTGAAAGCCTCCGTCTGGGCGATCTCGTTCTCGTGGTGGGGGAAGATAAGGTCCTCACCGCCGCCGTGTATGTCGATCTGCTCCCCCAGGTACTTGAGGGACATTGCGGAGCACTCGATGTGCCACCCCGGGCGCCCCGGTCCCCAGGGACTGTCCCAGGTCGGCTCGCCGGGCTTCGCGCCCTTCCAGAGGGCGAAGTCAAGGGGGTTCTCCTTGCCCTCGCCGGGTTCCACGCGTGCCCCGGCGATCACGTCGTCCAGGTTGCGCCTGGAGAGCTTGCCGTAGTCGCGCTTTCGCGTCACGCGGTAGTATACGTCGCCGTATTCGCTGCCCGGTTGCGCCGGTGCCGCGTAGGCATAGCCCTTCTCGATCAGGCCCTCGATGAGGCGGATCATCTCCGAGATCTCTTGAGTGGCACGGGGGTACTCGTGGGCGGGCAGGATGTTGAGAGCCCTCATGTCGTCGAAGTAGCGGTCGATGTAGCGCTGGGCTAGCTCCGCCTCGTCGATCTCCAGCCGGGCGGCACGGGCGATGATGCGGTCGTCGATGTCCGTGAAGTTCTGCACATGACGAACGCGATAGCCCCGGTACTCCAAGTAGCGACGCAGCACGTCGAAGACGATGTAGCTCATGGCGTGACCGACGTGGTTCTCGTCGTACGGGGTCACACCGCAGACGTACATCCGCACGGGGTCACCGAGGGGGACGAACTCCTCTTCCTGACGCGTGAGGGTGTTGACTAGTTTCACTGCCTCTCATCCTGACTGGTCTGCACGGGGGTTTGCTGCGGTCCCCCAAGCTCGCCTCTGTCCAGGGCCCGGAGGCTCTCCTCCAGAGCCCTGACACGCTCCTCCAGGGCCTGTATGCGGTCCCACTCCGGGTCGGGCAGCCGCACTACTGTCTCGTCGCCGGGGTCGTGGAAGGCGACGATGTGGCCGGGGACGCCGACCACCGTCGCGTTGTCGGGCACGCTGGTGACAACGACGGAACCGGCGCCGATTCGGACGTTGTTTCCCAAACGGATGTCACCGATGAGGCGGGCGCCGGCTCCCACAACCACGTTCTTCCCCAGCGTGGGGTGACGCTTCGCACGCTTGGTGCTGGTGCCGCCCAGGGTCACGCCCTGAAACAGGCTGCAGTCATCTCCGATCTCCGAAGTCTCGCCGACGACGACCCCCATGCCGTGATCGATGAACAGCCCCTCACCGATTTGCGCCCCAGGGTGGATCTCGATGCCGGTGAGGAAGCGGCTCAGGTGGGATGTCAGGCGGGGAATCAGAGGGACGCGAAGCTCGTAGAGCGCGTGAGCCAGGCGGTGGAGCTGGCGGGCGTGGAAGCCCGGGTAGGCCAGTATGACCTCTGTGTTGCTGACCGCGGCCGGGTCCCGCTCACGGGCGGCCCGGATATCGCGGATAATGCTCTTGACTAGCGACATGCTCCCCTCCTCGAGCCCTGTCTTCTTCGCCGTGGGGGCGTCTCGGACTGCCGGGACGCCCCGGTAGACAGTCGCAGCGAAGGGTCCCACCGCGGAACCAAGGGGAGCGATTGCATAGGTAGAAGCGGCTCAGCGCCATCATTCATCAGGCAGGGTCACGCCATGTGGTGCGGTACTACTCTATCAGGGCTGTGGCAAGGGCGGCAATACCTTCGCCGCGGCCCAGGGGGCCCAGGCCTTCGGACGTGGTGGCCTTGATGCTCACTGAGGTCTCAGAGATGCCTAGGACGGTCGCGACCCGCTGCCTCATGCTGGGGATGTAGGGCTGGAGCTTGGGCCTCTCGGCGATGACCACGACGTCCACGTTTGTCACCGAATAGCCCACCGCGCTCAGCAGTTCCACTACCTGTCGTAAGAGGACCAGGCTATCGGCGCCTTTGAAGGAAGGATCATCGGGCGGGAAGTGCTGGCCGATGTCGCCCAGGCAGGCGGCTCCCAGCAGGGCATCGGCGACGGCGTGCAAGAGCACGTCGGCGTCGGAGTGGCCGCGCAGTCCGTCGTCGTGCTGAACCTCAACGCCGCCGAGCCTAAGGGGCCTGTCCTCCCCGAAGGCGTGGATGTCGTAGCCGATACCAACCCTCACGGCGATTCTCTATCCCGATAGCGTCACCAGAGCCTCGGCCAGGGTGAGGTCCTCTGGCGTCGTCACCTTCAAGTTGTGGGGTGAGCCGGAAAAGACTTGCACGCGGCGGCCCAGGCGCTCCACCAGGGCAGCGTCGTCGGTTGCCGGGCGCCGTGAGCGCTGGTGGGCATCGCGCAGGATGTCATAGCGAAAGACCTGAGGAGTCTGGATCAGCCACAGACGCCGCCTGTCAAGTGTCCGCAGCACGCGCCTCTGCTCGTCGACCCGTTTCACCGTGTCCTGCGCGGGCACGGCGCAGATCGCGGCCCCTGTCTCGTGGGCCGCCTCCAGGCCCTCCTCGATGAGGCGCGGCGTGATGAAGGGACGGGCGCCGTCGTGTACGGCGACCCAGGCGCAGGGGCCCAGCGCCTCCAGGCCCGCCCAAACCGAGTCCCTGCGGTGCTGTCCCCCAGGACAGACAGTGAACACCTTGTCGAGCCCTTCCCGCTCGGCGAGGGCCTGGCCTCGCGCCAGGTTGTCGGCCGCGAGGACGAGAACCACGCGGTCGACGGCGGGGCACGACTGGAAGGCCGCGAGGGTATGAGCCAGCAGAGGCCGGTCGCCGAGGGGGGCGAACAGCTTGTCCAGCCCGCGCATCCGCAGGGAACGCCCGGCGGCCACGACCACGGCGCCCACCTGTTCCTTGGTGCGCCTGCGGCTAGGGCGGGAAGTCACCGGCCGGACTTGGGCTGAGCGAAGATCATCCGTCCGGCTGTCGTCTGCAGCACCCGGGTCACGACAATGTCAAGGTCGTCGTTCAGGTGGCGACGCCCATCCTCCACCACGACCATCGTGCCGTCGTCCAAGAAGCCGACGCCCTGGCCGACCTCCTTGCCTTCTTGGATGATGTGGATGGCCATCTCCTCGCCTGGGAGGAGTACAGACTTGACGGCGTTGGCGAGCTGGTTGACGTTCAGAACAGCCACGCCCTCCAGCCCTGCGACCCGGTTGAGGTTGAAGTCGTTCGTCAGGATGGGGCTTCCGTAGGCGGCCGCCAGCCGGACGAGCTTGCCGTCAACGTCGCCGGTATCGCCGTAGTCCACTTCCACGATCTCGACGGGGACGGAACCCTCCTTCTGAAGGCGCGCGAGGATCTCCAGGCCTCGTCGGCCCCGGGTACGCCGCATCGAGTCGGCGGAGTCCGCGATGTAGCGCAATTCATCGAGGACGAAGCGAGGTACCACCAGGGTGCTCTGGATGAACCCCGTTTGGCAAACGTCGGCGATACGGCCGTCGATGATGGCGCTTGTATCGACGATGATGGTCTCGGCGCGGCCCGGATCCTTGGGAACGGGTACGGGCGGGAGACGTCGCAGCACGGCCTGACCAACGGCCTCGCCGCGGCTCACGCCCACGAGTGCCCCCATGCCTCCAGCCACGGCCGCCGCCACCAATGGAGCAATGAAGCCCGCCCGGCCGGGCAGAGCGGTCAGAGCGGGAGTCAGGAGGGCCGACGCGATGAGCCCCAACAGAAGGCCCACCGCACCCAGACCCAGTTGGGCGTTGCTCAGCGAGCACCAGCGCCCCAGCAGCCATCGGCAGGGCCGCGAGGTGAGGAACGGCGCGACCACGGCTCCCAGCGAGGCGAGTCCGGCGGGAAGTACCGTGTACAGGGCGGCGGAGGCTGCGGCCCCCTGGTCGCGTGCTAGCCATCCCCCGAGGAATAGGCCACCGAGCCCGAAGATGACGGCAGCGGCGCCCCGCAGCAGGGCATCGGCGAGCATGGCGGAACCTCCCCCGCCACCACCTAAGAAGGGGAGCGCACGCGCGGCACACTCCCCAAACCCCCGTTTTGCAGCCACCCACGGCCGGCAAACCCGCCGCAGCTCCTGCACCCGTATCATAGCAGGCGCCGCGTGCCCTGCCAAGACATAATGATCCACGCCGCCCTCACACAAGGCCACCTGCCTCTTCCCACGCTCGGATGCAGCCGTCTGCCCACGTTGGGTGGGGCGTTGCTCCGGATAAGCGTATGCCGAACGCTGTGCGTCACGGTTCAATCGTTAGCAGGCTGCTGAGAAGGCCATGTGGGCCGCCCGCAGTTCAACAGGCTCGTCGTGACCGGAGCCCACTCTCCCTGAGCGTGTCGAAGGGCTGGAAGCAGATTCCTCAGCAGCCTGCTGGGGCGCCGGCAGCAGTATGTCGCGCGGCACTCAGACTGGCAGCGCCTCCACCGATGTGATACCCTGCGGGTAGGGCATTTGCCATTCTATTTCGGTCCCTTGCCCCAGAGGAGGTCAGCAATGCGAAGCAGGAGGCTTCTCTGGTTCCCGGCTTTGGTAGCTGCGGCTCTAATGCTCGTTGTAGCGGCCTGCGGCGATGAGGAGACAGAGACACAGACAGAGACTACACCCACCGTCGTAGCGACCGCAGGCGCCTCGCCGACTCAGGCGTCCGCAGGGCAGAGCGTCAAGCTCTCGGCCGTCCCCAGGAACAAGTTTGACACGGATCGCATCACGGTGGCGGCGGGGAACGAGGTCACTCTGATATTCAGCAACGAGGACGATGGCGTGCCCCACAACTGGGCCGCCTACACTGACTCTACGGCCACGGATCTGATCCCCGGCGCCATCACCGACATCTGCAACGGCCCGTGTGAGGAGCAGATCACGTTCACGGCCCCTAGCGAGCCCGGGGAGTACTTCTTCCGCTGCGATGTCCACCCGACCACGATGACGGGCACCCTGGTCGTCGAGTAGGG
>DAOULP010000017.1:0-33356 GCA_034420175.1 Dehalococcoidia bacterium | reverse complement strand
TGAAGCTGTGCATGATGGTGCCGAGGACGTTCTTGTTGCGGACCAGGCCTCCGTAGAAGAAGGCCAGCCCCGGCGTCATCAGCATGACCAGCGCCGATGAGATGAGTACCCAGGCCGTGTCGCCGCTGTCGATCGCAGGCATCTGGTTTCCTCCCTTGCTGGGTCCGTGGTTCGTGGGGCAGCATCTGGTTCGATACGGTACAGGCGTCCTGTTGCGGGGAGGTTACGGTCTCTTTGCGCGGGCGTTAACAGATGGGGAGGCTCACGACGGTGCGCTGCGCCGTCAGGGGGAGGGCTTGAAGCGGTAGCCCACGTTGCGCACGGTCTCGATGAAGGTGTGCGTGGCGTCCTCCAGCTTGCTGCGCAGACGCCGAATGTGCACGTCCACGGTGCGGGCACCGCCGTAGAACTCGTATCCCCAGACCTGGTTGAGGAGGGCGTCCCTGGTGAAGACGCGGTCCGGGTGGCCAGCCAGGACGCGAAGTAGCTCGTACTCCTTGAAGGTCAGGTCGACGGGGCGCCCGCTCACGAAGACACGGTAGCTGCTGAGGTCCATGACGAGATCGCCGCAGCGCATGGCGTTGCCGGAATCGATCCCCGTGCGGCGCCAGAAGGCGCGATGGAGGCGGGCGATCAACTCCGTGGTGGTGGCGGGCCAAACGATGAAATCGTCCACCGGCAGGTCGTAGTCGAAGGACTCTACCTGCTCCCGGGGCAGGAGGGCGATGGAGACCGTCTGGTCGGGCAGTGGCTCGCCGGCCAGGAGCTCCCGGGCCGGCTCGTCGTTCGTCTCATTGACGAGACTGATGAGAACCATGTCGGGCGGGTCGTCAGCCTTCAGGCGAGCGGGGGCGTCGCCCGACGGGCAGGTGGAGACGTCGTGGCCTGCTTCCTGGAGTTCGCGGACCAGGGGCTGCAGATCTTCGGTGGCGTTAACGAGGAGAATGCGTCTCATCGCTCGTGCTGTCCGCTCAGTATAGCAGAAGCGTCCGACGGACTCAGACGAGGATGTCGCGGCGCTGGAAGACGGCGGCGGCGCAGGCCACGGCGCCCACCGCCACCAGAGAGCAGACGCCCAACCCGGTCCAGTCCAGGTGGCCGGTGAAGAGGATGTGCTCCGGCCGGTAGAAATGGAAGAGCGACACGTTCCCCAGCCAGCCCATGCCCTCCACGGTCCGCGACAGCAGGTCGATGGCGTAGAAGGCCACTGTCAGAAGACCGGCCACGGCCGCTGCCTTACCCGTCGACAGGAGAAGACAGGAGAAGAGCAGCGAGTAGCCGCCGATGGCCACGGCCACGAGGGCCGCCTGAAGGAGGGCAAGGTAGATCCGGGGCATGCTGAACGTCGTGCCAGCGGCGGCCAGCCCCGTCTGTAGTGCCACTCCCGACGCCACGACTAGGACGGCTACGACAACGAGGAAGACGAGCGCCTTGGCGACCACGAGCCAGGCCCGAGGCACCGGGTGAGAGAGTACCAGGTCCAGGGTGCGGTTCTCCGCCTCCCTGGCCACTGCGCCGCTCCCGTAGACAACGCCGTAGATGCCTACGGCCAGGGGCGCCCAGGCCATGAACTCCTGAGTGAGCCAGCTCTCGACCGGGTAGCGACCGTCGGTTGTCCGGACAAGGTCTGGGTCCACGCCGATGGCGGCGATCAGGGCGTCGGGCATCCCTTCGATCAACTGGGCGTAGTCCGCACCGGCGACGCTGCGGTACAGCGCAGCCACGAAGAAGGCCATGGCGGCGAGTCCTAGGGCCCAGGCCAAGGCTGTCCAGCGGTGGAGGTAGAGACTGACGCGCAGGAGGTCGATGCTCATTGGTCCGCCTGCCCCCCGTAGAACTCCATGAACGTGTCCTCCAGTTTGGCCTCTGGGAAGACGAAGTCCTCCACGGGCAGCGCGGCGAGTCGGCGGAGCAGGTCTGGGACGTGCCCGTAGACGGCCAGGGTCGCCTCACGCCCGTCCATGTTCCGCACCTCGACGCCCTCCAGGCGGAGCGCCTCCGGCGGCACCTGCTGACTGAAGGAGACGGTGAGGATGCGCACTCGCTTGTGGCGAATGGCTTGGACGTCCTCTACGTCCACGAGCCGGCCCTGGCGCAGGATCCCCACCCGGTCGCACACGCGCTCCACCTCCGGCAGGATGTGGGACGAGAAGAAGACCGTGCAGCCGCGACGGCGCTCCTCCGACAGGATGCTGTAGACCTCGACCTGCACCAGCGGATCGAGCCCCCTGGTCGGCTCATCGAGGATCAGCAAGTCCGGTCGCGGCATTAGAGCGATGATCATCCCCAACTTCTGGGCCATGCCGGTCGAGTACTCGCTGATGTGACGGGTGAGGTTCAGGTCCAGCCGCTCGGCCAGCTCCCGCGCCCGGCCCAGGTGCCCGCCGCCCCGCAGGTGGTCCAGCGTGGCCAGCAGGCTCTCCCCCGTCAGTTGCCGGTAGTAGGCCACGTCGCCCGGCAGGTATCCCACGCGTCGGCGGATGGCGAGGGAGTCGCGGCGACAGTCCAAGCCCAACATCTCGGCGCGGCCGCGGCTGGGGCGGATGAAGTCTAGGAGGAGCCGTATGGTCGTCGTCTTGCCGGCACCGTTGGGGCCCAGGAAGCCGAAGATCTGGCCCTGGTCGACGGTCAGGCTCAGGTCGTCGAGGGCCTGTACGGAACCGTACCTCTTGCTGAGCTCCAGCGCTTGGATGGCGGGCGGCGCTTTCATTGTCTCCTTGGCCTGCGACGGGCTTGCGAGTCCGCCGCCGGGCTCATCCGCACCAGTGTAGCACCAGCCCGACTCTGGGGGCTGCTGCCGCACGGGAAGGCGCCGCGGGGGTTCAGTGGGGGCTGCCCGTGCCGAGGATAGACGTGAGGGCTATCCCGACCGCTTATTGCACCGCCCACTCTATTGTAGGGGCACCACGGTCGTGGGGTGGCCCTTACGCTTGCGGCAGATGGCGCGGGGCCCGCTGCCGAGTCGGCGGCCTGCCTGTGGGGCCCGTGACGCTTCGGAGATGCCTGTGCTAGAATAGCGCTTCGGAGCCAGCGTAGCTCAGGGGTAGAGCAGCGGTTTCGTAAACCGCGGGTCGGTGGTTCGAATCCACTCGCTGGCTCCAGAACAAGTTCGCGGGTCAAGGCGGATTCAGAAGCGGGCAGCGGAGCCCGCTTCTGCGCTTCCTTAGCGTCACGAGTTGTTGTCAGGACGCGCACTGCCACTCGACGCCGGTGTGGTGCCGACGGGGCAAGACGGAGGAGCGGAGATGTCGCAGGGTTTGATGGAACGACGCGCAGCGCTTGATAGTCAGCAATCCTATCTGCGGCTCACCTGCCCCAGTCGAGCAGGGTCTGAAGCGCAACACGAGCTACTCGCCGTCCGTGGGCCCGAAGCGACTCCAGGTCGCCCAGCGCCTGCGCGGCCTTCAGCGTCCCGAATGTGTAGGGTTGCCCCGGGATCTCCAGATCGGCTTCGTCGTCGACCACCACCTGGATGAACACCCCGGTGTTGGGCCCACCCTTGTGGAGCTGCCCCGTCGAGTGGAGGAAGCGGGGCCCGAAGCCCACCGTTGTGGCCACTCTGTAGCGATCCCGGAGGCGGCTGCGGACGCTGCGCAGCGCTTCCTCGTTGTCGCCGCTGCGCTGGATGTACGCCGTGATGGCGATGTAGTCCCCCGGCCGCACCTGGTCGAGGAGCACGTCGAGGTCGTCCAGGCCGGGGTCGGGCACCTGTCCCGCGGCCAGGATGCGGCTCGTGGCGTCCTTCGCCTCCTGAACGTTCGGCTGGTCGAACGGGTTGATGCCCAGGATGGCGCCAGCGACGGCCGTGGCGAACTCCCAGCGGAAGAACTCGGCGCCAAGCTGCGCCGGGCCGTCAAACGGCAGGGACACCGCTGGCTCCAGGCCGAAGTCGTCGCCGATGGAGACGAACAGCCGGTCACCGCCGTACACCTGCGGCCCACCGAGAGGCTCACCCTCCACCGGCAGGATGCCTCTGCCCTCCTTGCCGGTCGATTCCGCGACTAGCTGCTCGACCCAGGTACCGAAGGTCCCGATGGTATTTGGAACTACCAGGGTCAGCTTGTCGCGGCGGGCCACAGCAGCCTCGCCCATCACAGTGCCCAGCCACAGGCCGGAATTCGCGGCCACGGGCATCGAGGACCCGCAGACACCGGCCATCTCCCCAGCCTGCTCCAGCAACTCGTGGACCGGCGCCCCGACGAGCGCGGCGGGGACGAGACCGAAGTAGGACAGGGCGGAGTAGCGCCCACCGATGTCCGCCGGATTCAGGAAGACGCGGCGGAAACCTCTGTCGCGAGCGAGTGTCTCCAGCTTCGTGCCGGCGTCAGTGATCGCGACGAACTGTTCGCCTCGAGGGATTTTCGAAAGGAAGTAGGCGAGGTGGGAGAGCGCTTCTATGGTACCCCCAGACTTGCTCGCCACCACGAACAGCGTACGACTCAGATCAATTGAGTTCTCCAGCGCGATGATGGTCGCGGGGTCGGTCGTGTCGAGGACGTGCAGAACAGGGAAGCCTTCGGCCGCTCCGAAGGTGGCGTGGATGACCTCCGGAGCTAGACTGGAGCCACCCATCCCCATGAGGACTACGTCACGAAAGCCATCGTCCGCGACCTGCTGTCCGAACGCTACGAGGTCGTCGACATGCTGCGTCATCTGCTCGTGGACCGTGAGCCATCCGAGGCGGCTACTGATCTCTGCGGGGTCTGGCTTCCAGACAGTGTGGTCCCTGGCCCAAATGCGCCGTGCGACCTCCGCCCTCTCCAGCTCGGAGAGGCGCCGTTCCACGTGCTCGCTCAGCGGCCCCAGCGTGTGGTGCGGCCGAACTTGAGCCGTGGCCGTCCCACGGCATTTGGCACCGATTCCGTCCAAGAGCTGATCGAAGTCATGCTGAAAGGCTTGCACACCCTCCTCCAGAAGCTTCGCTGTCACTTCCTCTAGGTCGATCCCTTCCTCGCCGAGGAGACGGATGGTGCACTCCGCGTCCTCCAGGTCTTCCTCGAGTGTCGGGCGGGCCCGGCCGTGGTCGGCGAAGGCGCGAAGCGTGCTCTCCGGCATCGTGTTGACCGTATCAGCGCCGATGAGCTCCTGCACGTACAGGATGTCGGAGTAGGCGGGGTTCTTCGTCCCCGTCGATGCCCACAGCGGCCGCTGAACCCGCGCTCCCGCCGCCGCCAGCCGCTCCCAGCGGGGGCCGGAGAATAGCTTCTTGAAACGCTGGTAGGCGATCTTGGCGCTCGCGACCGCCAACTTGCCCCGCAGCGGAGACGACTCGGGCAGACGCCCGTCCACCGCCGTGTCTATCCTCGACACGAAGAAGGACGCGACACTGGCAACGGCGTCAATGCGCTGACCATTGGAGAGACGGCGCTCCAGCCCTGCGATGTAGGCCAGCGCGACCCGTTCGTAGGCCCCGATGTCGAAGAGCAGCGTGGCGTTGACGTTGACCCCGAGCGCCGTCAGTTCCTCGATGGCCGGTACGCCCTCGCGTGTTCCCGGGACCTTGATCATCAGGTTGGGCCGGCCGAGTCGGCGGAACAGCTCAGTCGCTTCCCGGATCGTGCCGACGGTATCGTGGACCAGGTGTGGGGAGACTTCTAACGAAACGAAGGCGTCGGCACCCTGTGTGCTTTCGTACAGCGGTCGTAGGACGTCGGCTGCCGCGCCGATGTCCTCCACGGCCAGGTGCAGGAACAGCGTCTGCGGGTCTCGCTCGCCGGCCTCCACCAGGGAGCGAAGGGGGTCGTCGTAGTCCGCGGAACCGGAGATCGCCTTGTTGAAGATCGTTGGATTTGACGTGACGCCGGCGACCGCATAGTCCTCGACCAGTCGCGCCAGCTCACCGGAGGCGATGAGCGCCCGTTGGATGTAGTCGAGCCAGGCGCTCTGTCCCAGTTCGCGTAGCTGATGGAGCGGGTTCATCCGTCCTCCTCCTCGATCGCCGCCGCCTTGCCGAGCTCGTGCAGGAGCCGACCTTCGCTGCTCAGCCGGGAATGGGTGAACGCACTGACTACCCCCGCTGGCGGCGTAGGCTGTTGCGTGTGCGGTCCGGCGTGACAGACACCCGCGTCCGGATGCTCTGCCATTCAGTGGGCATCATAGCATCCGGCGTCGTCCCCGAGTGGGAGCATCGCCCGCCAGCGAGGCGTCGGTCGTTGACCTGCCGGCCTGACGGGTGCGACCGCTTCTGCAGGTACGGTCGCGTCATCAGAAGGGCCGTTACCCCTTCGGCGACAGCCACCCTCCGTCGCTGAACCGGCCTTGCAGCCAGCGTCTCTCGACTTCATGGCTTCTTAAGATTACCGCCACCTTGTCGTGAGCCTGGCTTCAACTTCTCATGACCATATGCTTGCTTAATGCTAGTGACATATTTCCGGAGGTTTTCCCCTCTCTGCTACCTTCCGTCATGCAGTCCAGGCTGTTCGTTATGTAGTATCGAATGGAATGGTATGTGCGCTCTCGCACAGTCGTCAGTGAGATAGGAAGCATTCTTCGTCTGGGGGGAAGGGTACAGCCGCTTCGCGGCCAATTCGTGATTCAGGACGCAATCTCCATGTGAAGGGATGCCGGACGGGTCGGCTGTTGAGATGAAGCTTCCTGCAGAGTTAGGGCAGGATCTCTCCTGCCAAATCAGAGGAATGGCCCATGTTACAGGTTAGCGTCAGCCCTCGACAGGTGTGGAGCGGGTCTGAGTCCTCCAGCGGCGAGGCCTTGGTGCGGCCCCATGTGCTTGTGGTGGATGATGATCGTCGACTGCTTGCCGCGCTGCGACGTGGTCTATGGTTGCGCGGCTTTGATGTTGCGCTGGCGCGTGATTCTGGCGAGGCGCTCGTTTACCTGCGTGGTCGACGGCCGGACCTCATTGTCCTGGACATCATGTTGCCTGGCATGGATGGCCTCAACCTGTGCCGGATGGTGCACGAGACGGTGACTGTCCCCATCCTCATGTTGACCGCTCGGGACGGCGTGCCCGACCGCGTTGCAGGGCTTGAGGCGGGGGCGGACGATTACCTGGTCAAACCCTTCGCTTTCGATGAGTTGGTGGCCCGTATGCACGCTCTGCTCCGGCGTGCCGGGCCAAGCTCTCCCCCTACGGGGCACCTGGCCTATGCCGATCTGACGCTGGACCGCAAGGCCTGGAGTGTGGTGCGAGGAGGGGAGTGGCTGACGTTGACTGTGACAGAGTTCCGGTTGCTGGAGCACTTCTTGCGGTCCCCGGAGCAGGTCTTGACGAGAGAGGAGTTGCTGGCAGGCCTCTGGGGTGAAGGCTCTCCCGTCGAGTCCGACGTCATCGATGTACATGTGTCGAACCTGCGCCAGAAGATGGAGGTGGGCGGCCGGACCCGCCTGATTCAGACGATTCGCGGCGTGGGCTACATATTGCGGGAGTAGGCATGAGGTGCCTGCGGGCGCGCCTTACGTCTATCCGTGGGTCGCGCTACAGACCGGATCGCTGCGTCCATGCGGTGACCAGGTTCGGACGGTGCTGATGTCTGCTCATCTGGCCGGGTCAATGCGCCACTCCTCGGGAAGTCGTCCACGAACCGGGGGAAACTGCTGGCTGAGAGGGACAAGGTGACGCGGAGAACCGTAGCAACAACAACCGAGACCGCCGAGCTGACCAGGCCGGACGTGCCACCGCTAGAAGGAGTTGCGGGCCGCACCGGTGTCCGCAAGCTCCTGGTCCCGGGGCCGGGCGCGCTCGTCGTGGTCGTGGGCGGCGTTGCGGTTGTGGTTGGTATAGCGACATTCGTGTTGGTTCGGGTGGCGCCGCAGAGCGTCCCCTTTCCCGATGCTGGAGTACTGACGCTCTACTTGCCGGTCGCGGACAAGAGCACAAACGTGATCCCGCTCGTGGGCATCGGCTTCGTGGTGGGCATTCTCTCCGGCATGGCCGGTGTGGGTGGGGGCTTCCTCATGACCCCCCTGCTAATGACGATCGGTATTCCGTCGGCGGTGGCAGTGGGCACGGACAGCGCTCAGATCTCGGGCACCGCGTCGTCGGGGGCACTGGGCCATTCGAGGCTGGGCAACGTCGACGTCAAGCTGGGGATGGTGATTCTGGTTGGGAGCCTCATCGGCGGCACACTTGGCGTGCGCATCGTCCACGTTTTGGGCGAAATGGGCAACTTCGACTTCTGCGTCCGAATGGTATACGTCCTTGTGTTGGGCAGTGTGGGCGGCCTGATGTTGCGGGAGTCCGTGCGCACCTGGAGACGCAGCGGTCGGCTCGGTGTGATCAGGACTCTGGTTGACGAGGGCTATGAGGAGCTAAGGCCAAAGCTGGCGGCGCCGGAACAGTCGGATGCGGGATGGCTGGGCCGCGTCACGAACCGCT
Organism: Dehalococcoidia bacterium; assembly: GCA_034420175.1. Classification (GTDB taxonomy): domain Bacteria; phylum Chloroflexota; class Dehalococcoidia; order DSTF01; family JALHUB01; genus DAOULP01. The sequence goes on along the minus strand of DAOULP010000017.1, from coordinate 25,021 downwards.
GGCCGCTGCAAGTTGATTTCAACACGTCGAGGATACGGACCTCGCTTGTCTTTCCTTTTGCGTTGGGGCTGGCGATCGGCGTTCTGACTGCTTTGATGGGGGTCGGCGGCGGATTCGTCATGGTGCCGGCGATGATCTACATCCTTGGGGTTCCAACGCACGTTGCAGTGGGAACAAGCCTCTTCCAGATGGTCTTCACGTCAGCGAATGTGGCGTTTCAGCAGGCCATGACCAACCACAACGTGGACATCTTGCTCGCAGTCCTGTTGCTGGTCGGCGCCGCTATTGGTGCTCAAGTTGGGGCACGGCTGAGCACTTTGCTAGAGGGGCACCAACTGCGGGCGTTCCTGGCTGCTATTGTACTCTTGGTGATGATCAAAATGCTGCTGGACACCGTCATAGAGCCCGGGAGCTTGTTCGTTCTTTCTCAGCAGGCCGGAGGCCATTGATGCGCGCACTCCTGAGTTTTGTCCTCATTCTGGGAGCTGCCCTCTGCGCCACCACGGCGCAAGCTGCGTGGGCTGACCAGGCACTGACCTTGGACGCCTCGCCGAACGTCGTGGACGTCGGGCTGAACTTTGCTGGGGCCGACGTACAGATCTACGGAACGGCGCTCAAGGGTACCGAGGTCGTGCTCAAGGTGGATGGGCCTACCGAGTCCGTAAAGCTGAACAAGAAAGGCAAGGTGCTGGGTCTATTCTGGATGACCGTCGATCAGGCCAAGGTCGAAAACATGCCGTCCTTCCACTTGGTGCGCAGCTCGGAGGAGATGGACAAGATCCTGAGCGGGGACGAGCAGGTCCGGTTGGGGGTGGATCCCATGCTCGCCTCCATCATGGGCCAGGCTCGGGCGGTCGATGCTGGAGCGGAGGCCGGCCTCTCGGAGGGCAAGGCATCGGAGTTCGTAGCGGGGCTCCGCGACCTATACATCGGGAGCGGCCGTTACGCTCCATGCACGGACTGTCATAACACCCCGCCGGGGACAAGTGTGGCGGACACTGGTGTGATGGTGCCGAGCGACGGGCTCATCCACTTGGCGGATGGGCGATGGGAGACGTTGGTCAGTCTGCCGTGGGATGCTCCACTAGGGGACTACACCGTGGAATCCTACTGCGTACGAGACGGCCAGATGGTGGGGTCGGATTCGACGACCTTCACCGTCAGAAAGGTCGGATTGGTGGACTCGCTCGGGACTATGGCGAACGAGAATGGAGTGCTGTATGGGGCCATGTCCCTGGGAATCATTATTGCGGTTGGGATGGTGATCGGATTCGTCTTCCCCCGCGGACGGGGCGGCCACTAGCGTTTGGACGGCGAGCCCGTTCGGAAGGGGTGGCGCGTCCGTGTGGCTGATGTCGGGCCTTCTTCAACGACCCGCGGACCCGTGACTGGCCGGGACGGCCGAGGGAGGCGAGATGTCGGATGAGCTGACAGGCGTTGTAGAAAGCAAGGCGGCAATACAGACGGCTGGGGTGGCCGTGACGGAGGTCCCTGTCGAGGTCAACGAGCGGGGCTTCATGATAGAGCCGACTCAATGGACCCCAGGGGCTGCGCTGTTCCTGGCCCGCCGCCAAGGACTCAAGAACTGGCCTCGCGAGCTGATAAGTGACCACTGGCGCGTGATCGATTGCACGAGGACCTACTATGAGGCCACTGGGAACGCGCCTTCACTGCGGTACACCTGCCGTGCGCTGGGCCTGACGAAGAGGCAGTTCTCCCGGCTCTTCCCCGGCGGCCTGATGACTGTGCGCCGGATATCTGGGCTGGCAGGCCCGAGGAGGTCGGCGAACCGACGAGAGGTGTCGATAGCCCAGCAGTTGATGACGCGTAACTGGTGGGAGCATCTGACCAGTGTTGAGTTGCCAGACATGATGCAGGGAGGTACGGCCATCCTGGCCGACACCCGGGACGACTCCGGGGTCCTCCATCGGCGGGGAGTTCGGACGCCGGGATCAGGCCTTGTAGACCGGCTGTTCGCGGCCCTGCGGCCCTTCGGCAGCAGGGAGGCTGCCCGGGAAGCCCCACGTGATGCGGGCGACGCTGGCTAGCGAGAGCCTGTGTCGAAGCGGGTAACCGGTACTACCCGGCGTCACCCCGTCCAGACGCCGCCGGACTGTCAGCAACCCGCCGCCACGCCAAGAACCTTCCAACTCGGACCTGAGGAAGGCAATCGTTCGACGTCAGGCGGCTGCGGTCTCACGCTGGAGGGCCGGCCGCGCCTACGAGGCGCCGGCCGCCCTAGGCGAGCGCCTTGTCCAGTGAGTGCTGCAGATCGCGCTTCGGCCGGAAGCCGATGATCTGTGCGGTCTGCTGGCCACCTTTGAACAGCGCCAGCGTGGGAATGCTGCGGATGCCGTAGCGAGAGGCCGTCTTGATGTTGTCGTCGGTGTTGATCTTGACGAACTTCACCCTGCCGTCGTACTCCCGCGCCAGCTCCTCAACGACGGGCGCGACCATCCGGCAGGGTCCGCACCACGGCGCCCAGAAGTCGACGAGGACGGGCAGGTCGGCCTGCAGGACCTCCCTGTCGAAGTCGGCGTCGCCTACTTCTAGCGGCTTGCTCATCGTCTGTCTCCCCGTGTGATGGCTGGATTGCGGCTGCTCAATCATGCGTTCCTCCTTGTTGGGCGAGGTTGACCCTCTTGCGGGCCCCTCGGGCTTGCGTCGGGGAGGGCCAACTCCCGTATCGGTGTCATGGCCATGGCCCGTGTCCCTCAGGCGGCGTGGGGCAACGCGACGCGCGGGGCATCGCGAGGCGCCTCGTCCGGAACGACCCTGCCGCACTGCAGACAGCGCCACTCCGGCTCGTCGGTGAGGTCGACGTAGGCGTCACCTCCGCACCTCAGACAAGCGCGGAACCATATCCTGGTGTGCTCTTTCGGTACCATCGCGTCTCCTCCAAGGGCGCTAGTCCCGTCTGTTTACCGGTACCAGGATGCCACCGATCGCCCACGGCAGGGCCTGTCCGATGACCGGTTCTCAGGTACCCAAAAGGGACAGGTGTGAGCCTGTCCCTTTGACCAGGTGGCACGCGACGGACGTCTCTAGATGCTCAGGATGCCCCGTTCGGCAGCGGCGCGGACGGCCTCTGTCCGCGTTTGAACGCCCAGTTTCTGATAGATGTTTGCGATGTGGAACTTGACGGTCCCGATGCTCACAACCAGCTTGGCGGCGATCTCCTTGTTCCGCGCGCCGGAGGCGAGGAGCCGCAGCACCTCCAGCTCTCGCTCTGTCAGACGATGTCGGCCGCCGCTCTCCAAACGCTCGATGAGCCGAGTCGCCGCCATGGGCTGGAGCAGGGAGCCGCCTTCGTGAACTGTGCGGATGGCGTGAATCAGATCGTCGCGGCTCACGTCCTTCAGTAGGTAGCCTCGGGCGCCGGCCTTAAGCCCCGCGAAGATGTGCTCGTCCTTGCCGTAGACCGATAGGAGAATGACTGGCGCATGCAGGCCCATCTCGCGCAGCCGCTGCAGCGCCCCCACGCCGTCCAGCTTGGGCATCTGTAGGTCCATGAGCACCACGTCTGGAGCGCGCGTCCGAATCTCCTCGATGGCGGCCTCGCCGTCGGTGGCTTCTCCCACGACGACCATGCCCTCGGCCCGCTCGAGAACGCTCCGAATGCCCCGTCTGACGACTTCGTGGTCGTCGACGATGAGCACCCGTATCCCTTCTGAGGCCCCCTTCGCCGGGATGTTAGCGGTGGTCGACGTGCTGGTCAGGGAGGGTGCCTCCTCTCGGCCAGGGGAGCAGGGGAGCATCGCTTCCACTTGGGTACCCATGCCCGGCGCGCCGCGGACCTCGGCCCACCCTCCAACCAGGCGGGCCCGTTCCTGCATGCTCGTCATGCCGAAGCCGCCCCCTGTTGGCGACAGCGCCCGCACCTCGGCCGAGGGATCGAAGCCGATGCCATCATCCGAGATGAGCAGACACATCTCGTCGACGCCGAAACTCAGAGTGACCCTGACGGATCGGGCGCGGGCATGTCGCAGAGTATTGCTGATGGCCTCTTGGGCGATCCGCAGGACCGCCAGTTCGCAGCGGCTGTCGATAGACGTGGGCTCGGTCCCGTCGATCTCAAGCGAAGCCTCGATTCCTTCCGCCTGAGCGCGCTCGATCTCTCGGCGGACTGCCTCAGTTAGAGTGCCAGTCCCGAGGGCACGTGGATGAAGGTTCCACACGGAGCGCCGTGCCTCTTCCAGGCTCTGGCGGGCGAGTTCTCGCGCCGAGTGCACCTCGGCCCGGGCCGCCTCTGGGTCTCTGTTTGCGAGCGCCTCCGCCGCCTCTAGCCTAACCATGATGCCAACTATCGACTGCGCCAGGGTATCGTGGATCTCGCGAGCGAGGCGGTTTCGCTCCTCGAGCGTCGCCTGCTCGCGGCTCTGTTCGTAGGCGCGGGCATTGGCTTCAGCCATCCCCATGAAGTTGGCGATGGACTGGTAGAGATCGATGTCTTCGCTTCTGAACTCGCTCCGACTGTAGCTCAGGAGCCCCAGCACGCCGTGAATGCGCCCCTTCGCCCGAAGAGGGATACACAGGTGAGAACGGAAGCCAGCGGACTGAATCGGGCCGCCCGCCTCGCGTTCGTCGCTGGCCACGTCCGTGACGACGATAGCCTCACCGCTGGCCGCGGCCTCACCCGGCACCCCGGCGCCCACGCGGAGCTCCCCCAGAGCACATGCCGTCCGAAGATGCTCCAAGACGGGCCCCGGCAGGAACGCGCTCACGACGTCCAGGGTCTGCCCCCCCTCGTCGACCGTCAGCACGGCGCCCGCGTCCATCTCCGTCAGCTCCAGCGCCTTCCTCAGCGTCGCGTCCAGCACGTCCTCCGAGTCGAGGGACTGACTCGCCGCGGCGGCGATGGCGTTCAGGATGGAGAGATCACTGGCCTGACGCAGCAGACGCTCGTTCAAGCCCAGACGTTGCAGCGCCAGGGACGCTTGGCGGGACAGGGCCTCAAGGGAGGTCCGGTCCTCCGCCGTCCACGGCTTGCTTGATGTCTTCCCAGCCACGAGCGCCCCAAGAGTTGCCTCGGGCGTGCCGAGCCGTGTCATGGCAAGCCGCCGCAGCCCGGCACGGGCCGCATGGGGAAGAGCTTCCTCCGGCACGTTGAACTCGAGGGGTGATTCTGCCGAAGGAGCGGGCGTGCCAACCGCAGATGAGAGGACCAAGCTCTCGACCTCACGGGCGAGCGCAGCGTGAAGGGGCGCGTTGCCGAGTTGGCCGACGACGAGGTTCTGGGGTCGGCGTTCGCCGTGCAGCACCACGGCCCCGAGCGCGGCCGAAAGGGCCGATGCCACGGCGCTGGCCGTCAGGCGGGCGATGTCCTCCTCGTTGTCGGCCAGCCCCAGCGCGGCGCTCGCGCCGAGCAGAGCGAGGTGGTCAGTTGACCGCCCTGAGGGCCCGGCCCGAGCGCGAGGGGCCCGCGGTCCCTTCCCGCCGGAGGCGGATGCGCCGCGCGAGCTAGGCATCTGCGTCCACTCCTACAGCCGGGCCGATCCGTCATGCGCACCGCCGCTCCGCAGTGTGATGCTGCTGATTGCCGGCAGTCGTTCCGGAACGGCCTAGGGCATCCTCCAGGTCGTCTTGCCCGGGGCGTCCTCGAGGGTGATCCCCAGCGAGGACAGCCGGTCCCGGATCTCATCCGCCAAAGGCCATTGGCCAGCGGCCCGCAGGCGCGAGCGCATTTCGACAAGGAGCTCCAACAGGGGATCGATTGTCCCCATCGAGTCCCCCACGGAGGGATCTAGCCGGTTGCCCCAAGCGATGACCAGTTGACGCAGGCTGGTGCGCCCTTCCGACAGCGGATCTTCCCCCACGCCCGCTTCTCGTGCTTCTTCCAGGGCGTGCGCGAGATCATAGACGCGAGCTGCCACCCGCTCGAGGTCCGAATGCTCATCGATCGATGGCCTCAGGTCTTCCGCCGCCTGGCGCGCAAGCTGCAACCGAGTCTCTCTGGCCTGGGGCGAGACTTGCTGGATCTGATCCGGGCCTTCTGCTGGCCTAGGCCGGACCCCCTGGGCCGGTCCCTTGGCTCTTAGCTCATCCAGAGCGAAGGAGCTCCCTGCCTTGAACTTCGCTTCATGCCCCCTCTGCCGTATCGTCACCTGCCCAGCGCCCATCACCCTGCCTTCGTCCCGGCCGAGATCGAGAATGCAGGCGGTGTACTCGTCTATCCCCAGCACCGCGGTCGACTCGGGCAGAAGCTTCTCCAACACATCGAAGCGAGGCTCGCCCATGTAGCAGTACCGCGTGTCAAATGTGTCCCCCTCCGTGTTGTTCCAATGGCTGACTATGGCCAGGTCCAGGCCGTAGGCGCCGAGCAGGTTCACGCCCTCCACCCAGTGGGGCTCCTGACCGACCTTGTAGATCTCGTACACGGGCAGCGTGTAGCGTCCGATGGCGATCGCCGCCGCACTTGCCAGCACCAGGTGCGCCCCTTCGCGAACCCGACCCGCCACGACATCGAACACCCGCGTGTCGCGCCAGTTCCGCGCGGCGTAGGTTGGACTGCCGGGACCAGCGAAAATGTAGTCCGCCCGCCTTAGCTTTCTGAGCGCACGCTCGGTCTCCTGGGTCGAGGCCCTGTCGGCGGCCTTGAATGAGGCCAGAGAGCAGGGAACGCCAACGTACTCGGCGACGTACGCGCAGGCCCTTGCCGAGATATCGTCCGCATTGAGCTCGAAGCCGGCGGGCGTGTCGAGGAAGACGGCCCTCACCGGCGCCTCGATCTTTGATACCAGCCACCGATGCACCTTGCTCATGGATCTCGTCATCTCACCGGAGCCCATGAGCGTCACCGTTCCGGGGGCGCGGGCAGGGGTATCCATCGCTTCCTCCGCCCCCATAGTGTATCCGGGTTCGCCGTTCTTTTCGAGGGGCGATGGGTGGCCTCGCCTCGCCTGTGCTTGGAGGCGTATGGTGCCGCCAGTCTGTGCCAGAGGACCCATCGACTCTGGCCTCTGTCTGTCGGTGTGCTATGATACTCTGCCGTGAACGTGCTGCGCTCTGGTGCCGGATGAGACGCCTGTCGATCATTTGGGCGGTGCTCGGTGTAACCGTAGTGTCGCTGGCCCTCCATGCTTCACCGGCCGGGGCGCAGCCGGTGGCCAGCATCACGCTGCCGGCCCCTGGGAGCACGAAGCAGCTCTACCTTGGCTGCAACAACATCGCCCTCACGTTCCCGGATGGGACCGCGAGTCAGACCGTAGTGCAGGAGGTGATGCCCGCTGCCGCGGTGGAGGCGTTCTGGCGCCACAACGCCCGCCTGGGTGAGTTCGAGGGGTTCAGCCCACAGTTCCCTCAGGCGAGCGACCTTCCGACGGTGGCCTTCTTGGACGCGGTGTGGCTCTGCATCGGTGACGTCTCCGAAGCGGCCGCGCCGTCCTTCTCGCTTGCAGTGAGAAGCACCCCGACGCCAGCGACAGGCAATTCCCCAGCGGCCGCCGTCACGCCCACGCCCGCCGTCACGACGACGCCGACGCCTACGGCGGCCGCCACGGCCACCGTGTCGCCAGCGGGGACGTCCGTCAAGATTGGCGTCGATGCCTATGTCGAGCACCTGTCGCAAGAGCCGGGCGGCGTCAGCGGCGTGTACAAGTACGTCGTTGACCGTGGCTGGCAGAGCTATGTGTCGTCCTACATCGATGCGGCCTACGACAACGGTCTGCGTCCCTTCCTTGTGTTCTACACGAACTTCGACTCGACGAGCCCCGACTTCGTGGCCTGGGATGAGGTGATGGGCGTGATTCGCTCAGATGGCCGGGATGTCTGGGTGATCGTCGAGCCCGACCTGTGGGGGTACATAGAGCAGGAGGGACAGTGCGGGTCGCTCGGCAGGCAACACGTCGATCGCTTCCTCTCGACGAGACCGACGAACGCTCACCTCGGCTTCCTCTTCAATCCCTGGAACGTGCCCTACGCTGGCGCCTCGGCCGACGCCCGAAACTGGAAGAATTGCTGGTTGGAGGCGGGCGGTGATCGGATGCAGGACATCTACGTAGACATATCGGACCGCGATCAGGAGTACTACGGAAACTACCCGTGGCCCCAAGACCGGTTTGCTCTGTACGAGAGCTGGTTCGCGGCCCTCCACAACGAGACAGGGCGACGGGTCAACGTCTGGCAGATCCCGATGGGCAACTCGCCGTGCCAGAACTCGCGGCGCTCGAATTTCGTGGAGACCTGGTTGCCTGCTGAGAAGATGAGTCAGCTATCGCAGCACGTGAACTGGCTTCTGTTCGGCCCCGGAGTGGAGAGCGGCTCCGAGGCCCAGTCCTGGAACCTACCCTCACACGACAAGTACGACTGCGGGTTCTTCAACGCGATGGTCGGGGGGTAATCCCACCCGCACGGTGCGGCGACGCCTCGCGCGCCGTACCGGAGTGGGCGGCCGTTACGCGGCTCCTATCGCCCAGGTCTCTGCCGTCGCCTCGTTCCCGCCAGCCAGGACCGCACCAGTACGAGGTCTCCGAACACCAGCGTGCAGCCGCTACGGCCGCATGAGCGTTCCGCCGTCCACGATGAGGGTCTGGCCCGTGACGAGGTCCGCGCCGTCGATGAGGCTGAGCACCGCTTGGGCGACGTCCTCGGCGGTGCAGACCCGGGCCAGGGGTGTCGTCCGCGCCACGCGCTGCCTGAGCGCTTCGTAGTCGGCAACGTCGGGGCGGTCGGCGTGCCAGCGCGTGTCGATGAAGCCCGGAGCGACGCAGTTGACGCGCACCTCCGGCGCCAGCGTTCGGGCAAAGGCCAGGGTCAGGTTGATGACGGCGGCCTTCGAGGCACAGTAGGCGATGGAGCTGCCTATCGCCTGGATGCCCGCCGTGGACGAGATGTTGACGACGCAGCCGCTGCCCTGCCGCTTCATGTGGGGAGCCACGGCTCGCGAGCAGTAGAACACGCCCTTCACGTTGACCGCCAGGATTCGGTCCCACATCTCTTCGGTCAGAGCCTCGAGGTCCCGGAAGCTGACGAAGTGGGTGATGGCGGCGTTGTTGACCAGCACGTCCACCGACCCGAATCGGTCCACCGCCTGCCTCACCATCTCCCGCGCCTCGCCGTCGCGGGAGACGTCCGCACGGACGACAATGGCCTGCGCTCCGAGCGCCTCGATGTCGGCTGCCGTCTGGCGCGCGTCCGCCTCCGAGCGCGAGTAGTTGACGACCACGTTGACCCCTCGCTTCGCCAGCTCCAGGGCTGTCGCCCGTCCCACTCCCACCGCCGATCCGGTTACGATGGCTGTCTTCCCCGAAACCTCCACGTGCCTCCTCCTTCAGCTCGCGTCTTGACTCCCCAGTCGATTCCCTTCCTTGCCACGCTCGCTGGCAATGACTGACTCATCCGCCCTCGACGGGCGCTTCGTTGCCGGCATGACCGCGGGCGCACCTGGGCGCCCCGGCCACCCGCGAGCGGGGATCAGCGGGCTCGCGCCTGACGTTCGGCGAATCGGTCGGGCGCAAAGGAGGGCTTGAGCGGCATCTCGGTCTTGCCGCCGGTCAACTGCTGGGTGATCAGCCGCCCGGTGATGGGTGCTAGCTTGATGCCCTTGCGGGCGTGGCCGCTTGCCACACTCACTCCTTCCCAGCCGGGAAGCGGACCAAGAATGGGCAGCTCGTCGGGCGAGAACGGCCTGAGACCTGCCCAGGTCGAGGCCACATCCGTGTAGGCCAGGGTGGGTACCAGAGTGGTCGCCCTCCTACGAAGTCCGGCAATCGCCTTCACGGTTGTGTTGTTGCGCATCCCGACCTGTTCCCTCACCGTGCCGACGAAGTAGAAGCCGTTGGGCTTCGGGATGAGCAGGCTGTCATCCCCTCGGAGGACGATGCTCCTTGTCGGCGAGGAGGCGAAGGCGAGCATCTGCCCTCGCACCGGCCTGACCGGCAGACGTACCCCCAACTGGCGGCCGAAAGCTGATGTCCAGGCGCCGGTCGCCAGCACCACGTGCCCGGCTGTCAGTCTGCCCTCTCTAGTGCGCACCCCGGCTACGCGCGAACCGTTTACTATGAGGCTTGTCACCGACATGCCCCGGTGAACGACGGCGCCCCTGCGTTCGGCCGCCTGCGCCAGGGCCTGGGTGAAGTGGCCGGCATTCACCTGATGCAGGCTGGGGAAGTAGAAAGCGCCATGAGCCGGCGCAAGGCGTGGCTCGAGGACACGCAGCGCCGCAGGGTCCACCCACTCCAGCAGGCCGTTCGATTGCCCCACGATCTGACGGAGCCCGGCGGCCTCGTCATCTCCGAGGGCTACGCAGAGGAGGTCCGAACGCTGATACTCGATGTCGATGCCCGATTCCTGCAACAACGCCTCGGCGAGCGCAGGGAAGAGCGACTCGCTCGCGACGCACAGGTCGCTGAGGGGTCCCTTGGCAAGCAGCTCTTCGGGGCCGATCAGCAGGCCGCACGCTGCGCCTGACGCCTCGCCCCCGATCTCGCCCCTCTCGCACACCTCGACGCGGGCCCCAGCCTGGACCAGATGGTAGGCGATGCTGCAGCCGATTACGCCGCCGCCCACGATGATGACGTCTGTCCCAGGCATCTGAATCACCTCCCGCGTGCCCCGAACCCGCTGTTCGCACCGCTCAAGACTAGTGCGGTGGCGCCTCTCGCCCTAAGTAGGTGAGGAGCCCGTTGGCTCCCCATGTCGGTACGTCAGGGGCTCCGCGCGGTCTATCTCTTTCTGCCGACTCCGTGATGATGGCTGCCCTCCCTGGCGCGGTTCTCTTCTGCGCTCGCTATCGCGTCAGCAGCTCGCCCGCGTTCTCCAGCAGTTCGATGACGCGGGCAGCGAACTTGGCTGCTGGCGCGCCGTCTATCGCCCTGTGGTCGAAGGTGAGGCTGTAGGTCATGATGGGCCGCACCACGATTTGCCCGTCCCTCACCACGGGCCTGTCGGATATCGACCCGGTGCCCAATATCGCGCACTGCGGCTGGTTGATTATCGGCGTCCCGAAGCCCCAGCCGCCGCCGACGGCGCCCAGGTTGGTCAGGGTGAAGGTGCCGCCGGTGACGTCGTCGGGCATGAGCTTGCCCGCCCTCGCCTTCTCCACCAGCGACCGTGTCTCCTGGCTGATCTCGGTTAGCGACTTCTGATCGGCGTTCCGCACCACCGGCACTATCAGGCCGCCCTCAAGGCCCTCCTCAAGAGCGACCGCAACGCCGATGTTGATCTCCTCCCAGATCACGATCTCGTTCTCCAGCACGCTGGAGTTGATGATCGGGTTGTCCTGGAGGGCCCTTGCGATCGCCACCACAATGATGTCGGTGTAGGTGACACGGGCGCCCGACGCCCCCTCCTGCTCGCGGAGGGCGTTCCGGAGCGCGATCACCTCCGTCATGTCGATCTCGCCCATCGTCGTGAGCTGGGCCGCCACCGCCAGGCTGCGCTGCATGTGCTCCGCGATCATCTTTCTGATGCCCTTGAGCGGTATGGTGGTCTTGACCGTCTTGCCGGCGTAGGCCTCGACCGGGACCGCTGCCTTCTTGGCGGCCTCGATGGCCTTCTCAACGTCCTCCCTCACGATCCTGCCGCCGGGGCCCGTACCGGTGACCGACGACGGGTCAATCCCATGTTCCTCAGCCATCTTGCGGGCCAGTGGGGAGATCCGGACGCCCTTCAGCCTGCCGGCCCCGGCGGCAGTCGGTGGTGCCGCCGGGGCCGGCACGGGCGCCGCCTCCGGAGCGGTAGTGAAGATCTCCCTCGGCGGCTCCTTCTGCAGCGCCTCCAATTCTTCTGGCGTCTCCGCGATCAGGCCGACTACCCTGCCGACCGGCGCCGTGACTTCCTCTTCCACCAGGATGTGCACGTAGCCTGAGGCGGCCGCTTCCACGTCCCACCGTGTCTTCTCGGTCTGGATGACGAGGACCACGTCGCCCTTCTCGACCCGGTCGCCCTCTTTGACCTTCCAGGTATCGACGGTGGCCTCGGTCATGGTCATGCCGAGCTTGGGTATCGCGATGTGGGCAGCCATTCTGTCCCCTTGCTACAAGTCCCGGTCGACGAAGGAGCCCTCGGTCACCCTCAGCCCACTACCGCCTCGATGGCAGCGACGATGTCCTTCGGCTGGGGAAGGACGTACTGCTCCATGTATCCGCCGGCGATCGGGAGGTTGGCGGCGGCGACCCGCTGAATCGGGGCGTCCAGGGAGTCGAAGGCGTTCTCGATGATCTGCATGCCAATCTCAGCGCCGACGCCGCACCGCTTCGTGTCCTCGTCGACGATGACCACGCGCCCTGTCTTCTTGACCGAGTTGACTATGGTGTTGGTGTCGAGAGGCTCCAACGTTCGCGGGTCGACGACCTCTACGCTAATCCTACCTTCGAGCTCGCTGGCCACGCCGAGGGCGAGGTGGACCATGGCGGCCGTTGCGACCACGGTAACGTCCGTTCCTTCGCGCTTCACGTCGGCCACGCCGAGGGGGATGGTGTACTCCTCCTCCGGCACCTCGCCCCGCACTCCCAAGAGCCGCTTGTGGTAGAAGAAGACCACGGGGTTGTTGTCTCTGATGGCCGTCTTCAGGAGCCCCTTGGCGTCGTAGGGGGTGGCAGGCACCACGAGCTTCAGCCCCGGCGTGTGCATTACGACTGATTCCGGGGATTGCGAGTGCTCTGGGCCGATTCTCATCCCCGCCCCCATGGCGGCGAAGAAGACGAGGGGCAAGGTCACCTTTCCACCGTGGATGAAACGCCACTTGGCTGCGTTGGTCATGATCTCGTTGGCGGCGACGAACACGAAGTCGGCGAACATGAAGTCGGCCACGGGACGATAGCCGGCCATCGCCGCCCCCAAGCAGGCACCGGCGACGGCGGTCTCGCTCAGCGGGGTGTCCATCACCCGGTCCGGCCCGAACCTCTGCACCAGCCCGCTGGTGGTCCCGAAGGTGCCGGCCTGGACGTCCTCCCCGATGACGAAGACGGTCTCGTCCCTTGTCAACTCCTCTGCCAGGGCCTCGTTTATCGCCGTCAGGTACGGGATCTCTCTCATGTCGTGACCGCCTTCCTAGTCCGCGTAGAGGGCTTTGTCGAAGATCGCGGGATCGGGCGCCGGGCTGTCCATGGCGAATCGCTCCGCCGCTTCCACCTCCTCGGCAACCTCCCGGTCGATTCCTTGGATGTCGCTCTGGGAGAGAACGCCTTCCTTCACCAGCTTCTCGCCGAACAGCTTGATGGGGTCCCTCTGCTTCCAGGCCGCCACTTCCTCCGGGGGGCGTGGCTCGGCGTGTGAGACGTCCGGCACCCCCTCCGTGTGGGCCCGGTAGCGATACGTCTTGCACTCCACCAGCGAAGGGCCGTCCCCGGCCCTCGCCCTGTCGACCGCAGCCTGAACCGCCTCGTGGACGGCGACAACGTCCTGGCCGTCCACTACGACGCCGGGCATGCCGTAACCCGCCGCCAGGTCTGCAATGTCCTCCTTGGCGTAGGCGTCCTTTATAGGCATGAACTGGGCGTAGAGGTTGTTGTGGCAGACCCATACGATGGGCAGCTTCCAGACCGCTGCCAGGTTCATGGCCTCGTGGAGGGTGCCGCGGTTGGAACTGCCGTCGCCGAAGAAGCAGACGACCACCTGCTCTTTGCCTCTCTTCTTCGCCGCCAGGCCCCATCCCAGGGAGACCGGGAACTGCGAGCCGATCGTACCGGCGCTTCCCAGTATGCCGACCCCCGGCTCGGCGGCGTGGAATCCGGCGATGCCGCCGACACTGCCCGTCGCCTTGCCGAAGTGCTCAGCAATGAAGCTTCTCGGCGGCATCCCCTTCGATATCGCGTGGGCGACGCCGTGGCCGCGGTGGTGGGGGTAGATGTAGTCGTCCTGCCTCAGGAAGGTGCATCCCCCAACCCCCACGGCCTCCTCGCCCTGGCCACTGTGGAAGAAGGCCACCGTCTTGCCCTCAGCGATCCCCTTGACGACAGCTTCGTCAAACTTTCGGGCGCGAACCATGTTCGTGTAGAGTCTTGTCAGTTGCTCCCTTTCGAGGGTCATCTCCTGCTCCTTTGGCCAGCCCCTCGTCGATCTTTGATTCCTGCCTGCCGTGACGGGCGCTGGCCAGCGCCACGGCGGCGAAGTCGCCCCGCTGCCTAGGGCTTGATCAGGACCTTTATCGCTTCGTCGGCCTTGAGTTGCGTCTCGTAGGCCTCGCTCGCCTTGTCGAGGGGAAACTCGTGGGTTATCAGGGCCTTCCTGTCGACCTTGCGGGTTCGCATGAGCTCCACAGCCTCGGCGAACTCGTTCAACGACCAGGCCCAGGACCCGAACAGCCTCACGCCCTTGCGCATGATGATGTTGAAGTCGAGTTGAAACGGCCTCTCGGAGACGGCCACGAGGACGACCTTGCCGTTCTCCTTAACCATCATCAGGCCCTGCTCCAGGGTGGTCGTCCCCGCGTGCTCGCGACTGACGCCGGCGCAGTCGAAGACCACGTCCACGCCGGCCGCGGGCATCGGCACGAACGAGATCGGCGTCGATCCCGTCAGCTCGAGGACCTTGTGGTACGGGTCCTCGTTCGCGGCGTTGACTACCGCGTCGGCGCCCAGTTGCCTGGCCATGGCCAGGCGCTTCTCCGACAGGTCCACGACGATGATGCGCGTGGAGGCCGCGGCCTTGAGCACCTGCACGACACTCAGGCCGATGATGCCTGCCCCGATCACCACCGCTGTCGCCCCCTCTTGTGGCTCAGCCAGGCCGACCGCGTGCACCCCATTCGCCAGGGGTTCGTTGGTCGCGGCCTCCTCATGGCTGACCTCGGGCGGAATAGGAATGAGTGCGGGTGCTAGGAGAGCGGGGACCTTGAGATACTCCGCGTTCGCCCCAATGCCGATCCCGGTGACTCGATCCCCCACCTTGGGCCCTTGTGGCCGGCTGCCGCCGACCTCAGCGACCTCGCCGCTGTACTCGTGTCCAAGGACGCGACCTGAGTTGACAGGCATCCCCAGGTCGAGGAAGAGTCCGTGCTTGTAGGTGTGCAGATCCGACCCACAAATGCCGCAGGCTCGGATCCTGAGGAGGACATCGCCGTCCTCCAGCCTGGGCGTCTCCACCTCCTCCACTCTGACGTCTCGCGGGCCGTGGAGAACGGCTGCCTTCATCTCGCACCCCCTGGCGGCGGCTCTTCCGCCGTGTCCACATGATTACCCCACCTGCGGGGTGACGGGCAAGCCCCGAACCGGGTCGCGTCGCGCCCGGGCGCGTGCGCGGAGCGGCTTCAGACGGCCCGCTGGCACGCCGATCATGATCGTGACGGGCAGCAGCCAGGTGTGCAGGCGGTGCACGCCTGGTGCTTGGTGGTGGACGTTCACTGACCTGCGCCGTGCTTCATCTAAGCAAGGGGGTTTGTGATGCTTGGTGCCAGAATCGCGTTGGTGGCGCTCCTGGTTGGCCTGGCCATGCTGGCGGTCGCTTGTGACTCGGGCGAGGACTCAGTCATCGGCGGCGAGTTCCACATCTTCAACTGGGAAGACTACTTCGCGCCGACCACCCTTGAGGGCTTCGAGGCCGAGTTCGGCGTTGATGTCTTCCTGGACACCTTCGACGACGAGGAGGCGATGCTGTCCGTGGTCCAGTCGGACACCGCGCAGTATGACGTCATCGTGGCGTCGGACTCCCTGATTGCGGACATGGGGGACCTGAAGCTGCTGGCCGAGCTGAACCTGGACAACATCCCGAACCTGGCCAACATCGGCACCGAGTTCCTGGACCAGCCTTGGGACCCCGGCAATCGCTACAGCGTCCCCTACACTTGGGGCTCAACCGGTATCGTCTACAACACGAAGTACGTCGAACCGGCGAGCAGGAGCTGGTCGCTTCTGCGTGAACCGGATCTCGCCGGTCGAGTTGCCATGCTCAACGACTTCTCGGTGGTAATTGGCGTCACGCTCAAGTCTCTCGGCTATCCGCTGAACTCGAGTGACGCCGCGCAACTTGACGAGGTCGTCGAGCTGCTGCGCGCTCAACGGCCACTCCTGGCCGGCTTTCTTGACCCAATGACCATCCAGGAGAGCATGCTTGCGGAGGACGTGTGGGTTGCCCAGGCCTACAACGGCGACGCGGCCTTCATGATGGATGAGAACGAGGATCTAGAATTCTTCATCCCGGTGGAAGGGTCCGACATCTGGGTCGACAACCTGGCGATTCCGAGGGACGCCCGGAACAAGGCGGCCGCGGAGGCCTTCCTCAACTACGTCCTACGGCCCGACGTACAGGCAGACATCAGCAACTACACGGAGTACGCAACGCCCAACGAAGCCGCCCTGGAGCAGGGCTTGATCGACGAGGAGTTGCTGACGAGCGATGTTTCGTATCCCCCTCTCGACGTGCTCGAGGCATGGGTTCAGTTCGACGCGGAGCAGACGTCCCTGTGGAACAAGGCTTGGGCCGATATCCAGAGAGACGCAGGCGCCTCGTCGGCTCCGTAGCAGGTTCAGCAGGTCGTGGCTTACTGGGTTAGAGACTGGCTGGCGGGCCGGTCCATCCGGGGCCGGGTGGGTCGGCTGCTGCTCCTGGTGGGGCTATTGCCGCTCCTGGGGATGGCTGGCTACATCATGGTCTCGCAGAGGGCCGTCCTATCCCGGACGGCCAACGACAACCTCGCGAATCATGCTCTCTTGGAGGCCGCGAGCGTTGAGCGAATCCTTGATGCAGCCGCGAGCGATCTGGAGGTGCTCGCCTCCAACCCGGTGCTCCAGTCCTCCACCGCCTCGCTTGATGAGAAGTCTGAGCAACTAGAACAGGCGCAGGGCTTCTTCGAGATCTTCGAGGATATCACCCTCATCGATCCTGACGGCAACGTCATCGACTCCACGACGTACTCCTACCATGGGAGCTGGCTGGACAAGTCCTGGTTCAAGACGGCACTGGCAGGAACACCGGCCATGTCTGAGGCTCATCTCATACCGTCGCCCAGTAGACTGGTTGTCGTCTTTACGGCGCCGGTCATCACGAGCGGCCAGGTGTCGGCCGTGGTGGCCGGACAGATGAACATGGAGCGCGTCTGGGCGGTCCTAGATGACATCGGGATCGGCGACACCGGATACCTTGTGGCGGTCGATCGCAATGGGAATCTCATCTCCCACCCCGACAAGGAGTTGCTGCTGACCAAGCTGGGCGGACGTGAGAAGCCCAATGGGTCAGCCACCACGCTGCTTGAGCTTCCAGCCGGCAACGGGACCAACAGCCTGACTGGTCAGGCGGCTGAGGTGAACCTTCTGGGCTGGCGGGTCGTGGCCCTGCAGGACAGCTCTGAGGCACGTGCCCTTGCCGACGATACCCTTGAAACGGTCGCCATCGCTGCCGCCGTCGTCGTCGCCCTGACCATCGTGGCCTCAATCGTCCTGTCCAATGGCATAGCGCACCCTGTCACGGCTCTCGCTGCTGGAATGCGGAAGATCGCGGCGGGGAGTCTCCATCAGCGGGTGCCGCCCGCGAGGCTGCACGAGATCGACGACCTCTCGGCGTCGTTCAATACTATGGCGACCAACCTGGAGGAGTCCACGCGGCAACTGAAGGACGCCAACGAGGAACTGGAGAGGCGATATCAGGAATTGGCCGACGCCCGCCGCCAAGCAGCCACCGACGGTCTGACGGGCCTGGCGAACCACCGCGCCCTTCAGGAGACGCTGGCCAGGGAGGTGGAACGGAGTCTTCGTCACGGCCGGCCTGTGGCCGTGCTGATGATGGACATCGACGGCTTCAAGCTGTTCAACGACACCTACGGTTACCAGTCTGGGGACGATGTCCTAAGACAGGTCGCGCAGGTGCTGAGGAAGACCTGTCGGGCCAGTGACTTCGTCGGTCGCTATGGCGGCGACGAGTTCATGGCCATACTGCCGGAGACAGAGCGTGAAGGAGCGGTCTCCAGCGCAAGTCGCATCGCTGACGCGTTTGCGCACGAGCGCGTGCCAACCAAGGATGGTCAGGAGATACCCCTCACTCTCAGCATCGGTCTGGCTGTCTGTCCGGAGGACAGCAGGCACAAGGAGGAATTGCTCGCCTACGCCGATGCCTCGCTCTACGAAGCGAAGCAGGGGTCGGGAGGCTCGGGAGCGGCATCTGACGTGAGTGTCGGGGAAGTCCTGGCCTCCCAGCGGACGCCCTTCGGGGTCCTTGATTCCCTGGTGCAGGCCATCGACAGGAAAGACCGTTACACGCGGAGGCACTCCCAGCAGGACGCCGAGTTCGCGGTTGCGCTTGGGGAGGCCCTCGATCTCTCCGAGGGTTCCATCCGTGCGCTGCGGATAGCGGGTTTCCTCCACGACGTCGGCAAGATAGGTGTGCCTGATCGCATTCTAAAGAAGCCCGGTCCACTGACCGAGGTGGAGCGGGCCATGATGCGAAGTCACGTGAAGCTGAGCAACCTCATCATCCAGGGCCTTCCGAACCTGCAGGACGTATCTGATGCCATATACAGCCATCACGAGCGCTGGGACGGCGCTGGATACCCGCGCGGTCTCAAAGGCGAGGAGATACCGCTCTTGGGCCGGGTTCTGGCGGTGGTCGATGCCTACTCGGCGATGATCCTGGATCGTCCCTATCGGAAAGCCCTCACGCACGAGGAGGCCATTCAGGAGCTGAGGCGAAACGCTGGCGCGCAGTTTGACGCCGAACTGGTCGACATCTTCGTCGCTCAGCTCGACTCCGGGCAGGAGACGGCGGCCTAGGGCCTATCGGATGGTCTGCCCAGAGTCAAGGGCCGCCGTCCCAGCAGTATGAGCTCCCAGTCGCCGTGCCTTGGCGGCCGTTGGGTGTAAGCCCCGACGATCCCGCCGTAGACGCCCAGGCACTCCAGTCCGGCGAGGCGGCACATGAGCCGCAACTCCCGGGCGGTGAAGGCCACGACCGGGGCGTCCTCAGGGAAATCCGGCTCCCCTTCGAAGAGCTTGGGGTAGAGCTTGGGGTCCCCGTGGACGTTCTCTCCGTTGTCTGCAGGGTCAAGCTGCCAGAACTTGTCCGCCGTGTGATAGACGTGGCCGGCGCAGACGCTCACCCGGCCGCCCGGCTTCACCGCCTTGCGCATGCCCTCCAGTATGGCCAGGTTCTCCTCGTCGGTGGGGACCAGGCTGAAGGCGCCCTCGCAAACGCTGTAGGCGGCGTCGAACTCAGAATCGTAGTCGAGGGTCCTGGCGTCGAGGTGTCGGAGCTGGACGTCAACGCCTGCTCCCGAGGCGAGCCGCTCGCCGACCTTCAGCAGGCCGCGCGAGACGTCGATGCCGGTCGTCCGGTAGCCCCGCTTGGCAAGCTCAACCACATGCCGCCCGACGCCGCAGCCGATGTCCAGTAGCCTGTCGCCCGGCCTCACGTTGAGGACACGCTCCAGGTAGTCACAGTCCGGCACTGTGCTCGGGTTCCAGGGGTACTTGAGGTAGTTCTCGCCCAGGGCATCGCCGAAGGCCTCGTACCATGCTGGCTTCAATGCAGTTCCTCCCAACGTGAAACGCCGCGAGCGCTCCGCTCACGGCGTCCATGTATTTGCCGCTGCCGGCCTCAGCAGGCCGACCTCGCGAACGAAGCGATCTCACATGGGGTGGTCGCCAGCACAAGTGGTCGCATGCAATGCCCCCTTGTCGGTGGAAGCTGCGGGCATCGTATCGTTCGCAGGGGGGCCTGTCAATCGCGCGTGTGGGCCGTCGGCAGGGGCCGTCACGGACCGATTCGCTTCCTTGACCCGGTCTGGGGCGCCCCGTAGAATGAGGTCGTCGCCGGTCTCCGAGCCCGGCGTCCTTTTCATCGGCTCGGCTAGGATCAGCCGAGCCGGAGTGCGTGTTATGATCAGTGTGGGCCTAACGGGCGGCATCGCCAGCGGCAAGTCAGAGATCGCCGGCATGCTGGCCGCCAAAGGGGCTGCTGTCATCTACGCGGACCAGATCGGCCACGAAGCCTATCGCCGCGGCACGGACGAGTACCTGCAGGTGGTCGCCGCCTTTGGGTCCGACGTCATCGGCGAGGACGGCGAGATCGACCGGCGCCGGCTGGGGGCCAAGGTGTTCGACGACGCCGAGGCCCGTCAGCGGCTCCAGGCCATTGTCTGGCCCGCCATGCGGCGCATGATGGAGGAGCGGCTGGCCGCACTCGAAGAGCAGGGCGTCCGTGTGGCTGCCTTGGAGGCCGCCGTCCTCATCGAGGCGGACTGGCTCCCACTAGTGGACGAGGTCTGGGTCGTGGAAGCCTCGCCGGAGGTGACCCGCCAGCGCCTCATGGCCTACAAAGGGCTCTCCTCGGCCGAGGCCGAGGCGCGTCTCGGGGCCCAGCTCAGCAACGAGGAGCGCCGACGGCATGCTGACGTCGTCATCGACAACGGCGGCAGCCTGGAGGAGACGCGGCGGCAGGTGGACCGCCTTTGGGTTGGATTGAAAGAGAGGGCCGCGCCGGCGGCCTCCAGCAGGAGCGAGGGTAGCAGTGGCTAGGGGAATCGTGGACGAGGAAGACGTGGATGCTGGCTACCGCCAGTACGCGATCGAGGAGTACCGGGCAGTCAAGGAGCCCTTCTACGTGCCCCTCGCCGATGAGGTCGAGCTCTTTGAGGCCGCTTTCGAGCAGCACATACCGGTGCTCCTCAAGGGCCCCACGGGATGCGGCAAGACGCGCTTCATCGAGTACATGGCCTGGAAGCTGGGCCGACCTCTGACCATTGTCCGTGATGCCGGCCCCCGCTCTCGCCGGGCCTCGCGACGTGCGACCGACGAGGGCAACGAAGGCGGCCTTCCCCTCGTGACAGTAGCCTGCCACGAAGACCTGACGGCCAGCGACCTGGTCGGTCGCTACCTGCTGGAAGGCGATAGCACTCGCTGGATCGACGGTCCTCTCACCAGGGCCGTGAAGGCGGGCGCCATCTGCTACCTGGATGAGGTGGTCGAGGCCCGCAAAGATACGACTGTCCTCATCCACCCCTTGACGGACCACCGTCGCATCCTGCCCATCGAAAAGAGGGGCCAGATCCTTGAGGCGCGGGGCGGCTTCACTCTCGTCATCTCCTACAATCCCGGCTACCAGAGCGCCCTCAAGGACCTGAAGCACAGCACCCGCCAGCGCTTCATCGCCGTTGAGTTCAGCTATCCGCCACGGGATGTTGAGGCACGGATCATCGCCCACGAGAGCGGGGTCGCCGAGGCGGTGGCCCTCGAGCTGGCCAAGCTGGGTGAGAAGGTGCGCCACCTCAAGGAGCACGGCCTTGGCGAAGGCGTTAGCACGCGCCTGCTGATCTATGCCGGCAAGCTCATCGAGAAGGGCATACCGGCGCGAAAGGCCTGCCAGGCATCCGTCGTGTGGGCCCTCACCGATGACCCTGAGGTGCAGCGCAGCATCGACGAGGTGGTCACGTCGATCTTCGAATAGGTTGGCGGGAGCGAAGTTCGCGGCCCGTTCTTCTGACGGCCGGTCTCGCGCTCGGCGTCGGGCGTGGAGCATTCGCGGAGCGCCCCGCGGAGGTGTCGAAGCCGGCCTTGGCGTCAGTGTGGCGATAGGGCTGGCTCCTCAAACTGCTCGACGGGGGGTTGCGGATGACGAATCGGGTCTTGCTCGTCACGGCGCTGGTGGCTGTGCTTGCTTTAGTGGCCTGCGGTGGGGGCAATGACGACGGCGGCCTGGACTCCGAGGTTGAGCAGCAAGGTGACGCGATGACGAAGGTGACCCAGTGTGAACGGACCGGCGAGAAGAGCTTCGCTAGTCCGCCCGAGATGATCATCGACCCGGAGCGGACGTATACGGCCACCATTCACACCGAGAAGGGTGACATCGTCTTGGAGCTGTTCGCCAAGGACACGCCGATCACCACCAACAACTTTGTCTTCCTGTCGTGCAAGGGCTTCTACGATGGCCTGACGTTCCACCGCGTGATCCCCGGCTTCATGGCTCAGGGCGGCGATCCGACAGGGACGGGCGCCGGCGGCCCCGGCTACACGATCCCGGATGAGCAGGACGCCGCCAGCTTCGATGCCCCGGGCATGCTGAGCATGGGCAGGTCGTCGCTGCCCAACTCGGCGGGCAGCCAGTTCTTCATTACTTATTCGCCGCAGACGCATCTTGACCGCGACTTCACGGTCTTCGGCCGGGTCACCGAGGGTATGGAGGTCTTGGAGCAGCTCACCCCCAGGGACCCGGAGCAGGCGCCCAGGGCGGAACCGGGCGACGTCATTCGTAGCATCACGATAGAAGAGAGCTAGCGTGAAGGTCGGCATTGTCGCTGACGTCCACTGCAACCATCAAGGGCTGGCCATAGCACTGGAGCGCATGGGACCTGTCGATGAGCTCCTCTGCGTCGGAGACGCCGTGGACCAAGTGCGCTTCTCGAACGAGGTGATGGAGATCCTGCGTCGCCACGGCGCCCGCTACGTTCTCGGCAACCATGAGGAAGTCCTGCTTGGTCCCTGGGGTGACAGGGCCCGCGGCGCGCCGGGTGTGGATGTGGACAATCTGGCCTACATGCGCTCCCGGCCCTTCGAGCTCGACGTGCGCGTGAACGGCCGACGACTGTTCGTCGTGCACGGCAGTCCCTGGGACGCCCACAGCGATCACGCGCGCGCTGGCAGGCAGAGCCCGGAGCCGCCCCGGCAGATCGGGAGCGAGTTCGTCATCGTGGGCAGTACTCACAACTACGAGTACATCTATCCCAACAGCCCCGGCCTAGCGCGA
The DNA here is from genome assembly GCA_034420175.1 of Dehalococcoidia bacterium. Classification (GTDB taxonomy): domain Bacteria; phylum Chloroflexota; class Dehalococcoidia; order DSTF01; family JALHUB01; genus DAOULP01. The sequence goes on along the minus strand of DAOULP010000017.1, from coordinate 2,416 downwards.
ATGGCCGAGATCGGCAGCGATTTCGTGATCCTGGGCCACACCCACTACCACATGGCCGTGCGGGCCGGCAAGTCGCTGGTCATCAACCCTGGCTCCTGCGGCGAGGCGCGGGACCACCGGAACGGCTTCCGCCTTTCGTACGCTGTCCTGGACACGGAGACGGGGGAGGTCGCGTTCGATCACTTCGCTGACCCCACGAGGTTGCCCCCGGCGGGCACGCACCTCTAGGCGGGGACAGCTCCAACCGTGATGAGCCTCTCAGAGCATCTGGCCGAGACCGAGCGGCGCCTGGGCCGCCAGGCCGCCAGCCTGCCCGACGAGTTTCGGCAGGCGGTCGAGGGCGTGCGGACCCTTCTTCCCGAGGACGAACTCGAACTCTGGGCCGACGAGGGCGTGGCCCTGGCGAGCCACTCCCTCCGCTCATGGGAGGCGGCCGCCGAGTACTTCCGCGTTAGTCCGGATGTGCTGCGGACGTTGGGCTTCCCCATGTTCATGCGCTGGGCCCACCAGGGGCGCGAGCTGGCCGCCCACTCCTCGCTGGTCGCGGCGGCCTACTTCCGGGCGAGCCCGGGAAGCGTCCCCCACCTGGCGGGGCCCAACCTGGAGCAGTGGGCCATTCTGGGCCAGCGTCTCTTCAAGGGGAACTGGAAGTCCATCTCCCTGGCCTCGGTCTTCTTCTCCGCCAGCCCGGGCCTCCTTAGGCATCTCGGCCTGCTTGAGATCGAGAGACTGGTGTCGATAGCGGACTCCCTGGCGGAGCGCTCCTACGAGCTCGCCGCCTCCTGCCTGGACGCGGCGCCTCACCTCTTCGGCACGCTGGAGCCGAGGGACCGTGTTCCCTTCCTGGACTTCGCGTCCGCCATCGCCCAGACCAGTTGGGCTGACGCCCGCCTGTACTTCGAGAGAGGACACTCTTCCCTTGCCCTCGTCGAGCCCGAGTGTCGTGCCCGCTTCCTTGAGCTCTCGGGGCGGGTCGCCCGCAACGCCGGCCGCCAGGCCTACGCTCTGTTTGCCGACGCCGCCGCTGCCTTGGGCGAAGTGGACCAGACCGCCCACACTCACCTCATCGCCCTGGCCGAGGAGCTGGCCGTGGGGTCTCCGTCCGCCGCCATGGAGTTCCTCAAGAGCGGCCCGGAGGTCCTGAAACGCATCCCTGTGGAGGATCTGGTCCGCTGGCACTCCGCCGGGCATCGCATCCTGGAGCAGTCCGAGGAAGGGGGCGAAGCCTACTTCCGGCTGGAGTCGGGCAAGGGCGAGGCGGTGCTGCAGGCGCTCTCTCCGCGGGTGGAGCTTTCGCATGTAGGCGGAGTGCTGCGGCTCTACTGCCAGGCCCTCACCGGCGTCGAGGTCGCCATCCACCCGTCGACGGCCCTGGTGGAGAAGGGCATCGGCTGGGTCTCTCACGCTACTCCGTCGACGGAGGGAAGGGCCATCTACCTGCCGGAGCTGGTCGAGGAGCACGCGGAGAAGGCGGAGAACTTCGTGGTTCTCAAGATCTGCGCAACCCACCAGGCGGCCCACCTGGAATTCGCGAGCTTCTTCTTCAACTTCCGGCGTCGCGGCAACATCTACCCGGCGCGCCGTCGGCGGCGGGAGACACAGCTCCGTCGCGAGGGGCGCCTGCATCGGGAGCGCAAGCCCGTCACCGACATGGAGCGCTTCTTCGACCTCTTCCCCGACCGGCGCCTCGGCCTGGACATCTTCACCATCGTCGAGGACGCTCGCGTCGATGCCATGGTGCGCCGCGAGTACGGCGGCATACGTGCAGCCTGGCGGCGGGCGCAGCGGCGCGAGCTGGACCGCCGGCCCGAGATCACCTTCTTGCCCTTGCGTCAGGCCTTCCTGGAGAACCTCCTGCGGGTGAGCCTGGACGGCGGCGACCGCCTCGTCTGGCCGCCGGATCTCAAGGAGTACCTTCGGACGGGCGTGAGCCTACTGCGCTCCGTGCAGCGTCCCGAGGCCATCGTAGAGGACGCGGCGGAGATTACCCTCATCCTCCACGATCTGGTGATGCGCCTGCCGAACCGGCTCGCGGAGGAGCTGGGGCTGGAGTGGGAGGCCATGGGCGAGGAGTCGCTGGACCTGATGATGGTGCCGCCGGGAGCGACGCCCGGCCGCGCCCCCGACTTCAGCGACCTTCCCCAGCTTCCGCAGGGCGCCGACCAGGCCTACGAGAGCCCTCAGCCCGTCGACTTCCGCGGCGACTTCAAGCCCGAACTGGTCCAGCTCCTGATGCGCCTTCGCGACGACCCACAGGCGGACGTGGGGCCCCTTTCGCCGCTGACGCCTGAGCAGCTCAAGGAGCTGCTGGAGAAGAGCGCGGAGCTCAGCCTCGATGCGATGGCCGAGGGTGACCTGGCCTCTACGATCGGGCTCTTCCTCTCCAACCTCGAAAAGGAGGCCGGCACCCCCGTCA
>DAOULP010000016.1:0-4287 GCA_034420175.1 Dehalococcoidia bacterium | reverse complement strand
TGAACCGCTGCGCCTGCTCCTTGTGGCCACACTGGTCCTCATAGGCGATGCCCGCACACTCCGGGCAGTAGTACCACTCGAAGGCCTTCACCGGGTAGATGCCCAGGTCCGGCAGTTCCTCGAAGATGCGGTGGGCAGCGAACGGGTCGTAGTATGTGCCCACACCAGCGTGGTCACGGCCGAACATGTGATGCGTGCAGCCCAAGTTCTTCCGCACGATAGCGTGGAAGACGGCTTCCCGCGGCCCCGCGTACCGCATGTCCCAGAACAGGAGGCATGTCATGTGGACATCCTCCTTGAAGTAGCCAGCCTGCCGGAGCGCGTCGTGGGTAATGATGATGGCCTCATCGATGTAGTCGCCGGCCCGCTTCTCACCGATGACCGGGTTCGCCAGAACAGCGTCTGCGTTCGCCGAGAACCAGGCCCCCTTCATCAGCCACTCGTGGCCGGTGTGGGGCACATTGCGCGTCTGGTGTGCGACCACGTGCTTCCAGCCACGGCGCGAGAACTCCTCGCGAAGCAGGCGCGGCGGGAAGAAGAAGCGATCGAACGGAGGGTTAATCTTCGGCGGGTTGACGATGGTCACCTTGCCGCCTACGAAGCGCCCTTTGTAGCCCTGCGTGCGCCTGACGCCCGGATGCTTGTCCTCTTTGGTTCCGTAGACGTTCTGGGCCATGGCGTCGAGGTCATACGAGAAGATCTCCTCGACGTCAAGGGTAGCCAGGGGGTTGTCCTGATAGGTCAGGAGCAGCGTGTCCCCCTGCTTCACACCCAACTCCTGCAGCTCTCGCTCCTCCATGTCGAAGACGATGGGGATGCTCCAGACATAGCCGTTCGCCAGCGTGATCTTCTTGACCACGGAGTCGACATCGGCCTGGGTCATGAACCCTTCGAGGGGTGAGAAGAACCCGTAGCCCAGACTCACCACCTCCCGTGCTAGCTGGCTTCTGATGGGTACGCTCGGTAGGCCTTTGATCCTTTCTTTTGCCTTCTGAGGCTCCTCTACTCGCTCGACGATCGTGCCGCCGTGAGGGGACAGGGCATTGTCAACCACATGCACCTCCGACTTCGCTGCGGCCTGGCGCGTGAATCCCCGGCGCGGGGCAGCGCCAAGCCAGCCTGATGACCCGTATACTAGGATAAGGACACCCCCCCGCCGGACAATAGGCAAGGGTGACTATTGCCGCTAGCACGAGCGTCTAGCCACGTTCCGAACCACTATCTAGGCGCCCGGTGCCCAACGGTCTGCGTCATACGGCCGACTCGACCTCCGGTCCCTCCGGCACAGACAAGCCCACGCTCAGCACGCCCGCCCCGAGAGGCCAGAGCTTGCTCGGCCCCGGCCAACTTTGGCCTAGCCTGCGGCTGCCTTCCAGGCGAATCCGGCTGCCGCACCCAACAGGACGAGCCAGACGGAGTTCACGTTGAAGCGAACGAGCAGCACAGCACCGAGAGCGGCCAGAACGCCCGTGAGCGGGTCGACCACGGCCTCCTTAGCCAACTGCCAGGTGACACCCGCCATGAGCGCGAGGGCGGCGACGTTCACCCCATCGAGGAGCGCGGCCGCCCACCGCGAACGCCGAAGTCGCGGTATGATGGGCCCGGTGGCCGCGACGAAAACGAACGACGGTAGGAAGATGCCAGCCGTCGCCAGCAGCGCCCCTTCCCAGCTTCCCAGCACGTAGCCGATGAAGGTAGACGTCGAGAGCACGGGGCCGGGGGTCACCTGGCCGACGGCGACGGCGTCTAGGAGCTGTTGCTCCGTCAGCCAACCCAGGCGCTCTACGAAGTCGGCGCGTAGGAACGCCAGCAGCACATAGCCGCTTCCGTAGAGTATCGAGCCGATCTTCAGGAACAGCAGAAAGAGCTGGCCCAAGCTCACGGACGCCGCTGTGGCAACGGCCGCGCCAGCACCTAGTGGCAACGCTACCCTTGCCGCACCGAGGCCGGGCAACAGCGCCGCGGTCGAGCCGGCCCCCAGGCTCGTCACACGGGGCAGGTTACGCGCCAGCATGACGAAGACCGCGCCGCCGAACAGCAGGGCGATTTCGTTGAACCCCCACAGATAGAGGGCCAGGACCGCAACCCCCACCGCCGACACCAGCCAGCCGCGGACGGCCGTCCGGCCAAGCCCCCAGAGAGCATTGACCACCACGCCGATGATGACGGGCTTGACACCGTAGAGAAGCCACGAAACCTCCGGAGTCGTGCCGTACTCGACGTAGGCCCAAGCGAAGCCCAGCGTCACCAGCATCGCCGGCACGATGAAGCAGACCCCGCCAAGCAGAAGGCCCCGCCAGCCCGCACGCACGCGACCGAGGTGGATGGCCATCTCGGTTGCGTTGGGGCCTGGGATGAGGTTGGTGGCACCCAGGAGATCGAGGAACTGCGCGTCGGTTATCCAGCGGCGTCGGGTCACCACCTCGTCGCGCATCATCGCGACGTACACAGCGGGCCCACCGTAGGAGAAGAAGCCCAGCCGGAGGAACAAGAGGACGACCTCTGCCACGCGGCTCGCCGACCTCACCTCGGAGGCAGCACTGGCCTCGACCGCATCCGGCTTCTCTTCGGTCAACCGGCCTCTCCCTCGCCGCGCCCCGGCTCCCCATTCGTCCGCACCGGCGCGAGCCTGGACCGTCGTGATCCCGACTGTAATACCACATCACCGCCACCGGCGTCCCGGCACGGCCGAGTCGCCAGCACCGCCCCTACCTGTCGAAGGCGCGCGGATCGATAATCGTCGCGCTCCCCTGCGGACGGTCGAGGGCTTGCTGTACGAGGCAGTTGAAAGCGGAGGTGATCGCGGCTACACTGGCGGCGCCACGTCAATGGTCAGCCAGCCCGGCCCCCAGGCGACGTGGGCCAGCGCCGGGCGGGGACGAACTCTTCTCGCCCCTGCCCAGCCACCAAGGAGGGTTGTGATGGCGTTCTTCTTCAGCGTCGTTCCCGAGTACGTGCGCCTCGTCCACTTCCGCTTCGGCCGTTTCATCGGCGAGAAAGGGCCAGGATTCGTGTTCCCCATCTGGCCCATCATCGACCAGGTGACGCGCGTCGACCTCCGGGAGATCTTCCTGGACGTTGAGCCGCAGACCTGCATCACCAAAGACAACGCGCCGGTCTCCGTGGACATGCTGGTCTACATGAAGGTCGTGAGCCCCGACCAGAGCGTCCTCAAGGTTCAGAACTTCATAGGCGCCGCGCGAGGAATGTCCGTTACCACCCTCCGCGCTGTCGTCGGCGACATAGCGCTCGACGACGTTTTGGCCAAGCGAGACCAGATCAACCAGGTCATGCAGGTCAAGCTGGACGAGGTGACCGACCGCTGGGGCGTCAAGGTCACCGCCGTCGAGATCCGAGAGATCACGCCCCCACGCGACATCCAGGACGCCATGAGCCGGCAGATGTCCGCCGAGCGCACCCGCCGTGCCGCCGTCCTCGAGGCCGACGGCCAGCGAGAGGCAGCCATCACGGTGGCCGAAGGCGATAAGCAGTCGGCCATCTTGCGAGCCGAGGGCGACCGCCAGGCCGAGATCCTGCGGGCGGAGGCCGACCGCCAGGCTGAGATCCTGCGCGCCGAGGGGTTCAGCACCGCCCTCGACAAGATCTACCAGGTCGCCAAAGGCATCGACGACAAGACCATGAGCCTCCAGTACTTCGACACCCTGCGGTCGATTGGGGAGAACCCATCGACCAAGTACGTCTTTCCGCTCGAGTTCACCAACTTCCTGCGCCCCTTCAGTAACCTGGTCGGCGGCGACGGCGGGCGCACCCCGGAGGGAGAGCGTTCACAGGGCTCGTAGCGACCAGCTCGACCTTGGCCGACTTGCCCACTTCCCTCAGCAGCGTTCTGGGGTATGATGGGGCGGCGCCCGCGGCGGCCCCGCCGCCTTCCTCTCCACACGGGCCGTCTGGCGAGATGCCCCCACGGAGGTCTGACATGTCGGAGCTGTGGTTCACCCCTGCCTACGAGCTCGCGGGCCGCATCCGGTCGCGAGACCTCTCTCCCATCGAGCTCATGGAGGCCTGCCTGGCCCGCATCGAGGAGGTGAACCCGGCCCTGAACGCCTTCATCGCCATGCGTCCGGACGAGGCGCTGGCGGAGGCGCGCGCCATGGCCGACCGCATCGCCGGCGGCGAGGACCCGGGGCCTCTGGCCGGGCTGCCCCTCGGGGTGAAGGAGCTGGAGGACGCCGAGGGCTTCCGCTCGACCTACGCCTCCGTCCCCTTCAAGGACAACTGGCCGGAGAGGGACTCAGTGCAGGTGGAGCGACTGCGGAAGGCGGGGGC
>DAOULP010000015.1:0-22649 GCA_034420175.1 Dehalococcoidia bacterium | reverse complement strand
CGGGGGTTGACAGGCGTCGGACCCTACCGTAAGCTGTTAATTGAATCACAAACAGCGCTGGCACACGACCCTGAGCGGACGGGAGGGGGCCAGAGCTGACCTGCCGAAACCCTGCAGGGGACGGGGGACCCACCAAACTGGGGTGAATCTCACCACTGAGTAGGGCGACCCTTCCGCCCGAACCCGACAGCTAACCCCGGAGGCAGTGGAGAGGGATCTGGCCAGTAAGCATCTGGACAGGCTCCTTTTCTGTGCCAGCAGGAGGTACTAAGGATGCAGGGGACCATGCCCCGTACCTGCCCCCGCTGCCGGGGGTCCATGATCAAAGAGAGAGACTGGTACGGTGCCTACAGTACTTGTCTCTGCTGTGGCTACGTCCACGAAGCCCTATCGCCGCCGGCGATTGAGCTCTTGGATCAGCAGGAGGGTCACACCCGCCAGCGCAGGCGTCAGCCTTCGCACGGCAAGCTCCGTCTGTAATCGCCCCCTAGGAATCGCGGCCTGTCGGTAGGCGGGCCGGCTTCCGCCCGGCGGTGGCAGAACAGGCAACCCCGGAGGTGCCCGGGAGGGTGCCTCTATTCTTGTTTTCGGCACAGCGAAACCTCGCCCGGTCTGCTACCATGAGGGCAGGCCGTCGGTCCTCAGGGAGAGCTGAACCCTCACGGAGGGATGTCGAGATGGGTTTTGTCCGTGTTTCCCTGCTGGTGCCTCCTGGGCACAATGCTGACGAGATCTCTCGTATCCAGAAGGACCTTCTCGCCTTTCACGCGTCGCAACCGGGATTCGTCGATGGCTACTACTTGGAAGCCGCCGACGAATCCGGCGTCGTGGGGCGTGTCACTATCTGGGAGAACGAGGAGGACGCTCACCGAGCGGCAAGCCACGACCACGTCCTGGCCCATCGCGCCTCTCTGCTGCGGCTGGCAGGGGAGCCCCTGGCCGCCCAAGCGTTCCAGGCTATCCGCGTCGGTAAGACCTAGCACCTCCGTCGAGGACCTATGCTCGATGCGCAGCGCCAGTTCGGGCGTCAGGCTCATCGCTACGCCCGCAGCGATATTCACCGGAAGGGTGAAAGCCTGACGGCGTCGCTGGAGCTGGCGGCAGCCCATCCCGGTGGACTGGCCCTCGACATCGGCACGGGCACCGGCTTCACTGCGCTCGGCATCGCCGAGCAGGCCCACTGCGTCATTGCCACCGACATCACCCCCGAGATGCTCGCCCAGACGCGGGACCTCGCGGCGCGCCGCGCCCTCAGCAACGTAGAGCTGGGTTTGGCCGCCGCCGAGACGCTTCCCTTTCGCGAGGGTGCCTTCGACCTAGTCACCTGTCGGCTGGCCGCCCATCATTTCCGCGACGTCCCGGCCAGCCTATCCGAGTTTCGGCGCGTGACCAGGCCGGGCGGCCGCGTCGTTGTCTGCGACACGGTGAGCCCTGAGGACGAGGAACTCGCTGCCTACATGAATGACCTGGAACTTCGCCGGGACCCGTCCCACGTAAGGGACTTGGCCGTCTCGACCTGGCGGCGCCTTCTGGCCGAGGCCGGCCTGCACTTGCTGCAGGAGCGCCTCACCAAGAACCGGCAGGAGTTGGAGGCGTGGGTTGGACGCGCTGCCACGGCCCCCTCAAGGGTTGCGGGCATCCGGCGCGATCTGGAGCAGGCGTCGGAGGCGGCCCGACGCACCTTCGGCATCCGTCGGCGCGCCGGGACCGTCCGCTGGGCGTGGGACGCCGCTGTCTTCTTGGCCGTCCGGTCGCCGTAGGGGCGCCGTACCCTGTGCTATACTCGCCGCGGGCACAGCGATGCCCGCTTCCCTTCTCAACGGCAGCGCCTCAGCCGTTCTCGGTGTGTCGCTCCCGAGAGATCCCGTTAGTCTCACCCTGCATGCGGGCGTCCTTGCCGCTGGCCGCGTAGCAAGCCGGCGATAGCGGCTGCTGCCAGCCTAGTCCACTCCCTTAGGAGGGCTCGGCCTTGGCGTCGGAGCGGGAGACCGCCGCCACCACCGTCACAGCGCTCGATTTCGATGAAGCGCGCCTTCCGCGCACCGTCGTCGCGCTGGCCTGGCCTGCCATGGTGGAGGAGCTGGGCTATAGCCTGCTGCCCATCGTCGATGCGATCCTCGTCGGCCAGCTAATCGGATCGGACGCCCTTGCGGCGGTCGGCATCGGTACTCTCCTCATCTGGCTGCCCATGACCGGCAGCTACGCCATGGCCATCGGCGCAACCGCCGTCGTGGCCCGTGACACAGGAGCCGGCGAGGCGGCACGCGTCCATCAAACCCTTCGCGACACGGTGGCGCTCGCTCTTGTCTGGGGTGTCCTGGCCGCGGTGCTGATGGTTGTGCTGGCTGAGCCCCTCGTTCGGCTCATGGGGGCCGAGGAGGACGTGGTACCCCTGGGAACCACCTTCATGCGGGCCGCCGGTCCCGCCATGGCCGTGCAGTCGCTGCTGTTTGCCGGGGGCGGGGCCCTCCGCGGGGCCGGCGATACACGCACCCCGATGCTGATCACCTTGTTCGCCAACGCGGTGAACGTGGTGCTGGCCTACTTCCTGATCAGCGGCGCTCTCTGGGCACCCGAGATGGGTGTCTTGGGCTCCGGCCTCGCCTTCTGCCTGGCGAACTTCCTGGGCGCCTTGCTCATGCTGGGCCTCTTTGTGAGGGGAATCAGCGGCCTGCGCTACGACCTGGCGCGGGCGACCCGCGTGAGCGGGCGGGGCATACAGCGCGTGCTCAGGGTGGGGCTGCCGGCCGGCATCGAGCAGGTGCAATTCCAGGTCGCGTTCATGATCTACGCCCGCATAGTCGCAGGGCTGGGCACCCAGGCCTACGCAGCCCACACGGTCGCCCTTCGCGCCGAGGGTCTGGCCATCATGCCTGGCTTCGCCTTCGGAATCGCGGCCGCCACACTGGTCGGACAGGCGCTGGGCGCTGGTCGAGTGGCCTCTGCGGAGCGGGCGGCGAAGCTCTGCCATCTGTACGCCGTCGGTTTCATGGTCGTCATCGGGCTAGTGCTGTTGGCAGCCGCCCCCCAGGTTACCCGTATCTTCACCGGCGACCCGGAGGTGATTGATGTCGGCGCCGATCTGTTACGTATCTTCGCCTTCGCGCTGCCCGGCCTGGGAACGAGCGCCGCCCTGGCCGGCGGCCTGCGTGGGGCAGGCGACACACGTTCGGTCATGCTCCTCTACACTGCGAGCGCCTGGTTCCTGCGCATACCCGTCGCCTTCCTCCTTGCCTTATCGCTGGGGTTTGGGGCGCAGGGGGCGTGGATCGGCTCGGTTGTGGACAACTCCGCCCGCGGACTCGCCATCTGGTACCGGTTCCGACAGGGCCGCTGGAAGCAGATCCAGGTGTAGGGCTGCGCAGCCCGTTCCGGCCCTCCTTCTTGTTTCCTGCCCCTGTGTGCATGGCCGTCGATCGGTCGACGGGGCGCCGAGGACCACGTCGTGGGGGTTCCCTCGTGGGGCGGGCGGCAGGACGCCGGCGTGAATCAGGGATTTCCCTGACCCGTATAGGGGCTTTCCCCGATACAACAGGGTTGTCTGGTGACGCTAGAATGCGGCCGCCTGTCACGGTGATAGCTGTGATGGGAGCCGATGGGTCCGGAGCAGGGAGGTTCCGTCGTGGTCCAGAGTAGCGCCGCCAGTTGCCGTCACCACTGGTTGCTCAGCGAGCCCAAGCGCGGTGTCATCCATGGGGTCTGCAAGCATTGCCGGGCCAAGAAGGATTACCCGGCCGGGCTGGAGACCGCGGATCGCTTTCTGGACCACCAAGACCTGTCGGGTGCCGAGACACGTCTCCTGAGCTTCCTGAAGCACCAGCTTCAGGAGGAGCAAGGATGATCCCTGGGATTCCGAGCCCCGGAGCGCGGGAATCCTTGGCAGTAGCTGAAAGGTTGTGGTAGGCTTGGTGCCGCTCTTGGCTGGGAAGGGCAAAGCCGGCGATGCCGGTCAGAACGCTGGCATGCAAGTGAGAGAAGAAACCCTCACGCTCAAAGGCCCAGCACCGGAGAGCGGAAGGCAAGGAGTGCCCTGGATGAAAGAGCCCACGTCTTCGGAGCAGGTGGCGGATCGCACCCGTCAGCCGGGGCAGCCCGGTGGCTGGAGCCGGAGCTCCAGCGGCAGGATCCGCGTACTCATCGTCGATGACCACGCCGTGTTGCGTCAGGCCCTCCGCCTTCTTCTGGAGGTACACCAGGAGATCGAGGTTGTAGGGGATGCAAGCAACGGCCGCGAGGCCCTGGAGGCCGCCGAGAAGCTCTCCCCTGATGTCATTCTCATGGACATGGTGATGCCCGGCCTCAACGGTCTGGAGGCCACGCGCCAGATCCGCCGCCGTGCCCCCAAGACCAAGGTGCTCATCCTCACCGGCTACATGGAAGACGAGCAGATCGTGGCAGCCCTCCGCGCCGGAGCCTCCGGATACGTGGTCAAGAAGTCCGATGCCGCCGAGCTTGTCCTTGGGATCCAGGCTGTGCACCGGGGAAACACCTACTTCAGCGCCTCCATCTCTGATGAGGGGACCGCAAGCGAGTACCTTGTCCAGGCCAGGAGCGAAGAGGGTAGGGCTGGCTATGACCTGCTGACAAGCCGCGAGCGTGAGGTTCTACAACTCATTGCCGAGGGCTACTCCAACCAGCGGATCGCCGACGAGCTGTTCATCAGCGTCAAGACAGTTGAGGCCCACAAGGCCCACATCATGACCAAGCTCCACGCGCGTACGCGCACGGACCTCATCCGATATGCCCTCCAAAAGGGCCTCGTCGGAATCGATGTGCCACCGGTCGCGGCGCCAGAGGAAGAGCAGAAGGCCGGCTAAGTGACTGCACCGCCCGCAGGGGAATGGGACCCAGTGGAGATGGACTTCGCCCGTGAGCAGGCGGAGGTGAGCGCCCTGCCGAAGAACTTCGGCCAGCAAGAGGAGCTTTCCTGCCTCAGGAAGGCATACCTTGGGCGCCTGCGGCGTCTCCTCCAGCTTCGTTCCGACCACCACGATGACCTAAACGAGCAGGGGCTATGGCTCCTGGACCGCTCCGTCTACACCACCTACTGCGACTGCGTCGATCTCGGCGTGGCCTTTATCGCCCAGGACATCATCCGTCGCCACTCTCCAGAGAGAGGAGAGTGGACCCATCCGGCACTGGGTCACACCGGCGATCCGACGGGCCGGCGTCAGCTGTAGCGGCCTGCCCAGCAGTCCCACGGCTTGGACGTCGGGGGCAATCGAGGGTGAGCTGCCTTGACGCTGAGCGCCGTCCCTCCCTTCGCACCCCAATCCCTCGAGGCACTGTCTCCCGCTTGCGATGGTCGCCCCTGGCGAGAGCGCGTTGAACTTGTGAGGCTGGCCGCCCGCACCCAGGCGCTGTACCAGAGTGCCCTTCACGTCCTCGGCGCGGGTACGCCAGAGGATCTCTTCCGGGCGGTGCTCTCCGCAGCGTGGGCCCTTGTGCGCGTGGATCTGGCGGCTCTGTTCCTGGTTCGGGATCAGGACGGTCGGCCCGCGTGCCGCGCTCTCCGAGCGGGCTCTTCGACCGTGATCTTCGACGCGGCTGAGGCTCCCACGGCCGCCCTAGCCGACACCGCCCTGGCGGAGCGGGCTCCTCTGTACGTGGAGGCTCCGGATGGCCGCCTGCTTGACCTCGCATCCTCCCTCCACGGTGCCCCGGCCCCGGCCGCGCTCCTGGCAGTGCCGGTCCGCTTGGAGGGCGAGGCCCTCGGCCTCTTGCTGGTGGGTCGACGAGGCGCCGTCTGTTTCTCCTGCCCCCATGTCGACCTTCTGCAGGCTCTGGCTGACCAGGCTTCTCTGGCTATCGGCAAGCTTCGGATGGTCGAGGCCGCCGCCGATCGAGGGCGCCGGGCCCAGGAACTGGTATCCGTCGCCTCTCACGAGCTGAGGACGCCCCTCACTGCCCTCCAGGGCTTCAGTGAACTCCTTCTGTCACGAGAGGTGAGCGAGGAGGTGCAGAGGAACTGGATCTCCCTCATCAATCGGGAGTCGGCACGCCTGGGGTCGCTTGTTGGCGAGCTTCTGGACATGACGCGCCTGGAGTCAGGGCGGGCTAAGCTGAAGCTGGAGCTCGTGAACCCGCGAGACATTTTGCAGCATGTTCTCAGCCTCTGGGAGAGCGACGGTCAGCGCGCCCGTTTCTCGGTCCGCATCGAGGAGGGTGTTCCAAGGCTGAGGGCAGATGCCGGCAAGCTGACCCAGGTTCTGGCCAACCTGGTGGGCAATGCCGTGAACTACTCCCCGCCAGCCTCCCCGATACGCATCGAGGTGGCGCCGCGCTGCCTGGCCCAGCCGGCAACCGCTCATCTCAACGGGCCAGGGTTGTGCAGTACCTCTTGTCCGGCAGGCGTGAGCATCGCCGTCCGCGATCAGGGCGTGGGCATCTCCCAGGAGTACCAAGGGCAGGTGTTCCAGCCGTTCTTCCGGGCACCTTCATCGGAGGGAAACGGCCCGCACTCTGCCAGAGGCACGTCCGAGGGCGTTGGCCTCGGCCTGACCATCGCGCAGCGGCTGGTCGAGTGGCAAGGTGGGCTGATGTGGGTGGAAAGCCGGCCGGCAACGGGGAGCACTTTCGGCTTCTGCTTGCCGAAACATGGGACCCGCCGGCCTGCGCCCAGAAGCACGCGCAGCGCCGGTACCATCGCCTAGGAACCATCTACCGAACTCTGACGAGGCGACCGCGCGCGCCTGTGCCGCCGAGGAAGGCATCCTCGGCGGTAGCCGGACCGGTCAGCCCTTCGCCTCGCCGGACCGCTCAGACGGCGCCCTGCCCCGCACCAACGCTCTGTGAGACCCGCCGCGAGAGGCGGAGCAGAGCGTTGGCGATCTCTTCCACGCTGTAGGGACCCTGCCTGTGGTGGCGCAGCAGGGCCTCTATGTTCACCCAGTAGCGATTGCGCCGGCCCTCCTTCAGGCGGGAGATGATGCCCTCCTCTTCCAGAGCCCGGAGGATGGAGAGGGTGGCCCGCTCCGTGATGTCGACGGCAGAGGCGATTTCGCGCAGGGTTGAGCGTGGATGATCTATGACGTGGATGAGGACGAGGGCGTGATTTGTGAGGAAACCCCAGCGAGCCATGTTGTCCTCCGTGGGGCTTGACAAGCCATTAGGAAGAAGTAGAATACTAGTAAAGAATAGCCGGTTATATAATTCTTGTTATAAGGGTCGCGTATTCTCTGTCCGGCCTCACGTGTCCGGCAATATTCTTCACATTTCGGCCCCCGAGATCAAGCCCCCTGGGGACCAAACAGGCGGGAAGCCGTGTGAGTGTGAGATTGAAGACAACTGAGGTGATCGGCCGGCGGGCATTGCGGCGGCACCTCTGGCCCTCTATATTCCGGTGTTCGCTGCCGATAATCCCATAGGCTCGTTTGAGCCGCGGGGACCTCAGGAGAGCCGCGAGCAGGGAAGATGCTGATTCTCACGCGCAAGGTTGACCAGGGCATCGTCATTCAGGGCAACATCGTGGTCACGGTCCTGCGCGTCGAGAGAGACAGGGTGAAGCTGGGCATCTCGGCGCCCGAGGAGATAACCGTCCTCCGCGAGGAGCTCCTGCAGCGGAATGACGGTGGGAACCCGAGAGAGCATCGGCCTGAGGGGGCGCAGAAAGATCCTCCGCCCCTGCCGCGCTTGCACTTCTCCAGGAGCCCGGCGAGCAGACCCTCGGACAAGCCGCCCTCCAACATCTCAGACAGAGACGAGCGTCAGCGTTGGCTTCGGTGAGGCCGATGCGATCGGCTGGCCGCGGCCGCGGATGACCTGAAGTCGCGAGGCTTCGGGTCTGGTCTTTGACTGCCGGGGGCTGGCCTCCGACGGTACCGGCGCCCCCGCCAGGGCCACGGAGCGCTCGGCTGCTTCCCAGAGACGCGCCACCTGTCCCCAGAAGTCGGCGTTTGTAGCCCCCACCTGTCCACCGGACACCGCGTCCAGGAAGCGTTGACATTGCTCCAGCGTCGGGTCGCCGGGCTCAGCCGCCAGGGCTAGCGATCCTGTCTGCCACGCCGTCCCGCTCGGATAGTGAGTTCCGGCCGCGTCTCGTTTCGCTCGGTCGTTGGCAGACACGATGCGGACAGGGGTTCGGTAGTCAAGCTCGTCCAGGACCAGAGTGCGTCCCGTCGCACAAGCGACCAACTGACGGACCTCCCAGTCCTCGCTCAGGCTGACCTGGAGGCTTGCCACGATGCCGCCGTTGTAGGCGAGGGTGATGAAGACGGCCTCCCGAGAGCCGCGCGTCGATCCCGGGGCGACAGCACTGACGAACTTCGGGGTCTGGCCCACGAGCTTCGTGCAGAGGGCGAGACCCTCGGCGGCTACGGCCCCGGCAGGCAGGGAGCCCTCGCGGTACCCGGGGCTGACGTCCAACAACCGCAGATACCGGAGACGGGATCTTGTGACGCCCTTGGTCATGTCTGCCAACAGGCGGAAGCCAGGCGAGAGCATGCGCTCCTCCGTGAACACCAGGAGGCGGTTGTGGCGCTTGGCCAGGGCGGAAAGGCGTTGGACTTGGTCTGCGTTTAGAGTGAAGGGTCCCGCAGCCAGGACGTGCTTTCCATGAATGAGGGCGCGGCGGATCAGAGGATAGGGCTCCACTAGGTTGCTGGCTATTACCACGGCCCTTAGCGAGGGGAGGGCGACGAGAGCGGCCGGGTCGGCGCAGGGCTTGGCGCGGGCAGTGAGCTGTCCGCCCGGGGGCACCGTCGCCACGGTCAGCGGTTCGAGTCCCCGAAGCTGGGTCAGGGCCCGGGCATGCGCTTCCCCGGCAGGCCCGCTGGCGATGAGCCCCAGGCGCACGATATGTCACCCCCTAGGCGGCGTCCTCCAGCTCCGTCAGCAGGGCGGAACGCAGGCGCCGGATGGCTCTGTGCCGGAGCTGCGAGGCCCGCGATTCCGAGATGCCCAGGCTCTGGCCGATGCTCTTGAGTGACTGGGACTCCAGGTAGTAGAGGCGGACAATCTTCTGTTCGCGCTCCGGCAGAGTGTCCAAGGCCTCGCGGAGCCGGCTTCTCACTACTGTCTTTTCCATCATCGCGTCGGGATCGACGCTGGGGTCGTCGTCGGCCATCTCCCACAGCTTCTCCGTATTGCCGTCCACCGCGGTGTCGGCCAGGTTCTCCAAGGAGACAGTGCGAACGCTGGCGGAGTTGAGACAGGAGAGAAACTCGTCCAGCGTCAGGCCCATCTCTTGTGCCAATTCATCGTGGGTGGGCGCCCGCCCGAGGCGCACGTGCAAGGCAGACGTGGCGTGCTCGACGTCTGAGGAGAACTTCTGGAGGGACCGCGGCAAGGGATGAGCGGCGCGCAAGGCGTCGAGGATGGCCCCTCGTATTCGTGGCAGGGCGTAGGTGGAGAACTTCGCCCCCCTCGTCGGGTCATATGAGTGGTGGGCTTCGATAAGACCTTGGACCCCACAACTGATCATGTCTTCGTACTGAAGAATGCTGGCGCTGCAGGAACCCACCGCGACCCGGTTGACGGCGTGACGCACCAGGGGCATGTAGTCGTGGATGAGCTGAGTTAGCTGTTGGTCTTCTTCAGGTGGGGGAACGATGAGCCGGAGACCCGAGGATAGCTTCCTGGGCTCGAGGGAGGGCACGTCTCACCTCCATCTCCGAATTCGAGAGTGGTATCGCCCGCCGTGGGGATGAACTGGTCTGGCTCAGTATCGGTCCTCCGGTCGATGCAGACCTATCCGTGATTCCCCTTACCGCCGCGAGCCTGTACGCCCCATTCGGTTCGCGTAGGCCCTATAGGCGCGTGCCCCCTTCCTCCCGCACTCGAAATCAGGTGCCTCGTGTCGTGGATCGCCGCGTTGCCGGCTGTCTGTCGTGTGGCCCGAGCGGACAGATCCGTCTCGTTTGACCAGTGGGATCCGCACCCTGACAATGGGGCAGGCGGGTCCCTGCCGGGCGTGCCCTCGGTTATGGCGGGTCGCGTCTGTGGGGCGTCAGTGTCAGATGCAGTCCCGGGAGGGGACATGTTGAGAGGGGCCTGTGAGCTGCGCCGCCTGTTCAGGCGCTGCGCCCGTCCTCCTGTGGGCACGTGCCAGTACTGCGGGCGTGTCTTCTGCGGCGACCACGGCGTTCTCCTGGACGATGGGCAGGAGATATGCACTCGCTCCCGGTGTCAGCACAAGCGCGTGGACCTAGAGAGGCACCTCCGCTACAAGGCCTTCGCCAGGGAACGGAACGTCAGCGGCCAGTGCGGCGTGCCGGGTTGCGAAGCGAGGCCCAGTGGCCAGTGCTCGCGCTGCCGTGCCTTGTACTGTGACCGGCATCTTGCCAACCGGCACGTGGCGGTCCGGCAAGGGCGAGTCTGGGTGAGGCATCCCGCGTCGATGTGCAACCACTGCTGGCGCCGCCGGCCTCTCTGGTCACAGATCTGACCTGCTTGACAAGGAATTGTCCTGGTGCATAATTACTTCAGTAGTTGCCCCTGTGTTGGGCTGCTGTTCTCTGCCTGTGCCGGGCGTCTTGCTGGTGGGCAACGTCGGGAAAGCTTTGGGCGGCGCGGTTCACAGTCGAGGGCTCGGTGGGCGCCGACAGAAGGGGCGACAGCATCGTGCCCGTGGCGAGGCGCATGGAACGCGAGCAGACCCACGTCGATGCTCTTCACGAGCTGATCCAAGGCCTGACAGGCAGCCTGGCGCCTGACCAGGTACCTCGGCGGATCATCAGTCTTCTCCGACCTCACCTGCGCTTCGACGCGGCCGTGTCGGTTCTCTGCACGGACGGTCGCGACCTAGCCACGGTCTATGCCATGGCTCCGCTGCCGGAGAGCGTGGCCTCTGGGCTGGCGTCCGGCCTGATGGACACCTTTCTCCGTTTCTCCGGGGGTGCCCATCGGGACTGCCAGCGGCCGCGCTTCGAGGTCCAGACGTTGCCCAACGGTGGAGGGGCAACTCCCGTCGCGGAGCGCCAGCACAGCGCCGCCGATGCGCCCCTCATCGTGCGTGGGCGCGCGGTCGGGTTTCTGCGCGTTCTGGCGGAGCGCGACAACGCTTTCTCTCCCGCGGAGACACGGCTCCTCTACTCTGCCGCCAGTCTGGCTTCGATGGCCTTGGAGCGGGTCGCAGCGCCCCGCCTGGCCGAGGAAGGCGGGCTGAAGGCCCTGATCGCCAGCTTGGATGACGGCATTGTCCTCGCGCGGGAGAAGGGTGAAGCTCTGGCGAATGACACGGCGCGTGGCCTGCTGGCTGCGCTCTGTCGCCGGGAGGAGGGCGAGGGCGTCCCCCTGGAGGACACGCCCATCGCCGCTCTGGTGGACGAGGTGCGGGCCACGGGGCAGCGCCGCCAGGTGGACTACGCCTTGGAGGACGGCCAGCGCCGCCATCTCAGTGTGAAGGCGCTGCCGCTGGGCGGTCTCGAGCGTGGTGTTGTCGTCGTCCTGCGAGAGGTAACCGAGGAACGGCTTCTCCAAGAGCGGCTGATGCAGTCGGAAAAGATGGCCAGCGTGGGGCAACTCGTCTCCGGCGTCGCCCACGAGCTGAACAACCCTCTGACCGGCATAAGTGGATTCGCTCAGATCCTTCTGGCACGGGACATCGACGAGCGGTCCAGGCACGAGGTGGAGACGATACAGGGCGAGGCGGAACGGGCAGCCAAGATCGTTCAAAACCTCCTTTCCTTCGCCCGGCGCCGAAAGGCCGAGAAGGAGCTTGTGAACCTCAACACCCTTCTGGAGCGGGTCTTGGAGCTCCGCAACTACGACCTGCGCTTGAAGAACGTCACCGTTGACCTGGATCTGGACCCCCAGTTGCCGCGGACCATGGCCGATCCCGGCCAGATCCAGCAGGTGTTCTTCAACATCATCACCAACGCCGAGCACGCGATGCTGGAGGCGCACGACCGGGGTCATTTCGTCGTGCGGTCGGGCGTCGTCGGCGGCTACATCCGCCTGTCCTTCGAGGACGACGGCCCGGGCCTCGCGCCGGAGAACCAGCGACGCATCTTCGACCCGTTCTTCACCACCAAGAAGGTGGGTGAGGGAACGGGCCTGGGCCTCACCATCGCCTACGGCATCATCGAGGACCACGGCGGTCGCATTCAGGCCGAGAGCCGCCCCGGCAAGGGCGCTGCCTTCATCGTCGAGCTACCGGTGGTCCAGGGGCCGGAGCAGCGCCCCGTCGTTGAGGAAAGGGAGGCGGTGCGCTCGGCCGTTGGCGCCCGCAGCGTCCTGGTTGTGGATGACGAAAGCAGCATCCAGACCCTTCTCAGAGACGTACTCAACATGGACGGGCACCGGGTCGACATCGCCGGGAGCGGCGCTGAGGCGCTCCTTCACATGTCCGAGCGTCAGTACGACCTCGTCATCACCGATATCAAGATGCCGGAGATGGGCGGCGAGGAGTTCTACCGCCGGGTCCGGGACCTGGACCGCGAGCAAGCCGAACGCATGGTGTTCATCACAGGCGATACGGTCAACGTGGCCACCCGCCGCTTCCTCGAGCGGGTCAGCAACCCCTGTCTGGTCAAGCCTTTCAGAGTCGGGGAAATCCGCGACATAGTAGAGCGTCAGCTCCGACAGCCCTAGGGGATCTCGCCGCAGCGCGCAGCTTTCAGCAGCCAGTTACCGTCGGCATTTAGGGGGATTCACCCGGCGAGGGTCGGGTGATCCCTTGTCGCTTGGCACTTCAGGAGAGCACTAGAATCGACGAGGCGTCAATAGGAGTTT
The DNA here is from genome assembly GCA_034420175.1 of Dehalococcoidia bacterium. Taxonomy (GTDB): domain Bacteria; phylum Chloroflexota; class Dehalococcoidia; order DSTF01; family JALHUB01; genus DAOULP01. The sequence continues at coordinate 9,977 of DAOULP010000015.1, read as the reverse complement.
TCTCGCTTTGCGCCGGCCCGCGTTTGTCTATCATCGACACCCGTCGCCCACCGGTTGCAGCGTGGATCTCGGGGCCTGCAGACCACCCGTTGGACCGTCCGGAGAAGGACTTCCGTCGTGAGACCGGACGACAAGACTTGCACCCACTGCGGCAGTGACCCCCGTGCTGCCAATGCTGCCGTGGCTCTGGCATGCCCGGTATGCGGCTGCCCCGAGCCCCCACCGAAGTCGAGCAGCAGCCGTGTCGCCCCCCCGTCGGAGCAGCCCCTGCGCCGGCCCTCACGGGCCTCCGGGCGAACGCCGCCCGCGCCGGTCGTTGCGCTCGTGGATGTGCGGCCTGGGAGCCGTGAACTCCTGGAAGGGCTGTGCGTCGCGCACGGCCGCCGGGTCGTCTGCTGTTCCCCTGCGACGGTGTCGGGCGAGGAGGTCACGCTCATAGGAGCCGAGCTTCTCGTCATCGAGGCCGACCGTGGTGGGCTGGCCGTGACCCTTGCCCGTCGACTGCGCGGCCGGGCGCCTGCCGTCCCCATTGCCGTGGTTCTCACCTCTTGGAGCGAGTCCGAGGCGGACGCCCAGTCTGCGGCCGAGTTCGTGATACATGCCCCGCTCCGTGAGAGGGAGATCAATTGGCTGTTGGAGAGGATTGACTCCAACGGCCCCTGGTTGCCCTCGCCTCTCTCGGCGACCACGTATCGGGATCGGGTGGCTAGCTAGTCCCCTCTACTCGCGGATCAGCGCCCCGTACGTTTCCGGTCGGCGGCCCAGCACGACATTCGTGGCTGGCGCCATGTCCTTCCAGCGTGCCATGGCCCTGTTAACCTGTGCTGAACAGGCCATCTCCCTGCCGGCCAGGGCTGATGCCACCAGCCGCCCGGCCGGGTCCACGACGTAGGCGCCGCCTTCGGCAGTAGGGGCGCCGGCGACTGCCAGGTAGACGCGGTTCTCGTCGGCGCGGGAGCGCGCCACCGGCCGCACGTCGAACCGCGGGGCGTCCGCCGCCCAGAGCAGCACCTCGGCGCCCCGCAGCATCAACGAACGCGCCACCTCCGGCACGAAGCCTTCCGCGCACAGCATGGCGCCCACGTTGCCCACTCGCGTGGACACCACCGGGCAGACGTCATCGCCTAGCGTCAGGTCAGCGGGCCCGGCGTGGCCGCTGTGGTGGCTCTGCCGGTGGGCCAGGAGCACCTCCCGGCCGTCGAGCAGATAGAAGCTCCGGAAGCGCCTTGCCGCGTGACTCTCCAGCAGCGTCACGCCCAGCATGATGCCGGACCGCTCCGACAGCGCCTGGAGGGTCGGTAACAGCTCCGAGGCCGGGTAGGCGTCCAGGCGCCCGGCCGGCGTGGCCGGGAAGAGCAGCAGGTCGGTGTCCTGTCGGCGCAGCGTCTCCACCCAGCGCCGGGCATCCTCGAGGAAGGCGGTGCTGCTTGAGGGGAGGGTGGTCTGGAGGACGGCCAGTCGCCGGCTGGCGGGCCCCAGGGCCAGAGGCTCATCCGGCAAGCTTGAGGCCGGAAGCTCTTCGGTGGGAGCAGTCAGGACCGAGTAGAGCTCGGGTCGGCGGGCGAAGGGCGGGCCGGTCGCCTGCGCCGGGTCCACGTCGAATGTCAGAATAGCCTCGTCTTCCGTTCCGGCTGCGGCCAGCGTTTGTCCCTGGGGATCGATGACGCAGGAGCGGCCGCAGTAGACGATGCTGCCCGCCTCCATTCCCACCTTGCCGGCGGCCACGACCCACACCCCGTTCTCGATCGCGCGAGCCGGCATCATGTAGTCGGGCTGGGGGTTGGAGAGATCGCTCGGCTGGCGGCCCCAGCTCACCCAGGCCGTGGAGTCGACGATCACCTGAGCGCCGCTCACGGCCAGGCAACGCGCGATCTCGGGCATGCGGCCGTCTGCGCAGATGAGGAGCCCCAGGCGACCCATAGGCGTCTCGAACACGGGGTAGTGCGCGCCCCCCTGGAACCAGTGGCGGTCGAAGTGCCAGAGGAAGCTCTTGTCGTGGCGGCCGGCGAGGCTGCCGTCGGGCGTGAAGAGCAGCGCGGAGTTGGCGACTCCCCCTGATTCCACGGGGAAGGCGACCCCCACTACCAGATGTGGGCCGTGCTCGGCGGCCTTGCCCCCGAAGGTGCGGATCAGTCCCTCGGCGTCCAGGGGCCGGGCCTGGCCGTACTCCTCCCGCGAGCGTAAGAAATAGGCGGGGTAGGTGACCTCGGGCAGGACGATGAGGTCGGGCCGCTCCGCCGCCGCCCGGTCGATCATCTCCAGCGTGTGGCGGAGCCCTTCGGCCGCCTCACCGAGGTCGAAGGCGCGGAGCTGGACGAGGGCCACGCGCACCACTACTGAGCCTGCCCCGCGCGCATTGCTGAAGCCGAGACGCCGGCCGTGGAGTCGATGATGCGGATGGCGGCGCGCGTCACCGGAACGAGGCTCGGCCGGTGGATCTTGTCCATCGTGTCCATGGCGTCAAACAGATAGAACGGTGCAACAAGGTAGTTCACCAGCGGCACGCCAGCAAGATGGAAGTTCGCCCCGTCCGTCGTCGGCTTCTCCGACCAGGCAGTCGGCGGCAGGATGTACGAGCGTCGCAGGTCTTCGGCCTCGATTGCCCCTCGCACCGCAGCCTCCAGGCGCCGGATGCGCGACGTGAACCACCAGCGTGTCTCCGGCCGTCCCGTCGGCCGCAGCTCGCCGTCGACCTCCGACACCTCGCCGGCGGCATGCTCAAGGTGCACCTCAAGCACGACACGGTCGAGCTCGGCGCGATGGGACTGCACGAACGTTGCCTGCCCGATGCCTCCCGACATGTGTCCGCCGTTGAGGAGAAACGTGAGGCGGTGTGGACGTTCCCCTGGCGGGAGGCGCGACCAGTAGGCGGCCTGGGCCAGCACGAGCGCTATTCCTGACGCGTCCTCGACCGCCGACGGCCACGGTCCGTCGTGGTGCGACCCGATGATCACCGACTCATCGTCCGCCCCCGGCAGCTCGCCGACGATGTTATACGTGGTGATTGACTCCCGACGGGCGTCGACCTCAAGCCTGGCCGTGACGGGGCCCTCGTCGAGCCAGGCCTTCAGTCGCTCTCCGTCGCTGCCGCTGACCCAGACGCCCGGGATGGGACGGGGGTTCGCGTTGTAGGGCACGTAGTACTCGTGCGAGTCCCCTGGGTAGCCGGTGAGAGCGCCCACAAACCCGCAGGCACCGGCGGCGATCGCTGGCTCCATCGCCTGCTGGCCGGGCCGGGTGGTCGGTAGGAGCTGGCTGGCCCCTGCGAACGTGCCATCCGGGTCGAACTGCCAGGTCGCACGGGCTGCGTACCAGCTATGCGGCACCCGCAGAAGGGGGACCTCGCTGAGGGCGACGGCGCCCTGCACCGGGCCGCCGTCCAGCGCCACCAACTCGGCTTCGACGTGGTCCGGCGAACAGTACGGAAGGGCGGAACACGGGATATCCGCCTCAGTGCCGTCGGCCCTTACGGCCACCAGCGAGGAGTGAAGCGGCTCCCAGTAGGGTGTCACCACGGGCTCTGCGCGAATGCTCTCCAGGCCGAACTCGCGAAAGCGCTCCTGTACCCACTGCTCTGCCCATCGATCGGCAGGATAGCCCGCACGTCGCACGCCCTGCCGGAAGACCTCTTCTATCCAGTTGTAGATCCGGTCCTCCGAGGGCACTGACTCCTCGCGCAACATCTCTGACCTACGCCTCCCCGCGCACCGGGTTCCGCAGCACGCCGATGCCCTCGATCTCCACCTCCACCACGTCGCCGGGCTGCAGAGGCTCCGTCGTGCCGGGGGTGCCCGTGTAGATGAGGTCGCCGGGCTCCAGGGTCATCACCCGGCTGGCGAAGCTGATGACGTGCGCCACGTCGTGGATGAGGTTCCGCGTGTTGCTCTCTTGCCTCACCTCGCCGTTGACGCGGGTTTGGAGGTCGAGGTTCGCCGGGTCCAGCCCGTCCACGATGCAGGGCCCCAGAGGGGCGAAGGTGTCGCTGGACTTGGCCCGCCACCACTGGATGTCGCCCCGCTGCCACTCGCGGGCGCTGACGTCGTTGCCGCAGGTGTAGCCCAGGACACAGCCCAGTGCCTCCTCTGGTGGGAGTCCACGCGCCCGCCGGCCCATGACAGCGACGAGCTCGCCCTCGGCGTCGATGCGGCCGGCGCCGGCCGGGAGCACGATGGCCTCCTCGGGTCCGACGACGGCGGACGGCGCCTTCATAAACAGCTCAGGGACGGCGGGCGGCTTCCGGTCCGCCTCTCCGCCTCTGGCGGACGAAACGAAGCCCCCGCCGGCGGGCAGGTGGTCCAGGTAGTTCAGGGCCACCGCGATTATCTTCGTCGGCCGGACGGGAGCGAGCAGAGTCACGTCGCCGAGGGCCACCGTCGCGCCCGAGGGCTGCCGCTCCCCGAAGAGGTCGCCCTCGAACGGCAGGACGGAGTCGCCTTCCATCAGGCCGTAGGACTCACGCCCCTGGTGGAGGAAGCGGACGTGCTTCATGGGCTTTCTCCTCTAGGTCGGCAGGGCACGCCGGGCGGCCTCGCTCAGCGCCTCCGACAGCGATGGGTGCCAGTGGACGGTGGCTGCCAGGTCGTAGACCGTCGCCTCCAGACGCATGGCCAGAACCGCCTGCCCGATGAGCTCGCTGGCCTGGGGACCCAAGATGTGCAGGCCCAGGATCTCACCCGTGGCAGCATCTGACACCAGCTTGACGACGCCCTCCTGCTGACCGAGGGCAGCGGCGCGGGCGTTGGCCGCCAGGTCGGCCAGGCCTACCCGCACGTCGCGCCCCGCGGCCCGTGCCTCCTGGTCGCTGACGCCGACGGCGGCGTACTCCGGGTGGGTGTGTATGCAGCGGGGAAGGACCCGCAGGTCCAGGCGGCTCTCCTGGCCGAGAGCGTTCGCGGCGGCGACGCGGCCCGCCTCGATGGCGGCGTGCGACAGCATGACGCCGCCTGTGGCGTCACCGGCGGCGTAGAGGCCGGGGACGCTGGTGGCGCAGGCGTCATCGACGGCCAGGGCACCGCCTTCGTCGACGCGGGCTCCTAGCGCCTCCAGACCGAGGCCCTCCACGTAGGGCACCCGGCAGTCGGGCGCCACGACGGCCGCAGCGGGGACGGCCGTGTCACCGGCCGAGGTGGAGAGCAGCGCCCGCCGCTCGCCGCCCTCCTCATCGAAGCCCTTCACCTGTGCGCCCGTCAGCACTCGCAGTCCCGCTGTCTCCAACGACTGGGCCAGGTAGCCGGCCAGCTCTGCGTCTTCGCCGGGAAGGACGTGTGGACCCGCTTCCGCCAGCGTGACGCGGCTGCCGAAGGCGGTGAAAAGGAAGGCGTACTCAAGGGCGAAGACCGGCCCGGCGGGCCCGCCGCCCAGCACCAGCAACGACGGCGGCGGCTCCGGCAGGGCGAGCAGTTCATCGCTCGTGAGGACGCCGTCCGGGGGCAGCCCCGGCACCCCAGGTGGCACTCCCCGCGCGCCGGTGGCGACGATGACGGCCTCGGCCGAAAGCTCCTCAGCGCCGCCCTCAGCGAGCTGCACCGCCACCCGGAGGCGCGACTCGCCCGACGGCGGCGCAAGCTGCGCCCGGCCGGCCACGTATCGCACGCGGCGGGCGGACAGCAGGTTGCGGATGCCCGTCTCCAGCCCGGCCACGAGCTGCGCCTGCCGGGCCAGGGCTCGCGTGAGGTTCGGCGCCCCGACCGAGGCGAGAACGCCGTGTATTCCCAGGTCCTGCGCCTCGAGGGAGGCGCGCACGGTATCGAGGAGGATGTTGCTGGGAATGCAGTTGAATCGGACGCAGTTGCCGCCGGCGTTCTGGTTCTCGACGACGGCCACGCTGGCGCCCAGCTCAGCGGCGCGCAGGGCGGCCGTGTAGCCGGCCGGCCCGCTGCCGATGACTACGAGGTCGAAGTCAGGCAATCCGTTCCGCCTCCGGTGCTAGCCACGGCTCTGCGGCTCTCAGCAAGGCACCATACCGCCCGTAGGGGCGGAGCTGAAGCTCCGCCCGCCGTACCTAGTCTTCGGCCAGGAGCAGGTAGGGATGCTCCAGGTACTCCTTGACGCGACGCAGGAACTCGGCGGCGGGCGCTCCGTCTACCACGCGGTGGTCGAAGGAGAGGCTCAGGTTGAGGACGGACCGCCGCACGACGCGGTCCCCTTCGAACGCCGGCACCTCCTTGACCCGCCCCACGCCCAGAATCGCGCACTGCGGCGGGTTGACGATCGGCGTGAAGACATCGACGTCGTACATGCCGAGGGTGGTAACGGTGAAGGTTCCACCGGTCACCTCGTCCACCGTCAGTGTGCCCTGGCGTGCCTTCTCCGACAGCTCGCGCGCCTCGATGGCAACCTGACGCAGCGTCTTGCGGTCCGCCTGCCGCACGACCGGCACGATGAGCCCCTCGTCGAGCGAGACGGCCAACCCGACGTTCACCTCGTCCAGCAGACGGATGGTATCGCCCTCGAGCGTGGCGTTCAGGCGCGGGTGCTCGGCCAGGGCAAGGGCCGCCGCTTTGACGATGGCATGGGTGTAGGTGACGGCCACACCCCCTTCGACGGCCGACTGCCAGTGGGCGCTGAGGCCCTGGCACATGCGCCCGGCATCGGTCACGTCCACCTCCATTGTGATCGTGAGCTGGGCCATCGACTGGAGGCTCTCGTGCATGCGCTGGGCGATAGTGCGGCGGACGCCCTTGACGGGGATGGCGCGGCCCGCGGTCGGCGAGGCGGCGGCAGCGGGGGCCTCCTGTCGGGCGGCGACGGCCCGCTCCACGTCCTCCTGGAGGATGCGGCCGCCGGGGCCACTGCCCTCCACCTGCGAGAGGTCGATGCCCGCCTCGTCGGCCAGGCGACGGGCCAGCGGTGAGGCCCGCACGAACTCGCCCGCCTTCCTGCCGCCGGCCGCAGCAGATCGGGGCACGGGCGTCGCTGGCGCAGGGCTAGCGGCGGCCGCTGCCGGTGCCGACGCGGCGGCTCGGGCGGCCATCTCGGCCAGGTCGGAGGGAAGCTCCTCGTCCTGGGCGAGGATGCAGGCGACGACGGCGCCGGCAGGGACGGTGGTGTCCTCGGCCACCAGGCGACGGAGGATGCCGGAGGTCTCCGACTCCACCTCGGTGTTGATCTTCTCGGTGAGCATCTGGAAGATGGGCTCCCCCTTCTCGACGCGGGCGCCGTCGGGCACGAGCCAGCGCGCCACGGTGCCCTCAGTCATGGTCATACCCATCTTGGGAAGAACGACGATAGTGGCCACGATCCTACGCCTTCGCTGGCACGACGTTCAGCACAGCGTCGACGATGTCCTGGGCCTTCGGAACCCAGGCGTCCTCCAGCGCCGGGCTGAAGGGCACCGGCGTGAACGGCGCACCGATACGCTGCGGCGGCGCGTCCAGGTAGTCGAAGGCCTCCTCCGCGATCTGGGCCGCGATCTCCGCCCCGATGCCACCGAAGCGCACCGCCTCGTGCGCCACCACCACCCGGTGCGTCCGCCGCACCGAGTCCAGGATAAGCCCCATGTCCAGCGGCTGGAGCGTGCGCGGGTCGATGACCTCGGCCTCGATGCCCTGCCCGGCGAGCGTGTCGGCGGCCGAAAGGGCCTCCGGCACCATGGCTGAGGTGGCGACGATGGTCGCATCGCTGCCGGGCCGCTTCACCTGGCCGGTGCCGAGCGGCACCTCGTAGGGCTCTTCGGGCACATCGTCGCGCTGGCCGTAGAGCCGCTTGTGCTCCAGGAAGAAGACGGGGTTGTCGTCGCGGATGGCGGCGACGAGGAGCCCCTTGGCGTCGTAGGCTGTGGAGGGCATCACCACCTTGAGGCCGGGGATGTGGCAGAGGAGCGCCTCCAGGCTCTGCGAGTGCTGGGCCGCCACCCGGACGCCGGCGCCGCAGGTCGTGCGCACCACGATGGGCAGCCGGGCCTTTCCCCCGAACATGTACTTCATCTTCGCCATCTGGTTCAGGATCTGGTCCATGGCGATGCCCATGAAGTCCATGAACATGATCTCGGCCACGGGCCGGAGGCCGCAGGCGGCGGAGCCGACGGCCATGCCGATGATGCCCGCCTCCGAGATGGGCGTGTCGACCACGCGCTGCTCGCCGTACTTGGCGTGGAGGCCGGCCGTGATGCCGAAGGCGCCGCCGTGCGCCCCCACGTCCTCGCCGGCGACGAAGATGTCGGGGTCGCGCTCCATCTCCTGGTTCAGCGCCTCGTTGATGGCCTGCATGTAGAAGAGTTCACGGGTCATGGCTTCCCTCACGCCTCATGTCACGGCTGCTCGCGATCCTCGCTGTTCGTGGCCGCCCACCTGCTCTGAGTGCGAATCCCCCGGCTTCCGGTGGAGCTGGAGCTTCGTCCCTGCGGCTCCGACCCGGAGTTCGGTCTATTCCTCGTAGGGGCGAACCTTTCCCGCCAGGGGCGGGTCCGCCGCAGGCGGAAGGTCCGCCCCGAACGGCCCTGAGAACCGGTACTTCTCCCAATCATCGACTATCCCGGCCCGCACCGGGTTGTTCCAGATGTAGCGCGCAACGCTCTCCAGATCGTCCTCCGCCCTCAGCACCCGGTCGTAGAAGCTGCGCTGCCAGAGCTGCCCCGTCTCCCCACGATAGTCGAACGAGGACGCCTGCTTGAAGTGCTTCACGAAGGCCGCAAGGCGCGACTTCTCGCTGCCCTGCATCAGCAGGTGGAGATGGCTGGGCATGAAACAGTAGGCCAGCACCCGAAACCCGTGACGCTCCGACGATTGGCTGAGCCGGCGAAGGCAGGTCTCCACCACCTCCGCCCTCCCCAACAATGGAAGCCCTCTGTGAGTCGAGAGGACGACGTGATAGGCGTACGGCCCCTCGTAGTCGAAGGCGGCGAGACGTGGTGCGAGCTTGCGGCGACGCTCGGGCGGAGCCGCGGCCCGGGGCGGACCTGAAGGTTCGCCCCTACGAGCGGCGGTGCTACGTGTACACATCCTTCGTCAGATCCTCCACCGACGGCGCCGGGCTCTCCTCGCCGAACTTGATCGCCTCCTCGATTTCGAAGCGCACCTGAGCGATGGCGGCCTCTGCCTCCGATTCGGGCAGGACGCCCTCGGCGGCCAGGCGCTCGCGGAAGAGGAGGATCGGGTCGCGGGAGCGCCAGTGCTCGCGCTCCTCCGCCGGCCGCTCCTCCTCGCCGTAGCTGGTACCCACGTGGTCGTAGTAGCGATAGGTCTTGCACTCCAAGAGCGACGGCCCTTCGCCCTTCCGAGCCCGCTCGACGGCCTCGCCGACCGCGTCGTAGACGGCCTGCACGTCCATGCCGTCGACGCTGCGGCCGGGCATGCCGTAGGCGGCCGAGCGGTCCGCGATGTCGACGATGGCCATCTCGCGGTCCTGGCGGGTGTACTCGCCGTAGAGGTTGTTCTCGCAGATGAAGACCAGTGGCAGGCGGTAGAGGGCGGCCATGTTCGCCGACTCGTGGACGGGCCCGATGTTGCTGGCGCCGTCGCCGAGGAACGACAGGCACACCTGGCCCCGGTCGCGGTACCTGGCAGCGAAGGCGGCCCCCAGGGCTATCGGCGCGCCGCCCCCAACGATGCCGTTGGCGCCGAGGATGCCCAGGTCCAGGTCGGCGATGTGCATCGAGCCGCCCTTGCCCTTGCAGTAGCCCGTCGCCCGGCCGAATAGCTCGGCGTACATGAGGCGGATGTCGCCGCCCTTGGCGATGAGATGGCCGTGGCCGCGGTGCGTGCTCGTGATGTAGTCGTCGCGGTTCAGGTGGGCGCAGGCGCCGACGGCTACGGCCTCCTGGCCTGCGTACAGGTGGACGACGCCGGGGATCCGCGCCTCCTGCGAGAGGCGCCCGGCCCCCTCCTCGAACTCGCGGATCGTAACCATGGTACGGAACATCTGGAGGAGCTTGTCGCTGGCGATCTCCACGGCGGTCCTCCCGGGCTGCCCTTCGACTGGCTCAGGGCGCTGTGAATCAAGCGGCACGGGGAATCATAAGGGGTGCGGTGAGCGGGGGT
>DAOULP010000014.1:0-15025 GCA_034420175.1 Dehalococcoidia bacterium | reverse complement strand
CGATGCGCTCGTCCTCGAAACCGAGGGCGGCGCAGTGCTTCTTGCGCAGCGAGGGAGCCAGAGCGCCGACAACGACGTAGGAGTCCTTGGTCTTGAAGACACGGTAGTGGACGTTGCCGATGGGCTGAACCGGCCGCGTGGCGATGAGGGCCTCGCGCAGATCCTCGTATTCCATCCCCTCCTCGCGTCCCCGTGTCAGAACCTCCAGGAAGCGCTGCCGCCACTCGACGTCCACCGATTCGACGATCTGGAAGAGGTTGGTCTGCACGGTCAGGGCGCTGGCCAGGAGCGTCGTATCGATCCTCTGACCCCGACCGGTGCGTTCGCGGACGAAGAGCGCGGCGCAGATCGACCAGGCCATCATAGCCCCGGTGATGTAGTCGATGGTGGGGATGACGTTCAAGTAGGGCACGCCGTCCTGAATCTTGCCCTCTGTCGCCATCACGCCGGTTACTCCCTGGGCGATGAGGTCGTACCCCGGCCGATGTGACTGGGGACCCTTGCGGCCGAAAGCGGTGTTGTCGCAGTAGATGAGGCGAGGGTTGCCGACGGACAGTGTCTCGTGGTCGATGCCCAGCTTCGCGGCGACGTCCGGCCGGTAGTTGACCAGTACGACGTCTGCGTCGCGGAGCAGGCGGCGCACGATCTCCCGCGCCTCCGGCCTGGTCAGATCCAGGGCCAGGTCCCGCTTCCCGCGATTGAGGGCAATGAACCACCGGCTTTCGGTCGGGATGAAGGGGAGGTAGGCGCGCCAGGGCTCCCCATCCGGCGGCTCCACCTTGATGACGCTGGCTCCCATGTCGGACAGGAGCATGCCGGCGAAAGGCGCGGCAATGACCTCCGAGAACTCCAGGACGCGAATGCCTGCGAGCGGGCCTGCCAATCGGCTGCCTCCTCCAGAAGAAGCGCTCACGCGCGCGGTGGATGTAGGCTAGTATACAGGAATCATGCTTCGATCACTGGGCGAAAAGAGGCAGAGCCAGGCCTGGAAGGCACGGGCAGGCGCATCACAACGGGCTAGGCTACTCGCCCCGGCTGTGGGATGCCCTAGCCCATCCGTCCCGGTGGAGCGTCACTCGACCCTCTGCGCGACAAGCAGGCGCTCTGCAGATTCAGGGCCAGAGCGCGCGATGTCATCGGCGTGGTCCCCAGGACCTGGGGGCAGCCTGCGCCAGAGAGGCGCGTGGCCTTGCCGCTCGCTCGGTCTTGGGACTCCCAGGGATCTGCCTTCTCGAGCCTCTCCGCCGATGGCGGGATTTCAGATGGTTCTCGCCACCTCGTTGGCGCCCGTGATCGCTTTCTGGATGTCCCCGACGGAGGCGCAATCTCCGATCTCATGGACCTCCGTCCCCCTTGCCTGTAGCTGTTCGGAGAGGCCGTTGTTTCGCTCTCGGCCTCGCGAGATGATCAGGACGTCGTAGGGCACAATCTGCCGGTCCCCTCCCGCGCCGGTGAGCGCGATCCCCTCCGCAGTGACCTCTTCCACCTTCACGTTCGACAGCACCTTGGGGTTGCTGAGCCTTTGCGCCTCGGGAGTCCCCCTCGCCGGATTGATGTCCGCGAGCTTCCTCAGGATCCACCACCTCCGGAAGTTCGAGGCGTGTCCCCCCAGTGTCTTCTCGCTGCCTTCGCCGATCAGGACAACATCCCTCCCCTCCTCGGCGAGCGAAATGGCCAGCTCGGCGCCGTAGGCCAGCCCCCAGACGATCACCCGATGGCCGATCTCCCCTCTCTTCCTCAGGGCGTCGATATGGTCCACCACCCCGGGTCTGCCCTTGGCGACCTCCGGGATGAGCATCGACGAGCCCGTGGCCACGATGACGACATCGGGGTTCAGCTCATCGACGTCGGCCGGGCCGGCCTCCCGGGAGAGCTTCACCTCCACTCCGAGCTTCTTGAGCTGGCCGGAGAGATACTCGATGAGATTCCTGAACTCGGCCGTTAGCGGCTCCAGAGCCAGGGCGGCCACCATTCCCCCGAGTTCGGACCTCTTCTCAATCAAGCCGACGTGGTGGCCCCTCTCGGCGGCGACCCGCGCGGCCTCCATCCCGGCTACCCCGCCTCCAATCACCAGGACTCTCCTCGGCGTCTGCGCCGTGGTCAGCGGGATGGCGTTCGGCGCCATGTCATAGTTGATGGAGCAGGGTGTGCCGCAGCCCTCGACGCAGGCGACACACTTGCGAACGTCCTCCGGACGTCCCTCCAGGTACTTCTTGGGAGTTTCCGGGTCGGCGGTGAGCTGCCTGGCCAGGTAGATCAGGTCGGCCTTGCCCTGCCGCAGGAAGTCCTCGGCCATCTCCAGCTCGACGATCCGTCCGACACCGATCACCGGAAGGCGTGTTACCCGCTTCACGGCCTCGGCGAGGTGGATGAAGCAGCCTCGCGGATAGTAGAGAGGGATCTCTATCCCCTCGGGCGAGTGGAGGATGGACCCCTGGGAAACATCGATGCAGTCCGCGCCGGCCTCCTCCAGAGCGGGAACGATGTGCCGGGTCGTGTCGTCGATGGTGATGCCCTTGTCGCCCAACAGCTCGTCGGCACTAATCCTGACCAGCAGAGGATAGTCCTCTCCGACCGCCTCCCGCATTCTCTTGAGCGTGTCGGTGGGGAACCGGAGTCGGTTCTCCCAGTTACCTCCGTACTGGTCTTCCCGTCGGTTGTAGAAGGGCGATATGAAGGAGCAGCACAGCGTGGCTCCACCGTGGGCGCAATGGAGCTCGACACAGTCGACCCCCGCCTCTTTCAGTATCGCCGCTGTGTCGGCGAACGCCTGTACCTGGGTCTCGATCTCTTCGACGGTGAGCGCGTGTGGTTCGCCGGGCGTCAGAAGCCCCGAGCCCGCCTTCAGCAGGTCCATGATGGCCTGCTTTGCGTCGAGTTCATTGGGATAGGGCGGAAGTGAAGGGCCTGCGCCCGTCAGCGGTCCTCCCGCGACGATCTGCACGCCCAGCCTGGCGCCGTGCGAGTGCATCGCCTCGGCCAGCGTGGCGAAGCGCTCCTTCCAGCCGGGAAGGGCGACCATCAACGGTGCGAAGCTGCCTGTCATGATCAGTCCGGCGCCGCCTCTGGCCCGCGCCTCGAACCAGGCGATCGTCTCGTCGGTAATCGAGAAGCTGGTCCACACCCCGGGCATGTTGAGCATCGGTGCCAGCCCGATCCGGTTCTTCAGCTTCATGCTCTTGATCTGGAACGGCTCGAAAATCATGCTCGGTTTGGCCATCTTCATCTCCTCACGGACTATTCGGTGCTTGAAACTCGTACTCTTTCTTGGAGGGACTGGAGTCGCTGATCCTTTTCCCTTGGCCACTGGACCTCTTCTCACCTGGTGCAGAAGTGTAGCACAGATCGACAGCCCGAATGGTCCCAATCGGTTTGGCCGGTCCCAGGCCGCGCTCGTCTGGAAGGAGCAGATGGTGGGCGTGACCCGCGGGCAGATTGCTGCTATCGTGGATTGCTGGCAAGCGGCTCTGGCGATGGGGCCCCGCGACCAGGGACTAGACGCCGGCTCACAAGGAGAGCGTCAGGCGGGAGTCGGCAAGGGCTGGAGGTGGTTGATGGGATTGGGCGAGATCCGCGTCTCCGACCGCGCGATGTCCAACAAGGACGCCGCGGCTCTGCTGCAACGGGCGCTGGTGGGCAGGATCGGCACGGTCGATTCCGAGGGCATCCCGTACGTCGTGCCGCTGAACTTCGTGTATGCGCATCGGCGGCGCCGGATTCACCTGCACATCGGTAGGCAGCCCGGCCACCTGGCCTCGAATCTGGCTTTCTCCCCCAAGGTGTGTTTCGAGGTGGACGAGCCCGGGCCGCTGATCGCGACGGGCGAGACCGCTTGCGAGACGGATCAGGCGTACGAGAGCGTCATCTGCTTCGGCTATGCCCAGGTCGTGCCCGACGAGCGGGAGAGGACGAGGATCGCCCGGCTGTTCCTCCGTAAGTACATCGATCAGGGCATGCCGGGCCGGTCATACAAGCGCGGACTGCTGCTGATGAGCATCGCTGACTTCGTCACGGTGTATGTCGACGTCATGACCGGCAAGCGCCGGCCGCCGGCTTGATGGTCGGCTAGACTCGCGCTACAGAGCCGTGCGGCTTGTCGGGGGCAACGCGTGGCGGCGTGGCCCAGGATGCTGTGAAGCAGCAGGAGGGAGCACCCATGCCGGAGCAGAGGGCGCCGAAGCAGATCCGGCCACAGTCGCTTGACGACTACTTCGAGGTGATGACCAAAGCGGTGTTCCAGGCGGGGATATCCTGGCGCGTGGTCGAATCGAAGTGGCCGGGCATTCGCGACGCCTTGCGCAACTTCGATGTCAGGGCGGTGGCCGCGCTGGACGAACCCGACCTCGATGCCCTGACCCGCGACGCCAGGGTGATCCGGAATCGCCGGAAGCTTGAGGCCATCGTCACTAACGCCGTGCGAATGCTGGAGCTGGAGGCCGAGCACGGTACCTTCCGCGACTACCTCCGCTCGCACGGGGGCTTCGATGCGACCGTGAGGGACCTCAAGAAGCAGTTCAAGTTCCTGGGCGAGATGGGCTGCTACTACTTCCTCTACGTCGTCGGCGAGAAGGTACCGCCCCACGACGAGTGGCAGGCCTCCCGTCGAAGGTAGGCCGCCGCCCCTGTGGTCGCCGAGGGCGTCGGGCCTGACGCTATCTCCCGCTGCAGGAAGAACGTTGGGCTCTAGGCGGAACGGCCGGAGCAGCCGAGTGCCGGGCCCGTCGCCCGGCCCTCAGAACGCCGTGTGCGTCTGGGCAATTGCGAACACGGCCTGCTCGTTGATCTCGGCCTTCGTCTTCTCGCCCCGGGCGACTTGCAGAAGGAAGGCCAGTATCTCCTCCCCCACTTCGCCGATTGTCCTTCCGGAAAGGACGGTCCCGGCGTCGACATCGATATCCTCGGACATCGCCCGATACAGCTCGGACGTCGAGGAGACCTTGATCACCGGCGCGACGGGACAACCCGCTGGCGTGCCCCTGCCGGTGGTGAAGATGATCGCCTGCGCCCCGCCGGCCGCCATGCCGGTCACGCTCTCAGCATCGTAGCCAGGTGTGTTCATGACCACCATGCCCTGTTTGCTGGGCCGCTGAGCGTACTCGCGTATCTCCCGGATGGGTGAGCTGCCGGCCTTGGCGATGCACCCCAAGCTCTTCTCCGCGATTGTCGAGAGGCCCGATTCAACGTTTCCGGGCGCCAGCGCCAGGTGAGCCAGGGGTCCCAGCATCTGACGCGTCAGGGTCCCCTGATTCTCCACCAGTTCCTTGAGCTGGGTTGCGACCTCCTCATTCTCTGCTCGACGCAGCAGCGGGCCGAGGGCGCCGATCATCTCCGTGGTCTCCGAGAGAATCGCCGTCCCGCCCATGCCGACCAGTAGGTCGGCCGCTTTGCCCACCGCCGGGTTGGCTGTGATGCCGGAGAACGTGTCGGAGCCCCCGCACTCCAGGGCCACGGTCAGGTCCGCGGCCGTCCCCTTCTGGCGTGGCGCTCTCTCCAGGTCAGCCAGTATCTTGCGCGCCATTTCCTCGGCCTGCGCGGCGGCCTTTCTTGAGCCCCCAGCCTCCTGGATGACCACGCTCGCCAGAGGCTTACCGCTGTCTGCGACGGCGCTCTCCAGGCTTCCGACCGACAGGTGCTCGCAGCCCAGGCCGACCAGAACGGTCCCGCCCACGTTGGGATTCTGCACGAATCCAGCCAGAGTGTTGAGCTGGAGGCCGATGTCGGGCGGGCCCCGACCGCATCCGTGTGGATGCTCGACCAGCGTCACCTGTGGCAGCCGACGCGCGACGTCACGTGCCACGCCCGCTGCGCAGGAGACGGTGGCCATGACCAGACAGTGATTGCGGATACCCAGCCGCCCGTCCGGTCGCCGCCAACCCTCGAAGGTGAACTCCTCGCTCATTTCCCGCCGCCCAGGTTGTGCGTGTGCACGTGCTGACCTGGAGCGATGTCCTGCGTCGCCAGCCCAATCTCCTCGCCGTAGCGGACGACTACTTCGCCGGCCCAGATCGGACTGAGCGCCACCTTGCCGCCACGGGGAATCGTCCCGGTGGCCCGCACCTCTTCGCCCTTGGCGAGTTCGATGGCGTCGCCGGGCCGTGCGTCGATCGTCACCACGGCGACGTTGTCCTTGGCATCCATCCGTATTGCCGGCACTATCACGGGTTCAGCTTAGTTGTTGTCGCTGTGTGGCAACAGCAGCCGGGCGTCGTTCTGCGCGTCGCGCGCTCCGGCGAGACAGTGGCTGGCGCAGCGACAGGTCGTCTCCCATTACGCTGGGGCGGCCAGCGTGCGCAGAATGGCCTCTTCGACCTTCTCCCGAGACGGCAGGACTGCTTGTTCGAGGGGTCGGCTGTAGGGGACCGGCAAGTTGGGGTTCGCCACGCGCAGGACGGGCGCCTTGAGGGCGTCGAATGCCCGCTCCATCACCTGCGCGCCGATCTCGGCGCCGACGCTGCAGCGCTCGGTGTCCTCATCGACGACGACCAGCCGGCCGGTCTTGCGCACTGACCGGACGATGGTCTCGATGTCCAGCGGCTCCAGTGTTCGGGGGTCCACGACCTCGACGCTCACGTCGCGTTCCTCCAGCGCCTCGGCCGCCCGCAGCGCCAGCGATACCATGTAGGACGTGGCGACCACTGTGACGTCGCGTCCCTCTCGCCTGACCTCCGCGACGCCGAAGGGGACGGTGTAGTCTTCCTCAGGCACCGGGCCTTCGGTCCCCATCAGGCGCTTATGCATGAAGAAGAGCACGGGGTTATCGTCTTGGATCGCCGTCTTGAGCAGGCCTTTGGCGTCGTAGGGCGTGGTGGGTACGGCCAGCTTCAGGCCGGGCGCGTGCATGTAGAGGCCCAGCGGTGACTGCGAGTGCTCGGAGGCGCCGCTTGTGTAGCCGCCGATCGTCTCCAGGAAGACGAGTGGCAGCTTCATGCCGCTGTTGGCTCCGTGCGT
The DNA here is from genome assembly GCA_034420175.1 of Dehalococcoidia bacterium. Lineage (GTDB taxonomy): Bacteria > Chloroflexota > Dehalococcoidia > DSTF01 > JALHUB01 > DAOULP01. The sequence goes on along the minus strand of DAOULP010000014.1, from coordinate 8,077 downwards.
GTACCGCCACTTGCCGGCTTTGGAGATGATCTCGTCAAGGGCGCAGAATACGAAGTCGGTCAGGCTGAACTGGGCTACGGGTCTCATGCCGGCCAGCGCGGCCCCTACGCACGAGCCGGCGATGGCCGGCTCGCTCAACGGAGCCGTCCTCACCCGTGACCTGCCGAATTCCTCCAGCAGGCCAGATGTCGGGCCTGGGCCGCCGAAGCCCCAGTAGAGGCCGACACCCAGGATGTACACCGACTCGTCCCTCCGCATCTCCTCGTGGAGGGCTTCGTTGACCGCCTGCGTCAGGGTGATGTTTCGCATGGTCTAGGCGTAGAGGTCGTCGAAGGCCTCTTCAGGCTCCGGGAACGGGCTCTCGTCCGCGAAGGCCCGCGCGGTCTCCATCTCCTTCTGCGCGTCCTCCTGGATGCGCGCCACCTGCTCCTCTGTGAGGATGCCGCGCTCGAGCAGGCGGCGGCGGAACGACTCGATTGGGTCCTTCTGCTTCCAGGCCTCGACCTCCTCAGGGTCGCGGGCGTCCACAACACCCTCGGCGAACGCCCGCACGCGGTAGGTCTTCGCCTCGATGAGCGAGGGCCCTTCGCCGGCCCGGGCACGGCGAATCGCCGCCTCCGCCGCCTCGAAGACGGCCAGCACGTCGTTTCCGTCCACGCTCGCTCCGGGTATCCCATAGGACCCGGCAAGGTCGGCGATGTTGGTCGCTGCGGTCGACATGGAGACGGGGCTCATGCCCGCGTAGCCGTTGTTCTCGCAGAGCCAGACGATGGGAAGCTTCCATACCGCGGCCATGTTCATCGACTCGTGCGTCGTGCCGCGGTTGCTGGCGCCGTCGCCGAAGAGCGACATAACGATCTGATCGCCGCCCCTGATCTGGAGCGCCGTCGCCAGGCCAACGGCGATGGGGGCGTGGCCGCCGATGGTGCCGCTCTTGCCGAAGACGCCGTGCACGAGGTCGGCGATGTGCCGGCCGCCCTTGCCCTTGCAGTACCCGGTCCTCTTGCCGAACAGCTCGGCGAGCAGCCTCCCCGGGTCGCTCCCCCGGCAGATGAAGCTGTAGGCCCCGCGGTGGGTGTAGGTGATGTAGTCGTCCGGCCGGAGCTGGCACAGCGCACCCATGCTGCCCTCCTGGCCGATGCCGCTCATCCACGACGAGGGTATCTTGCCCTCATACACCTGAGAGATGGCCACCTCCTCGAAGGCCCGGGAGCGGACCATCTGCGTGTAGAGCTTGAGCATCTGCTCCGGGGAGGGCTGCACGCGTTCGCCTCGCTTGTCGCGGGTCTCGTCCGGCCGCTCGATGGGCCGGTCGACCGCGCTGCGGCAACACTGCCACAAATCGCCGCTGCCATCAAGTGGGGACGTGCATCCAGGTATCCTCGCGGCCGTCGGCCGGTCCCCGGACGGTGGGCCCGCCGCCCCGGTCTGTCCGGTGCCGGAGTTGGGGACTTGCGGCACTTGCGGGAAGGGGCCGTTCTACCTGAGACTGGGGCGGGACAGACAGATTCACATTCGTGCCCCAGCGGACGAGCGTGGTCTCTCTGCGCGATACGGGAACGTGACAGGCTACATCGTTCGGCGACTGCTGGCCCTGGTGCCTATCCTCCTCGGCGTTTCCATCGTCGTCTTCGTCCTGGTGCGCATCATGCCCGGCAACTTCGCGCAGATGATGCTGGGACCGAACGCCACGCCCCAGCAGGTGGCAGACTTGGAGGCGGAGTACGGCCTGGACCGGCCGATGCTGGAGCAGTACTTCGACTGGATGGGCGGCGTCCTCCGAGGCGACCTCGGGGAGTCGTACATCCGGGACCGGGGCGTGGCTGGCGAGCTGATCGACCGTCTGCCGGTGACCGGCGAGCTGCTCATCCTGACCATCCTTGTGACGGTGATACTCGGGTTGTCGCTGGGGGCAGTGGCGGCGATGAATCACCGTCGGCCCGTCGATGGCGTTCTCCGCGGCGTGAGCATCCTGGGCATGTCCGTGCCGAGCTTCTGGACCGCCACCCTGGTGCTGCTCCTGCCGTCCATCTTCTGGTCCTATGCGCCGCCTTTCCAAGACGTGCCCTTCTTCGAGAATCCCTGGGACAACATGCGGGAGTACGGCCCCCCTGCCCTCGTCCTCGGCTTCGCGTCCGCGTGCGGACTGGCGCGGATCGTGCGGGGAGGCCTGCTGGGTGTGCTGGGCTCCGACTACATTCGGACGGCTCGCTCCAAGGGCCTGGAGGAGCGGGTGGTCGTGCGGCGTCACGCCCTGGGTAACGCGATGCTGCCCGTGATCACGATACTGGGCCTGGAGGTTGCGACCCTCCTGGGCGGCACGGTCATCATCGAGCAGGTGTTCGCCCTGAACGGCCTGGGTCGGCTGATGCTGGAGTCGGTCACCGCGCGCGACTACCCCGTCATTCAGGTGATGGCGCTGTATGCAGCCGTTGTCTTCGTGGTCATGTCTTTGTTCATAGACCTCGCCTATGCCTGGCTGGACCCGCGGGTCCGCCTGACGGGAGGGAGACGTGGCTGAGGCGCAGATAGCCATGCCGGCGTTGCCCGAAAGGCGCCGGCCGAAGCCGCAAGTCATCCTGCGACGCCACGTGATGGGCATGGCGGGCGTGGCGATCCTGCTGTTCCTGGGAGTGGTGGCTCTGGCGGCGCCGCTCATTGCTCCCAGCGGTCCCCTCGACCAGGACTTCGCGGCGCTCGAGCGACCCAGCCTCTCGCATCCCTTCGGAACAGACCTGTTGGGGCGGGATGTCTTCTCGCGTGTGGTGCACGGCGCGCGGATCTCGCTGGGGATCGGCTTCACGGCCGTGACCATCGGTGTGATCGGCGGTTGTCTCCTCGGTGTGGTCTCCGGGTACTTCGGCGGCTGGGTCGACTACCTGATGCAGCGGATGGTGGAGGTCATACTGGCATTCCCGCTCCTGATCTTGCTGCTGATCATCGTGGCCGCGGTGGGTGCGTCGGTGCAGAATGTCATACTCGTCATCGGGATTGTCATGGCACCGTTTATGTCGCGCATTGTGCGGGCCATCGTCCTGGCGGAGAAGGAACTGCCGTACATCGAGGCCGCCCGCGCTCTGGGCGCCTCCGACACGCGCATCGTCTTTCGCCATCTGCTGCCGTCGGTGGTGCCGCTGGCCGTGATCCTGGCCAGCATCGCCCTGGGCGGCGTCATCATGGCTGAGGCGGCGCTGAGCTTCCTGGGACTGGGGGTGCCGCCGCCCAATCCCTCCTGGGGCGCGGACCTGAGCGGCAACGCGCGGGCCTACTTCCAGCACGCTCCCTGGCTCGCGATCTTCCCCGGCCTGGCTCTCAGCCTGACCATTGTCGGGGCGAACCTCCTGGCGGAGGCGGTGCGCGACGTGGTCGACCCCTTCGGCCAGGCGGCGCGGTGACGGCGGCCGAGCATCGCATTCGTATCGAACTGAGGAGTTGAGACTTGCGCTTCGCCTCGCTTTGCGTCGCTGACCCAGAGGAGCTGACGTTCGGTCGCGCGCCGAAGCCCGTCGAGTGCGGACACGGGCTTCGCATCGGCGCGGGGGCCGTCTTCCCCGAGGTCAACTTCACGCTTCCGGCCATGGCCCTCGACGAGTCCACGCGGGGGGAGACCCTGCGCATCTACGAGGAGATAGCCCGGGGCGTGGTCGCGCGGGCGACGGCGTTGCATGCGCCGGGGCTGGTCATCGAGTTCGAGCACCTGCCGCCGATGACCGAGACGCCCGAGTGGGGTGCCGACATCACGAGGCGGCTGGCCGAGGTGCTCCAAGACGCTCACTCGGCGACGGGGCTGCCCTGCGCTCTCCGCGTGACCCCCGTGGACGTGCGCCACGGCGACCCGCCGCGGTTGAGGGCGGGCAAGGGCTGGGAGGCCGTCCACCGGTCGCTCGAGCTCTGCGCGGAGGCCGGGGCGGACATCCTGTCCATCGAGTCCATCGGGGGCAAGGAGGTGTCGGACGAGGCGCTCCTCAGCGGTGACATCGAGGGGCTTGTCCTGGCGCTCGGAGTCCTGGCGGCGCGGGACATGGCCTGGCTGTGGGACGAGATCGTCTCGATCGGGCAGTCTCACTCCGTCGTGGCTGGGGGGGACGCCGCCTGCGGCTTTGCCAACACCGCGATGCAGCTCGCGGGCCAGAAGCTGCTGCCGGAGACGCTGGCGGCCGTCGTGCGGGCGATGGGTGCGGCGCGGTCGCTGGTCGCCTTCGAGCGCGGGGCGACCGGCCCGTCCAAGGACTGCGCCTACGAAGGCCCGGTCCTGAAGGCGATAGCCGGGTGTCCGATCGCCATGGAGGGCAAGTCGGCGGCCTGCGCCCACTTCAGCCCCGTGGGTAACATCGCCGCCAGCATGTGCGACCTCTGGAGCAACGAGTCCGTCCAGCACGTGCCCCTGCTGTCGGGCCCGGCGCCGGAGGCCTTCGCGGAGGTGCTGATCTACGACTGCCGTCTGATGAACGAGGCGCTGGGCCGGGGCAGCGAGAAGACGCTGCGCGACCTCATGGTCTCCTCGGATGTCTACAAGAGCCCTCAGGCGCTGGTGCTCTCGCCGCAGGCGGCCGTGGCCATCGCCACCGCCATAGTGGGTGAGGCTGACGACTACCGGCGAACGGTCAAGGCCGGCCAGGCGGCGGTCTCGCTCATCCGCGAGGCTGTGGACGGCTCTCTGCTTTCCCTCTCCGGACCCGAGAGCCGGTGGCTGGACAGGATTCAGTCCGCCCTCGCGAATCTCCCACGAGAAGAGGGCGAGCTGCGCGAACGGCTCGCCCCCACCTACGGCCACCTCTACGACCCAGCAAGCTACGGGATGGACTAGGAGGTGCCTGACCGATGAGGATCCTTCACATCGACATCGACTGCGCGCGGACCGACCGCTTTAGCTGTAACGGCTACCTGCGGCAGACGACGCCCAACATCGACGGGATCGCCGCCCAGGGCATCACTTTCACCAACTGCCACACTTCCAACTCGCCTTGCCTTCCATCGCGGGCCGCCCTTTTCAGTGGGCGCTTCGGCTTCAACAACGGTGTCGTGTCTCACTATCGAGAGGGCGAGCGTATGCGCCCCAACTGGATCTCTCACATCCAGGACCCCCGAGCGCCGTTCTGGGTGCATCACCTGTGGTCGAACGGCTACCGCACTGCCGCCTTCAGCTCGTTCGCCGACCGCCACAACGCGTGGTGGTTCACGGCGGGCTTCGAGGAGTTCCACACGCCTGTTCGCTCCAAGGGGCGTGAGACCGCCGCCCCCATCGCCGAGCCCGCCCTGCGCTGGCTGGAGGAAAACGCGGAGTCGGACAACTGGTTCCTCGATGTCCACTTCTGGGACGTGCACACTCCCTACCGGGTGCCCGATGAGTGGATCCGGCGCTTCAGCGACCACCCGATGCCGCCCTTTCCCAGCCAGGAGGCTATCGAGCGCCACAAGGAGATATACGGCCCGCACACGGCGCGCCAACTCCACGTGTGGGCGGAGCGTCCTCCACACCAGCCAGCAACGCTGGAGACGGTGGACGACGTGGGCCTGCTCATCGACGCCGCCGATGGCAGCCTGGCCTATGTTGACTGGTGGGTGGGAAGGATCATCGAGGCGCTGGAGCGCAAAGGGGTGCTGGAGGAAACGGCGATCATCGCATCGTCGGACCACGGCGACTCGTTCGGTGAGCACGGCCAGTACGCGGACCACGGCATCGCCAACGTAGCCGTCCACAACGTTCCGATGATCGTCCGCTGGCCGGGAGCGGCGGCCCGCGGCACGAACGACGCCCTGGTCTACAGCCTGGACCTGTGCCCAACGGTCTGCGACCTGGCTGGCATCCCAACACCCATCAACTGGGACGGCAAGTCGTTCGCTGGCGCTGTTCGTGGCGAGCCCTTCGAGGGTCGACCGTACCTGGTATACGACCACGCCGTGTACACCGTGTCGAGGGCGGTGCGCACGAAGGACTGGACGCTGATTGTAATGTACCACCCGGGCCTGTACCCCTACGACAGCCTCTTCTACCTGCACGACCTGACGTCGGACCGGTACCAGGAGGTCAACCTGTACCCGGATCGCCTGGACAAGGCGAACGAGCTCTGCTGCTACCTGCAGGAGTGGCGCGTGGAGCAGATCCGCAAGGGCGGAGCACCCGACCCGCTGGAGGCGATGGTCGCGGGCGGGCCTTTCGTGTATTACACGCCGAAGCTGATGGACACTCGGCTGCGGGAGCACGGCCGCGAGGACCAGGCGGAGGACTTGAAGAACAGGCTCCGGGGGATCAGGGACCAGTGGTGGAAGCGGGAGAGCATGTTCCCCAGGTAGCCGAACTCACCCCACTGCGTAGCGGGCGGCGGCTTTCGAGGCGGCACGGAGGTTCTCGGGCGGCGTGCCGAAGGGGACGGCGTCGCCGCTGCCGAGCACGAAGCCGCGACGGTCCGGCCCCATGCGCTCCAGGAGGTCCGTCACGTAGGCCTCCACCTCCTGCGGCGTGCCGCGGGCGAAGAGCGTGGGGTCGATCCCTCCCATGAGCACGAACTGCTTGGCCCAGGTGCGGCGCGCCTCGACGATATCCATGTCGCCGGTAGGCGGCGGCGTGACGTCCGAGATGCCGTCCTGCCGCGCGTCGACCAGGTCGTCGGCAAAGCCGGTGAGCTTGCCGCACCAGTGGGTGAGGAGGATCTTGCCGCCGGCGTGCAGGACGTCGGCGAATGTGTTGACATAACGCTGATCATAGCGGCGGTACATGGCGCGGGAGGTCGTGGTGGAGGAGAGATTGTCGTGGATGAAGGCGAGCTCGGCGGGCACGTCGGCCATGGCGCGCCACATGTCGAGCTGCTTGGCGTGGAAGGTGTCGAGCATCTCGTTCATCTCGTCCGGGTAGTCGGCGAGCATGTAGACGACGCGCTCCATCCCCATGTCGAAGTTGATCATCTGCTGGAGGGGAGAGCAGGGGCCAAGGACGGCCACCACCCCGCGGTCGCCCACGTGCGACCGCTGCTCCTCGAAGTGGGTTGTGGTGATGGAGAAGTCGGTTCGCTCGACGAGGTACTGGAACACCTTGACGTCCTCGACGGTCTGGATGCGGTTCTCGATGACCCAGGGGATGTAGGGGCTCTCGGGCGCGAAGCGGAGACGCCAGGTCAGGCTCCCGACCGGCGTCTCCACGGTGTGAAGGATGTCGCCGTCGATCCGGGAGTACCGCTGCTCGATGCCGGGCGGGAGGTCCGACGGCGCGGCGCCCAGCCAGAGAGGCGTGTTGATGCGCAGGACGCCCAGCCGGAGGAGGATGTGGCCGGACATCTCGTACTGGACGTCGGCGGGGTCGAGGTCGCGCCCGTCCGGGAGGGAGAGCGTGAAGTAGCCCTCCACCAGCGGCATGAAGGGCATGCGGTCGCAGGGCTGGCGCCGGAACGCCGCCAGCAGCCGCTCCTGCGGTGTCATCTGAGGCTTGGGGGTCGTCGGCGTCACCTCGTCACCGGGCGCCCCCTGCCGCGACGGCGCAGCCGTGCTCCATGAAGGCCTCGTAGATGGCCTGATGCTTCTCGATGGGCATGCCGATGTCCGCGGGCTGCGGGTACTGCCGCGCGATGAAGCCGCCGTTGAAACGGCCAAACGCCTCCACCAGGTGCGCGACCTCCGCCCGCAGCTCATCGAGGGTGACGTCGGGGCGGGCCGACCACTGGATGTCCACTGTGTTCCAGAAGCAGATCTTGCCTCCGAATTCGTTCGCCAGACGTTCCACCCCCATCAGGTGCTGCTGGTCGAGCTGGAGGACGTCCACGCCGATGTCGATGAGGTCGGGGATGATGTCCAGGATCTGCCCGCAGCAGTGGAAGAGGTAGTGCATGCCGGCGGCGTGCGTGGCCTCGACGATGCGCCGGTAGCGCGGCTTGAAGATCTCGCGCCACTGCTCGGGCCTGATCTGCAGGGTGGTCTGGAGGCCCCAGTCCTCCCAGGTCATGAACCCCTGCACACAGCCCAGGTCGGCGTGGGCCTGCACCACGTCGATCGTCATGTCCGTGAGCTTGTCGATCAGGCGCTCCAGTTGCGGCCGCTCGGTGTAGAGCGCCAGCATGAGGTCGGCGAAGCCGACGAGCAGCCGCAG
>DAOULP010000013.1:0-24323 GCA_034420175.1 Dehalococcoidia bacterium | reverse complement strand
AGCCGGGGGTGTCGATCAGGTTGATCTTGTGATCCTTCCACTCGCAGGGAAGGAGGGACAGGTTGATGCTGAACCCGCGCTTGATCTCGTCCGGGTCGTGGTCGGAGGTCGTGGTGCCGTCGTCGATATCGCCCAGGCGATTGATCGCTCCGGTGACATACAACGCGGCTTCTGAGAGTGCGGTCTTACCGGTGCTGCCGTGGCCCAGCAAGACCGCGTTGCGGATGTTGTCAGTCGGGTACTCTTTCATGGGCTTGCGTCTCCCTTACTCGTCCGGCAAGGGCGATCTTAGCGTAGGGCCCGTGGCAGCCGCAAGGGAGCTTCAGTTGCCCGGCGAGGCGCGCCGGTAGTGCGCGAGCAGGTTATGGATATGGGTCGTGTGCTCCCGGTCGTGTTCCAGGAAGCGACGCAGCACCTTGCGTGCCGACCACTGCTCGCCGCGGTGAGTGGTGAGGCGAGAGAGGTCCACCTCCGTCATTCGGCTCAGGCGGTGGTAGGCCCAGCTACGGATGGCCGCCATCTGCGGGAACGGCGACCTCTGTGATTCCTCGTCCAGGCGGGCTATGTAGCTCGCCTCCACTTGGGCCATGTGGAGAAGCGTGTCGGCGATCGACCACTCGCCCGGCGCGGGCCGCCAGCGGAGCAGGTCGTCGGGCACCTCTCGCAGGAACTCCAGTAGGTCTTGGCGGGCGTGCTCGATGAGGCGCACGGCCGTCTGAAGTTCCTGGAGTGAGAGGGGCTCCCCGTCCGCGGCGAAGAAGGCTATGGGGTCGCCGGGTTCCAGTGGGTAGCGGCCGGGCAGAGAGGTCTCCTCCCCCACTTCTATCTCCACGACTTCGGACTCGGAGGGCGGTGCCGATATCTCACCATGTTCGGCCAGCCAGGTAAGGTACTCAGTGACGGCGCCGCGTAGGCGCTGAATGGCTTCCTCTCGTGTGCTGGCGACGGCGTAGCAGCCCAGTAGCTCGGGTACGTGCGCCATGCACGACCCGTCGCTGCCGATCTCTAGACAAGCCTTGTAGCGTGCCATCTCTTCTCCTGTGGGCCTCGTCCCTGGACAGCCTGGTTCCGCAGACCGTCCTAAGATGCGGACACGAAGTCCAGGACCTCCAGCTCCAGGTTGTCGCCGTCGCGGCGGTCTGTCGAGAACGAGTATACCACGTCGATAAGGCTTTCGGCCTCCGGCGGCCCATGGGAGCGGCCTGTAGGCTGTCGCCAGGCGGCAGGCGCCTCGCCCATGCCGAAGGCGATGGCTGGCCAGACGACCGGTCCGTCGCGCAGCCTGAGGCGCAGGTGCTCGCCGTCACTCCCTACGGTCTGGCACTCGAGGACCGTGACGCGCCGGCTCAGGAACGTGGGTCTTGGGTTGCCGGTGCCGTGAGGAGCGAGCGAGTGCAGCCCCCGAATCTCGGCAGTGCCCATAGCACGGAGCGGCATGGCTGCGTCCACGTCAATGGTGGGGGCTAGGTCGAGCGCCGATAGCTCCTGCGCGGCTTCTCGCTGAAGGCGTTCCTTGATGGCTGGCAGACGCTCGTTGTCGGCTGTGAAGCCGGCCGCCTGCCGGTGACCTCCGAACCTCCGCAAGAGCCCGGCACACGAGTGCAGGGCCCCGACGATGTCGAGCTCAGGGATGCTTCGGGCGCTGGCCCTGCTTGTACTCTCTCCCAGCTCGTAGACGACGGCCGGGCGATACAGCTCCTCGGCTAGCCGGGCGGCCACCAGCCCGACGATGCCGGATCCGAGGGCCGGGTGCCCCACCATGACCAGGTGCGTTCGCGGGTCCTCGGCGTCCCAGAGCTCCCGCGCCAGCGAGAGGCCAACTGCCGTCTGGCGCTGGCGCTCCTGGTTCAGCTCGTTCAGGCGCGCGGCCAGGCGGGCCGCCTCATCGTCGTTGGAGGCGACAAGAAGGTCGTAGGCCAGGCGGGCGCTGGCGATGCGGCCGGCGGCGTTGAGGCGTGGCCCCAGCGCGAACGAGAGGGCCTCGGTGTCTACGTGCTGCGGGTTGATCCCCGCCACGCTCATCAGGGCACGGAGCCCTGGCCGTGAGGTCCGCGCGAGGGCTCGGAGGCCTCGCCGCACGAGGTCGCGGTTCTCGCCCAGAAGAGGAGCAACGTCAACCACTGTGCCCAGGGCCACCAGGTCCAGGTAGTCATCGGCGTCGAAGGCGGCGCCCAGGGCGTCGTGGAGGGCCGCCACGAGGCAGAAAGACAGACCCGCGGCGGCCAGCCCCTCCGCGGAACCAGGAGCCGGGAACCTGGAACCAGGGGGGACATGGGCGTCTCCTGGGTCCTGGGTGCTGGTGCCTGGTGCCCTGTAGGCCAGCTTCGGGTTCACCAGGGCCTGTGCTGGAGGCAGTCGGTCCGGCACGGCGTGGTGGTCAAGGATGACAACGTCCATGCCCAGGGAACGCGCGTGCTCGACCTCGACCAGTGAGCTTGTGCCGCAGTCTACGGCCAGTAGCAGATCGGCCCCTTGGGCCCGCAGCGCATCTATGGCGCTGATGTTGAGGCCGTACCCCTCCCGGAACCGGTCCGGAATGTGAGGGAGGGTGCGGCCTCCCACGGCCTCGAGCCCCTGTGTGAGGAGGGCGGCCGCGGTCACGCCGTCGACGTCGAAGTCGCCGAAGATGGCCATCAACTCGCTGCGGTCCAGGGCGAGGCGTAGCCGCCGGACGGCGCGGTCCATGTCGGGTAGCAAGAAGGGGTCGAAGGGCCCAGACTCGCCCTCCAGAAAGCGACGCGCTTCCTCCAACGTCCGCACCCCCCGATTGGCCAGCAGCCGCTGCAGCAAAGGCGGGTGGCGGCTGGAACGCAGGGCATCGGTGCGTTCGCCCGTGCGAAGACGCCAGCGGGCGCGTCCGCCGGTCAGCGTGGGAGCCTTCGCTTGCACCAGCGAGTCTCTAGCTTTCGAACTTCCGAAAGATGACGGTGGCGTTGTGGCCGCCCAGGCCCACCGAGTTCGACAGGGCCACCCGCACCCGGGCTGGCCGCGCCTCATTGGGCACGTAGTCAAGGTCGCAGTCGGGGTCGCGCTCCTGGTAGTTGATCGTGGGCGGTAGGACCTGGTCACGGATGGCAAGAACGGCGGCGAGCGCCTCCAGGGCGCCCGCCGCCCCCATGAGGTGGCCGGTCATGGACTTGGTGGAGCTGACGGCGAACCGGTAGGCGTGTTCCCCAAAGACCTGCTTGATGGCCTGCGTCTCCACCCGGTCGTTGAGCGGGGTCCCGGTGCCGTGTGCGTTGATGTAGTCTACCTCCTCCGGTGGAAGGCCAGACTTGCGCAAGGCTGACTCCATACAGAGCGTGGGGCCGCGTCCCGACTCGTGGGAGGCCACCATGTCGAAGGCGTCGTTGCTGGCGCCGTAGCCGATCATTTCGGCGTAGATGCGGGCGCCGCGGGCGCGGGCATGGTCGAGGCTCTCCAACACGAGGGCGGCGGCACCCTCGGCGATGACGAAGCCCTCGCGGCGGCGGTCGAAGGGCTTGGACGCACGTGTAGGGTCTTCCTTGTCATCGGCCAGGGCGCGCAGGGCGTGGAAGCCCGCCCAGAGGATGGGCACGAGTGGCGCCTCGCAGCCGCCGGCGACCATCGCTTCGGCGTCGCCGCGGCGGATCGTCTCCCACGACTCGCCGACGGCGCCGGTGCCGGTGGCGCAGGCGGAGATCACGCCCATGTTGGGGCCCATAGCTCCCAGTTGGATAGCGATGTGCCCGGAGGTGGCGTCCGGCAAGATGTGCGAGACGAGGAAGGGGCTCACCCGGCGGTAGCCCTTCTCCTCCAAGACCTTCTGCTGCTCCAGGAGAAGGCCATATCCCCCGGCGCCGGACCCGAAGATGACGCCGACGCCGGCGCTCTCGGATTCTCCTATCGAGAGGCAGGCGTCGCGGACGGCCTGGAGGGCGGCTACCACGCCCATCTGGGCGCTCCGGTCCATCCGCCGCAGCTCTTTGGCCGGGATCCAATCCTCGGGCTGGAAGTCTCTGACCTCGCCGCCGATCTGGACTTCGAAGGGCGAGACGTCGAAGAGGGTGATGGGTCCGATGCCGGAGCGGCCGTGGAGCAAGGCCTGCCAGGTGGAGTCGGCGTTGTTCCCAAGGGGGGTGACCGCCCCCAAGCCGGTCACCACCACTCGTCTCACGGAACGCGCTCCCGTTCGGCAGGAACCGTTGTCACCAGTTCGTCCGGCGGCTCGTCCTCCCCGACTGTGTAGACGGGGATGCCCTTACTCACTCGTCGGGCGATTCGCGAGAGTGTCTCGCCGGGTCCCACCTCGACGAAGGCCGCCACTTCCTGGTTGGCCATAGTGACCAGGCAGCGGGCCCACTGGACGGCGGAGCAGAGCTGGTCGGACAGCTCCTGCCGCACGTCCTCAGCCCGAGTGAGGAGTCGGGCGCTGATGTTGGAGACGATGGGTGCTTCCGGATCATGGAAGGGGACACTGCCCAGGACGCGGGCCAGCTCCGCCGCCGCCTCGCGCATCATGGGGATGTGGCCGGGTACGCTGATCGGAAGGTGGATGACGCGGCCGCCCTTCTCGCGGGCAAGGGCAATGGCGCGCTCCAGGGCCTTGGTCTCGCCGGCGATGACAGTCTGGCCGGGGGCGTTGCGTGCCGCCACGCCCACCTCGCCCTCCGACGCGGCCTGGGCGCACACCTCGTCGGCCGCTTCGTCGTCCAGGCCGAGGAGGGTGGCAAGGCCGCCGGGGCGGCTGTGCGCCCACTCCTTCATGATGCGGCCTCTCTCCAGCACCAGTCGCAGCGCCTCGCCAAAATCGAGCGCGCCGGCGGCGGTGGCGGCGCTGAACTGGCCCAGGCTGTGGCCGGCAACGAAAGAGGGCGACAGCCGCCGGCCCGCCGCCTGGAGCCTCTCCCGCAGGTGCGCCAGGTAGGCCACGCTGGTCGCCACGATGGCAGGCTGGGTGTTGGCCGTGTCGTCGAGGGCTTCCCGTGGGCCCTCGAAGCAGATGTGTGAGAGGGGGAAGCCCACTGCGTCGTCGGCGTGGGCGAAAACGCGGCGGGCGGCCGACGACAGCTCTTGGAGCCGCTTGCCCATGCCGAGGTACTGCGACCCCTGGCCGGGGAAGAGCAGAGCCAGCTTGCGTCGGCCCGCCTCCAGGGAGCCGCCTTCCCGTCCCTCCGAAGCGACTTCGTCCGCCATACGCTTGGTACTATAGCACGGTCTCAAACAGGTTAGAAGGGGGTGCCAGCGGCGCGGGCCATCTCCTCTTCGTGCGGAGAAGGCCACCGGCGGTCGTACTCGACTACCCTGACTGGTTCACTCATGCGGGCTGTGATTGCCAGGTCGCGCTGGCGGGCGACCGCAAGGGTGGCCCCTACGGCGCCTTTAGGCCCTTGATCGTGCGCGGCAGGAGGGGTAGCAGGTCTCCCGCGACGAGTCCCGCGTCGCCCATCTCCCGCCGGGCGTCCTCGGCCGCCGCAGCGTGCACGTAGACGCCGCAGACAGCCGCCTCGAAGGGCGAGAGGCCCTGTGCCAGGAAGCCGGCAAGGGCGCCGGCCAGCACGTCGCCGGTGCCGCCGCTCGCAAGGGCCGGATTGGCGAACGGGCTGAGGCAGGCGCGGCCCTCCGGCGAGGCCACCACCGTGTGCGCGCCCTTGAGGACGACCGTCTTTCCCCATTCGCGGGCGCAGTCCACGGCGCACCCCAGGCGGTCGGCCTGGATCTCGGGGATGGGCCGGCCACAAAGACGCGACATCTCTCCCGGGTGCGGCGTGACGATGGCCGGTGCCTTCAGCTCGCGCCACCAGGTGGGCGTGGCTGCCAGAGCGTTGAGGCCGTCGGCGTCGACGACGACCGTCAGGGGCCGGTCCTCGGGCAGCGAGAAGAGGACGGCCCGCACGAAGCTCTGAGTGGCGCCGCGCTGGCCCAGGCCGCAGCCCAGGAGCAGCACGTCATAGCCGTCGAGGGCGCGCAGAACGTGGTCGGCGGCTTCTCGGGCCAGCCCGCCGTCTTCCTCGGGCAGGGGGAGGTACGTCGCCTCCGTGAGGCCGGAGGCGATCGCGGGCTGCAGGCTGCGCGGGCAGGCGACCGTGACCAGCCCTGCTCCAACTCGATAGGCGCCGGCCGCTGCCAGGTGCGCGGCGCCGACGTAGTTCTCGGAGCTGGCCACGACGAGAACCCGCCCGAAGGTGCCCTTGTTGGCGTCGGGCGGGCGCGCCGGCAGCGTCGCGCGCACATCCGAGGCCGCCATCAGCTCGTAGGGGAGGTCGGCAATCAGGTGCGGCGGTATGCCGATGTCCACAACCTGCACACGGCCGGTGTAGGCAGCGCCGGGGTAGGTGTGCAGGCCGACCTTGGAGCAGCCGAGGGTGGTCGTGTGATCGGCGGCCACGGTCCGGGGGTCGACCGCGCCCGTGTCGGAGTTGAGGCCGGTGGGCACGTCCACGGCCAGCAGAACTGGGGGCGAAGGCCGGGCCCGCGCCGTCGCCAGGTGTGAGAGCACCTCGCCGAGCCGTCCTTTGATCGGCCGGGCGGCGCCGGTGCCCAGGAGCGCGTCCACGACGAGGTCCGCCTCGGCCAGGGTGGCGTCCAGCTTCGACAGGCGGGTATCGTCCTCGGCGCAGGGCAGCGGCACGTTCGCCTCGACGAGCCGGCGGTAGTTGGGGTCGGCCTCTTCGCGGGCCTTGAGCAGGTAGACTTGGACCGTCGTCCCCCACTCATGGAGATAGCGGGCGGCCACCAGACCGTCGCCGCCGTTGTTGCCGGGCCCCGCCAGGACGACGATGCGGCGCCCCTCCAGGGTGCCCAGAGCCATCCAGGTCTCCTGGGCGACGGCCAGCCCGGCGTTCTCCATGAGGACGTCGGTGCCGACACCGGCCTCGGCGGAGAGCTTGTCGATGCGGTTCATCTGGGCGGCAGTGACGAGCTTCACAGGCGACCCCTTTCCCGGAGCCAGCGCAGGAGCCCATCGCGGGCCACGCCCGGCTGGTCGATGCCCGCCTCCTGCACGCCGACGACGATGGCGAGGGCGTGCTGGCGGGTGTGGCTGAGGCTCACGTCCAGGCTGTGAAGGCCTATCTCCTCGGCGCGCTCCTGGGCGCGGCCGTGGAGGTGGAGCAAAGGTTTGCCGCGCCGGTTGGGCAGCACCTCGATATCCCGCCAGGCGAGGCCACGGGCGCCCGTTCCCAGAGCTTTCATGGCCGCCTCCTTGGCCGCGAACCGGGCCGCCAGCTCGTGGGCGCGCCCGCGGCAGACCGCCACCTCGACGGGCGTGTAGACGCGTTC
Source organism: Dehalococcoidia bacterium (assembly GCA_034420175.1). GTDB lineage: Bacteria > Chloroflexota > Dehalococcoidia > DSTF01 > JALHUB01 > DAOULP01. The sequence goes on along the minus strand of DAOULP010000013.1, from coordinate 17,081 downwards.
CAGGAAGCGCCGGGGGAACCGCTGCAGGACATGGCGAATGCGGTCCACTTCCACCATGTCAATGCCGACGGCGAGGTTGGGCATGGCTAGGCGAATTGTAGCACAGGGGCGGGCTGGACGGCGGGACGGGCTGGACGTATGCTAGCGCGGAGTATCCGGGTGAACCGTGGAGGCTGCCATGACCGCTGCCATCATCGACGGACGCGCCGTCGCCGAGGAGATACGCGCCGAGCTCCGAGAGCGCGTCGAGCGGCTGCGCCAGCGGGGCGTCGTGCCCGGCCTCGCCTTCGTGCTGGTGGGCGAGAACCCCGCCTCCATCTCCTACGTGCGCTCCAAGGCCCAGGCCTGCGAGGGCATCGCCGTTCACTCGGAGACCATCCGCCGGCCCGAGGAGGTCGCCCAGGATGAGCTTCTGACCCTGGTCGCGCAGCTCAACGCCGACCCGACCTGGCACGGCGTCTTGGTGCAGACGCCCCTGCCGCCGCAGGTAAGCGAGGACACCGTCGCCCGCGCCGTCGACCCCGACAAGGACGTGGACGCCCTGAACCCCGTGAACATGGGACTCCTCCTCCGCGGCGAGCCAGCGTTTCTCTCCTGCACGCCGGCCGGCATCCAGCAGCTCCTGCTCCGCAGCGGCAACGACCCCTCGGGCAAGCATGTCGTCATCTGCGGGCGATCGAACATCGTCGGCAAGCCGCTGGCGGCGATCCTCATGCAGAAGCGGGCCGGCGCCAACGCCACGGTCACCCTCTGTCACACCGGGACGCGCGACCTGGCCGCCATCACCCGCCAGGCCGACATCCTGGTCGCCGCCATGGGCGTCGCCCGGGGCATCACGGCCGACATGGTGCGCGAGGGAGCCGTCGTCATCGATGTGGGCAACAACCGGGTGCCGGACGCCAGCCGCAAGAGCGGCTCTCGCATGGTGGGCGACGTCGACTTCGAGGCAGTGGCCGAGAAGGCGTCGGCGATCACGCCCGTGCCGGGCGGCGTCGGGCCCATGACGGTGACGATGCTCCTCTGGAACACAGTCCTGGCCGCCGAGCGGGCGGCGGGCATGAGGGAGGAGGAAACGCGATGAGGCTTGTGCGGCGCTTGCTGTTGCGCGCGGTCCTCTTCGCGGCGGCCTATCAGGTCGTTGCGTGGTTCGTTGACAGATACGGGAGGGCTGGCCCCATCCCATACAGCCAGGCCGGCACCCTGCGCAGCCCCCTACGCCCCCTTATCCACCCGGTGCGGCGCACGCTGGAGCGTTCCCATGTCGAGCCCGGCGCCACAGTCTTGGAGCTGGGCCCGGGCACCGGCTACTTCTCGGTTGAGGCTTCGCGGCTAGTAGGCCCCGGGGGACGTCTCCTCTGCCTCGACATCCAGCCGCCGATGCTGGCCGAGCTGGCCGGACACCTGCGGGAGGCGGGCGTCGACAACACCGAGCTGCTGGTCACCGACGCCACGCGTCTGCCGCTGGCCGACAGCAGCGTCGACATTGCCTACCTTGTCGCCGTTCTCGGCGAGATCCCCGACCGGCCGGCGGCCCTCTTTGAGCTGCGACGCGTCCTCCGGAGCGGCGGCGTCCTCTCCATCACGGAGACGCTGACTGACCCCGACTACCAGTTAGAGGACGCGGTGCGGGACGTTTGCCGGGCGGTCGGCTTCGAGCCACTGGAGCACGTGCGCGGCCTCCTCGGCTACACCATGAACTTCCGGGCGGCGTAGGGAGCCCAAGCCAAAGGGGGGAGGGTATGGCGGAAGACGTCAGAGCCATTGACGCCTGGATGCAGCCCGGCGTTGAGGCTTTCATCAACGCCCCCATGTTCGAGTCGCTGCGCCGCTGGAGCGGGCTGTCCGGCCCCGTCCCCGGCGTTCCCATCGAAACGACAATCGAGCAGATGGATCAGGCCAACGTGGGAATGGCGCTACTCCATGCTTGGTGGGGGCCGGGTGGCCCCATCATCCCCAACGACGACATCGCCGCCATCGTGTCGCGCTGGCCGGACCGATTCGCCGGCGTGGCGGCGGTGGACCTTCTCCGGCCCCTGGACGGCGTCCGCGAACTCCGGAGGTGCGTCCGCGACCTCGGTTTCAAAGCGTTGCGGATCGTTCCCTGGCTGTGGGGCCTGCCACCGAACGACCGCCACTACTATCCGCTGTACGTGGAGTGCATCGAGCTGGGCATCCCCTTCTGCTACCAGACCGGCCACACCGGACCGCTCGGCGTCTCCGATGCCGGCCGCCCCATACCCTACATTGACGAGGTAGCCCTCACGTTTCCGGAGCTGGTCATCGTCGGCGGGCACATCGGGTACCCCTGGACGCAGGAGATGATCGCGGTCGCCAACAAGTACCCCAACGTCTACATCGACACCTCGGCCTACGTCCCCTCTCGGTACCCCGAGGAGTTCATCCATTACCTGCGCCGGCGGGGCCAGGACAAGGTGCTCTTCGCCACCAACTACCCGATGCTCCCCCTGGACCGATGTGTCGACGAAGTGGACGGCCTCGACCTCGATGGGCGCGTTCGCCGCAAGTTCCTCCGCGACAACGCCGTCCGGGTCTTCAACCTGGAGAGCTGACGGAGGGGCACTCGGCCGGGCGCCCCTACTTCACCCGGAACTCCTCGCTGATGAAGTTGTCCGGGTCAAGAGGGGTATTGCAGAGGGCCAGGTAGCGGCCGGGCGTCTGCACCCGGAAGCGGAAGCTGCTTGTCCCGGGGACCGGGGTTGGCTCCTCGGACCTGTCGGGGTTCGGGGGCAGCACGTCGCGGCTCAGGAGCCGCCGGCTTCGGCTCGGTCGCACCAGGTAGCAACTGACATCGACGGCCACCGGGTAGAGCTGATCGTAGGTGACCTCCACGGTCATCTCGGCACCAACGACCGCGTCGCCGCGGAGCTCAAGGTCAGTGAACAGCTCGGAGGAGGCATCCCCACCGAAGCTGATCCCGCAGCCGGTGAGCAGGAGAGCGCCGGCGACGAGGGCCGCCAGGCCGGCGGCCAGCCGAGATGGGAGAGATGGTGGGCTGCCGGTACGCGGCGGCGCGGGGAGTGGGAGGAGGGTGGACGGCGCCCTGCGGGTTGAAACCCGCAGCTTGACGGCAGGATCACTAGCCGCGGGATTCATCCCGCGGGGTGAAGCGAGCCTCTTGCCAAGTCCGTAGGGGCGGAGCTTCAGCTCCGCCCTGGACAGAGCTGAAGCTCTGTCCCTACGGGTGGTCGCAGGGGGACAGTCCCGCTTGTCAGATCTGTCAACGGTCATCGGGCCAGCAGAGCGCTTCTACCGGGGTGATCTCGCGACATCATAGCATGGGCCCGCGTAGAGGCAACGACGCGCCGCCGCTATAATGGTGCTGATGGACATTCGAGAGCCGCACCGGTGGGACCTCGCCATCCCGGAGGCCATCGAGATCCAGAGGGATCTGGCCTCGCAGGTCGTATGCTCCGGCGACCCCGGCGAGGTGCGTACCGTGGCCGGGGTGGACATCTCCGTTATGGCGAAGGGGAGCCGCGCCCCCGCCCGGGGGGCTGTGGTCGTCCTCAGATATCCGGAGCTGGAGGTGCTGGAGCAGGCAGTGGTGGAGGCGGAGGTGACCTTCCCCTACGTTCCGGGGCTTCTCTCCTTCCGGGAGATTCCGGTGCTGCTGGAGCCCCTGTCGCGGGTGTCGAGGCCGGACCTGCTGCTGGTGGACGGCCAGGGGTTCGCGCACCCCCGTCGCTTCGGTCTGGCCTGCCATCTGGGGCTCCTGCTCGATGTGCCGACCATCGGCTGCGCCAAGTCGCGCCTCGTCGGCGAGCACGCCGACCTGGAGCCCGCCGCTAGCTCGCAGACTGAGCTGCGGGATGGCGGTCAGGTCATCGGCGCCGTGCTGCGCACTCGGGACGCTGTGAAGCCCATCTACGTCTCCGTCGGCCACCGCATCGGCCTCGCGCCGGCTACGGAGTGGGTGCTACGCTGCTGCCGAGGCTTGCGCCTCCCGGAGCCGACCCGCCTCGCTCATCAGGCGGCCGGCGGGCACCTGCCGCCGTCCACCGAGCAGGGAGGAGGGGCCGCCGTAATGGCGGGCCGCCAGATGTCGGTGTTTGGGACCTAGGATAGACAGACATCAAGAGGTGACGGGAACCCATGCAGGAGTTGAAGGACAAGCTAGCCGGACTTGAGGCTCGGATATCCCACGCCATGGTGCGTCTTTGACGTGCCCGCTGCCGAGCAGGAACTCCGCAGCCTCGAGGGGGACTCCGTGCGGCCTGACCTCTGGGAGGATGCCCAGGCCGCCCAGGAGACCATGAAGCGCCTGGCCGACGTGCGCCAGAAGGTCGAGACCTGGCGCGGCCTGGAGGCCCGCCAGCGGGAGCTGACCGAGCTGACCGAGCTGGCAGGCGCCGAGGAGGAGGAGGCGCTCATCGCCGACCTCAAGTCGGACGTGGATGCGCTGGCCGCTCGCCTCGACGAGCTGGAGTTTGAGCTGTCCTTCTCCGGCCCCTATGACCGCCGCAGCGCGATCCTGGCCATCCACGCCGGCGCCGGCGGTGTCGAGTCGATGGACTGGGCCGACATGCTCCTCCGTATGTACCTGCGCTGGGCGGAGCGCCGCGGCTACCAGGCCGATATCCTGGACATGACCGCCGGCGAGGAGGCAGGGCTGAAGAGCGTCACCGTCGAGGTGGCCGGGTCGCTCGCCTTCGGCTACCTGAAGAGCGAGCGCGGCGTACACCGGCTGGTGCGGCTCTCCCCGTTCGACGCCGGGCATGCCCGCCACACCTCCTTCGCCCTGGTAGAGGTGATGCCCGAGGCGGAGGAGGGCGCTGAGGTCGTCATTGACCCCGAGGACCTGCGCATTGACGTCTATCGCGCGAGCGGCCACGGCGGCCAGAACGTACAGAAGAACGCCACCGCTGTGCGCATCACCCACCTGCCGACCGGCATTGTCGTCACCTGCCAGGATGAGCGCTCCCAGCACCGCAACCGCACCTCGGCCATGAAGGTGCTGGAAGCGCGTCTCCTGGAGAAGGAGCTCGAGAGGCAGGCGGAGGAGCAGGCCCGTCTCAAGGGTGAGCACGTGGCTGCCGGGTGGGGCAACCAGATTCGCAGCTATGTGCTGCATCCCTACAAGATGGTGAAGGACCACCGCACCGCCTTCGAGACCAGCAACGCGGCGGCCGTCCTCGAGGGCGAGATCGACGAGCTGTTGATAGCCTACCTGAAGCACACACTGGGGGAGGATGGGGGATGAGGCGTCTGCTCCTGCTGCTAGCGGCACTGGCCGCCTTGACGGTCCTCTTACCGGATCTCGGTCGCGCCCAGCAGGGTATCGACATCCAGTCCGAAGAGGCCCAGAGCGAGTTCCCTGAGGGTATCGCCTTCAAGTTGGACTTCGAGAGCGCGGAGCCTGTCAAGGAGGTCCGCTTCCGGTACGCCATCGCACCCGATGGCACCCAGGCCTACGGCGTGCCTGAGTGCACCGGCGTCACCAGCGTCCAGTGCACCTTCGATTTGGAGAGCGACCTCAGCACTTTCCTCATACCGGGCCTGGAGATCACCTACTCCTGGCAGATCAAGGACCACGCCGGCAACAGCATCGAAACCGAGTCCGGCCGCTGCATGTATGAGGATGACCGCTTCCAGTGGCAGACCACGTCGGAAGGCGGCCTCACTGTGTGGTCCTATGCCGCCTCAGAGGGTGACGTGCGCGGCCTCCTCGCCGTGGGCCAGGAGACTCTGGAGAGCATGGGCGCCCTCCTGGGAACCGAGGTGGACTTCCCGGTGAAGGTGTTCCTCTACGATAGCGCCCAGGACATGGAGGCGGTGGTTCTGGCCCGCCAGCGTTCTCCGCAGCCCGGAATCATCGCTCTCGGCGAGGTCGTGGTGTCCGACACGGCAGTCGTGGCCGACAACGGGTCGTCACGGGACATCCTACGACACGAGCTGACTCACATAGTCATGCGAAAGGCCGTGAGCGGACCGTTCCGGAATCTCCCTGACTGGCTCGATGAAGGGGTAGCCGTCTACGGCCAGTCCCAGCCGCTGGGTGGCATGATGAGCGCTCTGGAGGCGGCCATCGAGCAGGACCGCGTCCTGTCGGTTCGCAGCCTCTCCTCATCCACTGTCGGCGAGACCGAAGGCAGCGTCGACCTCTTCTATGGCCAGTCATACAGCCTGGTGAGCTTTCTCATCAACGAGCACGGCGAGGAGAAGTTCCGGGAGCTTCTGGCGACCTTCCGCGAGGGCAGCCGGACGGATGATGCCCTGATGCAGGTCTACGGCTTCGATCAGGACGGTCTGGAGAACGCCTGGCGCCAGAGCGTGGGGCTTCCAGAGCGCGAAATCGAGCAAGGGCAGCCGCAGCCGTCGCAGCCGCTGCCGCAGATCACGCCGTTTGGAGCCGAAGGGCCGTCATCCGAGCAGGAGGCCACACCGGAACAGGAAGCGCCATCAGCACCCGCCCAGGACGAGGACGACGGCCTCCCGGTGATGACGCTCACGATCCTGGCCCTGGTGACACTGGTCGTGGCCGCCGCTTTCGCAGGCGCTGCCGTGCTGCTGCTGCGTCGGCGCTAGCGCTCCGTCTTCGCCGCGCCCTTGCCTGCCGAGGGGGACTCCCTTTCCAGGTCCAGCTTCTGAGCCCCGAAGAAAGGGGGCCGGTAGTCGTACAGACCCGCTATGCTACGGCGGGCGTCCAGGACGTAGTAGAAGCGGTATCCTCGCTCCTCCAGCTTCCGGAAGCTGTCGTACTCCAGCAACCACACGTAGCGGATGTCCCGCCCCTCGTCTACGGCCTCGCCCCGATCGGAGAGCATGCTGATCGCCCCGTAGTCGTGGTCCAAGATGCCCAGGCTGAGGTCGTTGCGGTGAAGCACGGCCAGCTCGGGGAAGATGAAGCCCGTCAGCACTACTGAGTGCGGCGGCACCTCCGCCTCCCGCACCTCATCAGCGAAGCCCATCTGGTTGCGCAACGTATCGAGGTCGGAGAGGAGCATGCCGCCGCCCGGGCGGGCGCTGGCAAAGGTGTCTAGGTCCACTGTGTCTCCCGGCGAGGTGATGTCGATGAAGCCGGCCACGAGGATGACGGCCAGGGCCGCCCGCAGGAGGGCCGGCCGGAAGTAGCGGGCCATCAGGAAGAGCCCGAAGGGGAAGACGGGCGTCAGATAGGCGATCTCGTGGGGCAGACGGGCGAAGGAGACGAAGTAGAGGACGACCAGAGTGGTCCACACCAGCACGTGAGGGTCGCTCCACAGGTCATCGGGCAGGCGGCGCAGGTTCCGCCAGGAGAGGGCCAGGCCGGCCAGCACCGCCAGCGCGCCGAGCACGCCCAGTGCATCCTTCCCCAGTCGGCTCAGGAACGATTGCCAGGGCACGGAGGCGTCGTAGAAGTTGAGGAATCGAAGCCCGTAGACGGCGATGACCGGCGAGTAGGCCAGGAGCGAGACGACGAGGAGCGCGCCGACGAAGCGAGGCAACTCGCGGATCCGGCCCTGGCGCCAGAGGAGAAGGCCCAGGGGAAGGGCCACCGCGCCGGAGGTCATGCGAAAGCCGGCGGCCAGCCCCAGGCAGGCCCCGGCCCAGCCCGGCCGGCCTTTGATGGTCAGCAGGTAGCTCCCTAGGATGGCTGTGAGCGCCCACATGTAGTCCATGGTGGTGACGCTGTTTATCCAGAGCAGGGGCGCGAAGGCGAACGCTATCGTGAGGGCGCCGCGGGCGGGCAGCCGTAGCTCGGCTGCGAGGCGGGCGAAGAGGTAGACACCGAGCAGCGACACCAGCACCGTCGATAGGTTGGTCCAAATCCAGCCGCCCTTCACAAGCGGCACCGTCACGAACTCGTGCAGGGGGTAGCCGGGCAGGCGAGAGGGCAGGTACTCGCCTGTGTCGAGCAGGTGATGGGCGGTGAGGGCGACGCGCCAGGCGTCGGGGTCGGTGCCGTAGCCAAGATCCAGCCAGGGGATGCGGCTGGCAATGTACACGAGTCCCAGGGCCGCGAAGGCCAGGGGCCGCGTGAAGTCGAGGTCCAGGGCACGCTCGAAAAGGGCGGTTGCCGCAGCCCACGGCGACGTCAGCCTTCCCGGCGCGGCCTCAGCGACGGTCACGGTCTCTCCCCGCGACCATCCTTGGCCTCACGTGCTTCGACAAGCTCAGCATGCCATATTGTCCTGCCCTGCCTACCGGTAGCCCGTTTGGCACCCTGAGCCTGTCGAAGGGCACCTGTGGCTGCAGGGCTTCAGCCCTGCGGACGACCGGTCGCAGAGGCAGACCTGAAGGTCTGCAGCTACGGTGCCGCACAGGCCTCGGTCGGCGAAATGATAGCGGAGCGTGGGCGGGTGACGCCAGAGGGCGGCGAGTGCCACCCACGCTCTCAGAGAACGGAGCGCTGGGCTATGAATCGCTAGAGCTTGCTGAGCTCCTCCAGGGCGACCACGAAGACGACCGCTCCCCCCTCCTCGGCCTCGTCCTCGACGCTGGCGCTTACCGGGACCCGCCGTCGGCCGCACTTCTCTTGGATGATCTCCTTGACCTCCGACAGGCGCTCGTCCTCGACGCCGACGAGCAGAGTGGCGTTCCCGGCTCGGAGGAAGCCGCCCGTGCTGGCGATCTTGGTCACCGGGAGCCCAGAGTCAACCAGTTGCCGAACGACAGCGTCAGCGTCGTCTTCCTGAACGATAGCGATAACCAGCTTCAGCGCCTGCCGTCCGGAGAGCCTTCGCAGCAGCGCGCCTGGTGCGGTCGTCGATTCCTTCATCGCCGCCACCGTCCTCTCACCTCCGCTCTGCAAGAGCACGTCGACTCACGGCTGCCGGCGTGCGACCTGCGTGGGGTAACGCTGGGCTTCCCCCGCCTCCTAGTCCTTGGTGGTCTCGAAGTCCACCGGCTCACCAAAGGCCACCCACTGGCCGCCCTCCACCCGGTTGTACACCTCGATCTCAAAGGGCCGGTGGTCAGTCGGGCTGAGGTTCACCGGCGTCAGGCAGACGGAGCACATGTAATCGCGGATGGATTCGGCGGCCTCGACCAGGCCCTCCCTGGTCAGGTCAGGCCCTGCCCTCTTGAGAGCCTCAACCATCAGCTCGGCGGTGATGGCGCCGTAGAGGGTGAAGTTGCTGGCTTCGACATGCGGAGCGTAGGTCTCGATGATCTCGATGTGCTTCTGGATACCGGGGTGGTCGGTCTCGTACACTTGGTGGCCGAAGACGACGCTGACCACTCCCTCGGCGTTCTCGGCGCCGGCCAGAGCGATGAAGATGTCGCTGGCGTCCACTCCGCTCACGAGGATGGGCACGTCCCAGGCCAGCACCTCTCGAGCCGTCTTGACCAGGTTGGCGGACTGAACCGGGCCGGCCAGTGAGACCACGACCTCGGCGCCGGAGTTCTTGAGACGCTGCGTGTGAGCTGTCACGTCGCCGGCGGAGGCCTCGCACCTCTCCTCGGCAATGATCTCCACATCGCTGCCCTCGAGGCCTATCTTGAGGCCCTCTAGCCCGTCGACGCCGTACTCGTTGTTCTCCAGGAGCGTGCCGACCGTCATCCCATCGTAGTTGTCGACGACGTACCGGCCCAGCATCTGGGCTTCGACCAGGTAGTCCGGGATGCCGCCGAAACGGGTTTTCACCGGGGGCTCCGTCCACTTGTGAAGCCCGGAGGCAATGAACATGTCAGGCACGCCCTCGTCCTCCAGGTACTTCCAGACGGCGTTGTGGGTCTCGTCACCCAGCCCGCTGACAATGGCAAAGACCTTGTCCTGCTCCACCTGCCTGCGGATCACTTCCATCGTGTCCGGCGGATTGTAGTGGTCATCGCCGACGATGATGTCGATCTTGCGGCCGTAGACGCCCCCTTCCACGTCGTTGATGTAGTCGAAGTAGGCACGCATCCCGTCGCTGATGGGGGCGTAGGCGGCGGCGATGGTCTGGCTGATGGGAAGGTGGGTGCCCAGCAGGATCTTGTCGTTCGTGACGCCGGGGACCTCCTCCTGCACTGCGGGCGAGGCCTCCGGGCTAGCCTCGCCGGTGGCCGCCGCGGTCGGCGAGGCGGCCTCTTCACCCTCTTCGTCCTCTCCGCACGCCACAAGGAGCAGCGGAACCAGCATCAGGACCGAGATCAGTAGCAGTGAGGCCAATCGGAATCGTTTCATGGCTGTGGTACCTCCTGGGCGACTAATGGCCGGGGTCATGCTACATTTCCAGCGAGTGCGGCGTCAATTGGAGTGTGGTGGTGAGGAAGACACGAGCGCCGCCAGTCTCGCGCGCCTCTCTCCCACACCGATGGGCTGAGACAGTGTCAGGGCAGTATGAGCCGGCCGCCACCGGGCTGCTGCTGCCCTTGGTCTGGGGTCTCCGGTGCCGCTGTCGTCGGGCCGGCGTGGCCGGAGGGTGGCGGCAGGCCGGCCCCCTCCGCGACCTTCATCACGTGCCCCAACAGCATGCCCTCGTCCATGGCCCCAACGACCAGCGTCTGCTCGTTGAGGATGGTGGTGGGAACGCCGCGCACCTGGTAGCGCTGCGAGAGGCGGGGGAACTCGCCGATCTCGATGACGTCCGCCTGTATGTGGGGGCTCTCCAAGGCCATCTTGTGGGCGGCACGCGCCACGACCGGGCAGTGCGGGCAGGTGGGTGTGACCAGAACCTGGATGGCCACGTTCTGCTTCAGCTTTTTCAGCCGACGGGTTGTCTCAGGAGCCAGGTCAACCTTCCCCTTTGAGGCGTCCACGATGCCCTCGATGAGGCCCGGGAACTCGCTGCCGGCGGGGATGCCGAAGAACTTGATGGCCCGGTTGGCCGGACCGCGGATGACGATCCCAGGGATCCTCTCTACCTTCAGCCGGGACACGGCCTCGCGGGCCTCGGCGAACTCGTGCACCGTGAGCCTGATCTTGTCGCTAAGGGCGGCCAGCTCCTCTAGCATCTGGAGCACGTCGTTGCAGTACACGCACTCCTCGCGGCCCGGTATGAACAGCGCGCTGGCGCGCTGCGTGAAGTAGTCGATGCGCACTGGGCCCACGAGCTCCTGGGCGAACTTCTGCTTGATGAACTCCTGCTCTCGAAGCGGTATCATGAATGGCCCCTTTGTTGCGGTTCCTGGGACGGGGGCGACGTCTTCTCGCGACTCATCTCTCGCCAGGCGGCGAACAGGCGCTGGAGCGCGGTGAAGACACTGACGACGGCCAGGACCCAGAGGGCGATCAGCATCTGGTCGATCAGCAGCCCCAGGCCCAGAACGACGACTCGCTCTGGGCGAGTGAAGAGCCCCTCCTTGATCGACAGCCCTGCTGCTTCGACCCGTGCCCTCACGTAGCTCACCATGATGGACCCAACGACGGCGATGAAGGCCAGCATGACCTCCTGTTGGTGTCCTCCCTGGCTATAGTAGAAGAGGACGCCTCCCAGTACGGCCGCTTCGCCCAACCGGTCCAGCACGGAGTCGAAGACGCCGCCGAAGCGAGTGACCCGGCCGGTGGCGCGGGCCAGCGCCCCATCAAGGAGGTCGAGGGCGGCCGCCAGGATCACCACCAGCCCGCCGATGAGGAAGTGGCCCCCGGCCACCAGGGCCGCCGCGCCCAGGCTGCCGGCCAGACCCAGAGCGGTAAGGGCGTTCGGCGTGAGGCCGGTCCGGGCCAACGCCAGGGCGATTGGGTCCGTCAGACGGCGGGGCAGCGAGTGCGGCAGCAGGGTGAACGTCTTGCCGCGCGTGATAGGCCCCCTCACCGGCCGACGGCCGTCGTCTCGGGCGACGGGCTGGCCTGCTTCTCGTGGCGCAGACGCTGGTAGTAGGAGAGCACGCGCTGGGAGATCTGCTCCCAACTGAACTCCGGTGCCCGCTGGCGTCCCCGTTCTCCCATGGCCTGCCGCATATCGGCATCGCGCAGGAGGTGGAGAAGGGCGTCGGCCAGGCCTTCGGGGTCATTGGGCAGGACCAGCAGTCCCTCCACGCCGTGGGTGAGAACGCCGGCGTAGCCGTCGATATTGCAGGCAACGATGGGCTTGCCGGCGGCCATCGCCTCCAGCAGGACGATGCCCTGGCTCTCGTTTCCTGTCGCCGGGGCGCAGAAGACATGCGCCGTTCGATGGTAGCGAGGCAGCTCCGTGTAGGAGGCATAGCCGGCAAAGACCACGTCGTCAAGGCCTGCCTCTCTTATTGTGCGCTCGTAGCCCCGCTTGAGGCGTGTCTCCGGCCCGACGATGAGGAGGCGCGAGTCGGGCATCTCCTCCTTGACCCGCGTGTAGGCCCGGAGGAGGTTGGCGACCCCCTTCCGCTTCTCCAACCGGCCCACGAACAGGATGTTCAGCTTGCTGTCGTCATACTGGGGCAGGGGCTCCAGCGGCGCCGAGAAATGCCCCACGTCGACGCCGTTGGGGATGATGTTGTAGTAGCCGGGGAAGTAGCGGCTGACCAGGCGCATCGCCGGCAGTGAGACAGCGATCTTGCCGTCCAGGTTGCGGAACCAGCGGCGGAGCACGCGTCGTCCGTAGGCGTACCAGCGGCTGGCGCCGCCCTCCTTGGCGGCGTGGAAGGTGGCGACGTTGGCCGCCTCTGAGAAGCGGAGAAACTGCACGGGCAGGAAGGGCATGAAGGGCTCGTGGATGTGAACGACATCGAAGCTCTCTGCGTCCAGGACCCGCCTCACCTGGGGGGCCAGGCGCAGGGAGAGGGCGATGCGGGCCACTGAGCCGCTGGCGGGAACGCCGATAGGGCGGCCGATGCAGATGACGTTCTTGCCGAGGGCTGGCGACCGGGGCCGCGAGCAGGGCGCGACGATACGCACCTCCTGGCCGAGCTGCTCGAAGTTCTTGGCCAGGTGCTCGATGTGGGAGTTGACGCCCCCCGGCACCGCGAAATCGTACGGTGAGACGAGCCCGATCTTCATGTCGGCACGAACCGCCTGACGAAGCTGGCAACGGTGCGCCGCCACCCCATCTTGCGAGGCGTCACCAGCAGCCCCCGCACCTGCTGACGCGCCACCTGCCGCAGCCCGATCTCCATCAAGCTGGGGTGGCGGCCTTCGGCGCCCTGAGTCGTTCGGGCCAGGATGGCCCGCCGCAAATCCTCCGCGCCTTGACCCTCGAAGACCGTGTAGGCGCTGCCGACCACGGCCAGGAAGTGGGCGTCGCTGCCCCCGACCGCCGCGAGGTGGTAGCGCTCCTCGTTGAGGCGGCGCGCCTTCCTGATGCCGACGCGGGCCCCAGCGCTCCGGTTCGCCACCTCCATGCCGTCGAAGTAGACGCCGTCCCGCCCCTCGCGAAGGACACGCTCGATCACCCGCTGGCCGATGCTGCGTGTGAGCCAGCTCATGGGGTGAGGGATGATACAGAGGCCGTCCTGCCGGTGCACCGCCTCCAGGGTCTCAGCCAGCGGCCTCAGGCTCTCGACTGGTTCCTCCAGGTAGAGGGAAAGCAGGTGACCCTCGAGGGCCGTCACCTCGATGCCTGCCACCACCTCCAGGCGGTAGCCGCCGCGGGCGCACATCTCGCGGGCCTCCAGGCCTGGTCGCAGGTCGTCGTGCTCGGTGACGGCGATGACCGTCAGGTCGGTCTTCTCTTGGACATGGTCCAGTAGTTCCGGCAGGTCGGCCATGCCGTCGCCGCGAGCGGTATGGATGTGCAGGTCGGCTCTGCCCAAGTTCAGTCACTCCCTGAACGCCGGCTCGGACTCGGCTGCTGGTTTCCCTCCAGCGCCCCTATTCTACCGCAAACGTGGCATCGGGACCGGACGCGCCATGTTCCTCCTAGCCGTCGGTGTCCTCGCTTCGCCAGATGGGCTCGAGCACTGTCCACTGGCCGGGATCGCGGTGCAGGTGGACCTCGAGCCGAGCCAGGATCTTCTCCGTGATGGCCAGTGCGTCATGATCCGCGTCGCCGGTGAGATCGAGGGGAATGGGGGGTTCGATCCACACGTCGGGGCGGCGGGGGCCCCGTCGTTGGTGGAAGGCGGGCACGATCTGGGCGCCCGTTCGGAGGGCCAGCATCGCGGCGCCGAGAGGGAATCGTGCCGGCGACCCGCACAGCGGTAACATCTGGCCCGTCCTCTGTATGTCGCGGTCGCAGAGCATGGCCACCACTCCTCCCTGGCGCAGGTAGCGCAGGGCCCCCTTGACCGAGGACGTGCTCACCGGTCGGTAGACGTGCCCGTGTGTGGAACGAAGACGGTGCGTCAGGTCCGAGAACTGCTGAGGCTGCAGGGGCTCGGTCAGGGCGTAAACGTAGATGCCGACGGCCGCCAGGGCCTGCACGGCCAGCTCCGGGTTGCCGTAGTGAGCACTGGCCAGGACAACCCCGGTTCCCTGTGCCACAGCGTTCTGCAGGTTCTCCAGCCCGTGAACGCCCATGTCCTCCTTGAGCAGGCGCTCGGGGTCGATTCGAGGCATTCGTATAAGGTCAGCGTAGTAGCGGGTGACGTTGCGGAAGACCTCGTGGGCTGCGCGGGCCACTTCCTTCTCGCTGGCATTGGGTCCCAGGACGTGGCGCATGTTGTCCTTGACGTGCCGTCTCAGGCCGCCTCGCCAGAGGTAGGACAAGTCCCCGGCCACCCTCGCGATGCCGTAGGCCGCTGGTTTGGGCAGCCAGGCCAGGGTCTTGAAGACGATCAGGAGGGTGATGTACTTCCACATGGGGCCCGCCGTGTCTGGGTCTTGCTCACCCAGTGGAGGGAAGACGGCTGGCTACGATTGCCGGACCGATACCCGCTCAGGCTCTTGTGCCGGCTGGGGCGTCACCCACAGGGTTCGGAACATGAACCACTGGTCCGGGTACTGGCGGATGAAACGCTCCAGGGACGACATGGTCAGTTGGGTGAGCCGCTGGACATCCTGCTCCTCGTCCCCGCTGGGTTCGAAGTGAAGATCGAAATCCAGGATGGGCCGGATGAGCTTCTCATCATATGGCTCGCGGGCCAGGACGGCCGGGATGATGCGGGCGCCGGTGCGGAGTGCGAGGCGGGCTGGACCAGCGGGCACCTCAGCGGCGGAGCCGAAGAAGTCGACGATCACGCTGGGCCCAGGCGCCGGCACGTCGATGAGCAGGGCCAGGATGTCACCCCTGCGCAGCGCGCGAAACACGCGGGGCCCCAGCCGCTCCATGGGAATGATGTTCACTCCCAGTTGCCGCCGTTGCGCCTGCACCAGATCGTTCATCTTGGGGAGTTCGAACGTCTCGGCTATGGCAGCGACTGGGTACCCGTGCGCCGCGAGCCCTGCAGCGCCCATGTCCCAGTTGCCGAAGTGCAGCGTGACGAAAATGATCCCTTTGCCCCCGTCCACAGCAGCGTTGAGGCGCTCGAAGTCGTCGAAGACGATGCGGCTCCGGACCTCCTCGCGCGACATCGTGTAGAAATGGATGAAGTCCACCACGTACTTGGAGAAGTTGCGGATGGTGTTGCGGGCCACCCGGCCCAGGACCCGCCGGTCGTTGGTCTCCAGTACTCGCGAGAGGTTCTCGTGGAGGGCGCGGCGGCCTCCCCGGTAGAAGAGATAGCAGATGTCCGCGATCATGGGGGCTAGGAAATAGCCCACCCGCGTCGGGACAGGACGGCCGATGAGAATGATGAACCGGAAGGCCCAGTAGACGAAGTGGTGGAGGAGGAAGTTACCCCTTGGCAATGAACTTCTCGACCATGGCGCGGGCCTGGTCGTCGGTGAATTGCCGGGGTGGCGACTTCATGAAGTAGGCGGAAGGGGCAACGAGGGCCCCGGCGGTTCCCCGATCGAGAGCCAGCTTGCAGCAACGGATGGCGTCAATAACGACTCCCGCCGAGTTCGGGCTGTCCCACACCTCCAGCTTGACCTCCACATTCAAGGGAACGTTGCCGAACGTGGTTCCCTCCATGCGGATGTGGCACCATTTGCGGTCTTCCAGCCAGGGGATGTGGTCGCTCGGGCCAACGTGGACGTCCCCGGCGGGCAGCTCGTAGTCAAGCTGGGACGTGACTGCAGTGGTCTTGGAGATCTTTTTCGACTCCAGCCTCTCGCGTTCCAGCATGTTGAGGAAGTCGGTGTTGCCGCCAAAGTTGATCTGGTAGGTGCGGTCCAACCGGACGCCGCGGTCCCGGAACAGGCGGGTCAGGACCCGGTGCACAATAGTGGCCCCCACCTGTGACTTGATATCATCGCCGATGATCGGTAGGCCACGCTCCTCAAAGCGTCCCTGCCAGTAGGCCTCCCGGGCCAGGAAGACCGGGATGCAGTTGACGAAGCCACAACCCGCCGCCAGCACCTGCTCCACGTACCACTTCGTGGCCTCCTCTGAGCCTACAGGGAGGAAATTGACCACGACGTGCGTCTCTGTGGCCTTCAGAATGCCGACGATGTCGGCGGTGGGCCCCGGCGCCTTCGTGATGATCTCCGACAGGTACTTCCCCAGGCCGTCATGGGTCATGCCTCTTGAGACGGGAACTCCCAGGAAAGGGACGTCCATGAAACGGTAGGTGTTGTTGGGGGGTGTGTAGATGGCCTCGCTCAGGTCCCTGCCGACCTTGTTGGCGTCGATGTCGAAGGCGGCAACGAAGTTGATGTCGCTAACGTGGTAGCCGCCGAGGTTGACGTGCATGAGGCCTGGGATCGAGGCTTTCTCGTTGGCGTCACGGTAGAAGTGGACGCCCTGTACCAGGGACGAAGCGCAGTTGCCGACGCCGATTATGGCGACGTTTATCTTAGTCGAGTTGCCGCGAGCATCCTTCACGCTGGCCCTCCTGTTGGCACTACGCCTCGCCATGCCTTGCGCCAGGGGTGACACCGCTCTTGACTGTGGCGGCCTTGCCCGTGATTCGCCAGCGATAGGACGTGGCGAGAGCAGGGCGCAGAGCATCTCGCCCCGCGCCCTCGGCCGCGTGCATTCTAACAGGTGCCATGGGCACCATCAAGCGAGAGCGCCGGGACGCGCGAGGCGGTCGCCCTCAAGGGAAGCGCGACATGCGGAGGGGGTGGCGCCAACCGCATTGCCACCCCCTCCCTAATAAGCGAGGACTCCTGTTGGACGCTGGATCCGGGGTCCTATCCCTTCCCGATGCGATACATCTTCGTACCGCAGGTTGGGCAAGTGCCCGTCGTGGCGGGCTTGCCGTTCTTCATCTTGGTTTGCTGGGGGTTCTTCATCTCCCGCTTCGCGCGGCACTTGAGG
>DAOULP010000012.1:0-4423 GCA_034420175.1 Dehalococcoidia bacterium | reverse complement strand
GACGGATCTGAGAGCGGATCCTGTCCCTGTACTGGTTGACCCAGGACCAGACGCGCTCCAGGAACTTCTCGCGCCCTATCTGGTGACGATCGCTGCCCTCAGACGCCAGCTCACGCTCCACCACGTTCTGGGTGGCGATGGCGGCGTGGTCCTGGCCGGGCAGCCAGAGCGTCGGGTCGCCCCGCATCCGGTGCCAGCGGGTGAGCACGTCCTGCAGGGTAACGAACATGGCGCCGCCCAGGTGGAGGTCGCCCGACACGTTGGGCGGCGGCATGATGATAGTGAAGGGCTGACGCTCAGCATCGATTCGCGCCTTGAAGTAGCCCCGCTCCTCCCACATCTGGTAGATCCGGCTCTCCACCGAACGCGGATCGTAGGCCTTCGGGATGTCGCTGGAACGAGAGGCTTGGGCGGTCATGAGGTATCCTGGGAGTCCGTAGCGATAGGCCCCGACACCTCGGGGCCATCGGGACGCATTCTAGCGCTCGCTACCCACGAAGGTCAACGGCGGTCAGGCCGGCACCTGCGGCACCTGCTGTCCTACAGGACATGGCGCGCCCTAGAGCTCGAAGCGGGTGCCGACGCTGCTCTGGATGAAGGCATCCGGGAACGTTGCCGCCAGATGGTGGGTGGCCCGCCAGCCGGTGCAATGCGCAGGCACCATCACGTCGGGAGCCAGCTCCGCCAGCGCCTCGCACGTGGCCGGGATGATGGGCTCGAAGAGGGCGCCGCTAAGGTGGAAACCGCCGATCACCGCATAGAGGCGGTCAACGCCCGTGAGCTTCCGGGCGTACCGGACGATGTTGACGATCCCCGCATGCCCGCACCCTGTCAGCACGACGATTCCCTTTCCCCGCACGTTCAGAACCACGGCTTGATCGTCTGGGATGAGGGGGTCGGGCTGCCACTGCCCATCGCGGAACGCCTGGTGGATGGCGAAGCCCTGCTCGAAGTCAGTGGTCCGCTCCACCTCGCCAGTCACGAGAAGCACGCCGTCAAGCAGAAACGACGGCTCCTTCTGCTCGACGACATGGAACCCAGCGCCCTCCACCGCCGACCTGCTGGTCGAGAGCAGCTCGTACGGCTCGCGGCCGGGGATGGCTACGCGCCGGTGGAGCCAGAAGTCCGGGTGAACGACAAGCGGCAGGTTCGCGTGCCCCAGTGCCTCGACGAAACCGTGCAGGCCTGCAGTGTGATCGAAGTGGCCGTGGCTGAGCACGACGGTCTCGATGTCTCCCGGTGAGAGACCCAGGCGGCGCATGTTTTCGACGACGCCGTCCGGCGTCATGCCCGTGTCGAAGAGGACGCTACGGTCCCTGCCGTCTTTCGTCACGGTGACCAGCGCGGAGAAGCCGTGCTCGGCCCGCAGCCCGTCGACGGTCTCGCCGCCCTCCATGAAGGCCGCCGGTTCGCGGGGAGCGGCCGGATCGCCGAGACGCGGGCGCTTCGCCGGGCCCTCGTCCTGCAGAAGCATGTCCGACACGTTGTCAACGAGGATTGTGATGCTCACCGAGTCCACAGGATCCAGCGACACGGCGGGGACGTCAGGCTTTGGCTGCTGCATCAAGGTAGCTCCCTTTCCACGAGGAACGACGGGCGAGGTCCTCTAGAGACCGCGGGGCGCAACAGGCCCCGTTTCACGACCCTACAAGTCGATGACTGGACAGGTGGGCGCGTCGCCCTGCTGGCCCGGACTCCGGCGGCGGCGAGCTGCCTCTAGCCGGGAGAGCTGAGCCAAGGCCTTCCGGGTGTCGGATGCCACGCGAGCGCGGTCGCACTGGTGCAGGCGATACTTGAAGAGCCAGTATGTGAACTCCTTGAGTTCGTGGAAGGCAATCGAGTCATTCTCAGGCAGCGACCGCTGGTTCCGGAACTCGGCCAGCAGATCCTGCTGACCCCTGCCGTAGATACGCTGGAAGACGACCTCGTCGAGGGGCTCGCGGCCGGCCCAAACGCGGGAGCGCCGCTCCTTGAGGACCTCCTCCTCGACGGCTAGCTGCAAAGCCTCCTCCACCGTCACCCCATACAGGTAGTTGAGATGGGCCCGGTGCTTGACCTCGCCGATCACCTCCTTGAAGCCCGCCTCGTCCATGGACAAGGGCGCCCTGCCGAAGAAGACCAGTGCCTCGCACTCCTCCTCAGGCACCCGACCGTCCACGCACTCCAGCAGCCGCTCTGCCAGAAGCAGCCAGTCAAAGGCCTCCCCGCCTATGAGGTAGCGGTAGTAGCGCTCGCCCGCCTGCTCGTCCGTGGGCTGCCATAGCGCTATGGCCTCCAGCAAGGCAGGGAACCACTCGCGGCCCTCGCCCAGGGCACGCTGGAGGTGCTCGACGGCCTCGGGGTCGGCCGCGGGCGATGCCTTGGGCAGCCGCGTCCCCTTAGCCATCTGCCCTGTCCTTCACGTAGGCGCCATAGCTAGGGGAAGCGACGAAGTCGGCCAGGACCTGGCGGTGATTGTAGGCCAGGTCAAGGCCAGCCAACTCATCCGGGGCAAAGAAACGAAGCGCGGCACCCTCGCCCGGGCGCGCGTCTCCGTCGGGGGCAGGGGCATGAAAGATGTGCACCTCGTAGCGGGGACCGGGGGGTGTTCCTTCAAAGCCGTAGGTGCGGAAGAAGCCCATGGACGGCACCCGCCAGCCGGTCTCCTCCTCTACCTCCCGGATGGCCGTCGTCTCCGGCGTCTCGCCCGGCAGGCCCCCGCCGCCGGTGATCCCCCAGTACCCCGGGTACATGATGGCGGGGTCGTTCGCACGCAGCTCAAGTAGCATCTGCCCCCGCTTGTTGACAAGGATGATGCCCGCGGAGGTATGGACGGAACGCGCCATGACGGCCACTCAGGCACCCATGCCGCAGCACTTCTTGTACTTCTTGCCGCTGCCGCAGGGACAGGGGGCGTTGCGACCTACCTTGCGCGTCGGGGGCCGGTTCCCGCGCGCCACTGCCGCAGGGGTGGCCGTCGCCGCGGCCGCGCCAGCAGCGCTGCGCCCGGCACCGACAGCGGCCGGTTCGCGTGCTGGCGCCGCCTTCGAGGGCGCGAACTCCACGTGGTAGATGCTCCGGGTGATCTGGTGCCGTATGTGGGACAAGAGCTGGTCCCACATGTCGCGGGCCTCACGTTTGTAGACGACCCGGGGGTCGGCCTGACCGTAGGCGTGCAGGCCGATGCCCTGGCGCACCTCCTCCATGGCCGTGAGGTGCCCCACCCAGAGGCCGTCGATGGTGCGGAGCATGACCAAGCGCTCCAGAGTACGCATGGAATCCGCGCCCATCTCCTGCTCCTTGCGCTCATAGGCCTCGTCAGCGTAGGAGAGGAGCGACTCCAGCACCTCATCGCGGGAAAGGCGGCTCAGGAACTGGGGTGCCAGGTTGGAGGGCAACCGGACGATGCCATTCACCTCGTTGAAGAGGCCCTCGTGGTCCCAAAGCTCCTCCTGCCGCTCGGGGATGTGGGCCTGCCACAGGGAAGTGATCTCCTCGCGGAGCATGTCCGCGATGTTCGTCTTGAGATCGGCACCCTCGAGTATCTTGCGGCGCTCGGTATAGATGACGTCACGCTGCTTGTTCATGACATCGTCATACTCGACGACGTGCTTGCGGATGTCGTAGTTGTGGCCCTCCACTTTGGTCTGGGCAGTTTCCAGCGCCTTGGAGACCCAGGAGTGTTCGATGGGGATGTTCTCCTCCATGCCCAGGCGCGACATCATGCCCGGCAGCCACTCGGGGGCGAACCGGCGCATGACGTCATCCTCGAAGGAAACGTAGAAACGAGAGCTGCCGGGGTCCCCCTGCCGACCGGAACGGCCCCGGAGCTGATTGTCGATGCGACGGGCCTCGTGGCGCTCCGTGCCGATGACCTGAAGGCCCCCGACCTCCACCACCTGGTTGTGTTCCTGCTCCCACTCCTCTCGGGGACGACCGTCGGGCTTGCCGCCCAAGATGATGTCCGTGCCACGGCCGGCCATGTTGGTGGCGATGGTGACGGTGCCTTTCCGGCCAGCCTGGGTAATGATGCCGGCCTCCTTCTCGTGGTGTTTCGCGTTCAGCACCTGGTGGGGGACACCCTTCCGGCGCAGCATATCGGAGAGGTATTCGGACTTCTCGATGGAGACGGTGCCCACGAGGACCGGCCGCCCCTGGCGGTGCAGATCCTCTATCTCCTCTTGGACAGCCTGGAACTTGCCCGTCTCTGTCCGGTAGACCAGATCCGTCTGATCCTCACGGATCATAGGTCTGTCGGTGGGGATGACCACCACGTCCAGGCCGTAGATCGTGTAGATCTCCTCCCGCTCGGTCCAAGCGGTGCCCGTCATGCCGGCCAGCTTGTCGTAGAGGCGGAAGTAGTTCTGAAGGGTGATGGTGGCGTAGGTGATGGACTCCTGCTGGATCTTCACGCCTTCCTTGGCTTCCACCGCCTGGTGAAGGC
>DAOULP010000011.1:0-9094 GCA_034420175.1 Dehalococcoidia bacterium | reverse complement strand
TGGTTGAGGACGCTCCTGGTCATGATCGCGTCCGAGTTCTGCCGCGTGAAGACTTCCACCAGTTCGGGCGGCACCCCCATCGTCTCCAGCCGGCCGGCGGCGAACTGGCTGATCTCGGTGTTCTTGTCGGTGATGAACGACATCTCGACGCCGTCAGCGTAGGGGAGGCCGTTGCCCTGCTCGTCCTTCGGCCACCAGTTGGGGTTCCTGTCCCACCTGATCGAGACTCCCTGCTGGTAGTCGCGCATCACGAAGGGACCGGTGCCGGCCATCCTATGGTTGAGCTCGTCGGTGCCGATGAGCTCCGGCGGATAGACCCAGAGGTCGCTGGGGGAGGAGACGATGACCAGGAAGGGGCCGAAGGGCTCCGTGAGCGTGATCCGTATCTGGTTCGGGCCGGCGGCAGCGATGGCGTCCACGGCTTCCAGCGTGACACCCTTGTCAGCCCGGCCCGACCGGTAGTAGTCGAAGGATTTCACGACGTCGTCAGGGACGACAGGACGGCTGTTCAGTGGTGGCAGGTCGTGCCAGACGGCGTCGTCCTGGAGCGTGAAGACGAAGGTCGTCTCGTCTACCGTCTCGACCGAGGCCGCGAGGTCGGGGACGGGCCTGAGCCAGTCCTCCCGTGGCAGGTCCATGTCAGGGGTGTCGGGATCGGCGGGGCCCGCCATCGACTTGAGGAGCCGGCTGTAGGAGAACGCGTTTGCCACCTGAACCGGGGCGCCGGGGAACCTGTAGGCGTCGAACGTGCCCCCGGGGTCGAAACCGACCTGTCGCCAGATCCCGCCCAGCCAAGGTTGACCGTCGGCCGCTGCCGTCGCCGTCTCGGCGGGGACCGCCTGCGTTGGCTCTCGCTCCGACTCACTGCCTCCACACGACAGCGCCGAGCCGCCGACCAGGCCGGCGCCGCCGAGAGCGGCGGCCTGCAGGGCCCTGCGACGGGCGATGCGTTGGGCCAGGAAGCGGCGCCAATAGTCGGTCCTCTCAGCCATTGGGTGACATCCTGCCCTTACCTTCGCGGACTACAGCCGCTCATGTCGACACGGCGGTATGGTAGCGTCCTCACGGGTTCGGTATCAACAGTGGTCGGCGGGTATCACTCATGGACGGCAGTCTCCCGCCATCGGCGGCTATCGTCGAACGGGGCAGGCGCCGGCTCACGCCGCGCGCGCAACTGGTGCGCTATCGGTGCGTTTTGGTTTGGAGCAACTCCTGCGGACTGAAAGCCCGCGGCTTCCAGATTCGCCAATCATGCCGCCGACTTTTCGCCAGAGGCGCATCCGCCTCCGGAGGACAGTCGGCGGTGACATGAGATCTGCAGCCAATTCACCCACCAACCATGAACCCGTGACCCGCGCGCGGCTTCCTTGACCACGCTTCGAGCGCCGAGTTACGATGGCTTGCGAGAACGATAGGGAGTACAGGCGCTGGTAGGCCTCTTTCGCCGCACCCCGAAGGCTGAGCAGAAGACCGAGGAGGCCCTCGAACGGACCCGCCGCTCCTGGTTCGGCCGCGTCGCCCACGTCTTCGACCGCCCCTCTCTCGACGACGAGCTCTACCTGGAGCTGGAAGAGCTGCTCATCGGTGCCGACACCGGCGTCGCCACGACCCAGACGGTGTTGGAGCGTCTGCGCGAGCGCGTGGCGTCGGAGCGCCTGGGAGAGCCCGCCGCCGTCCGAGCGGCTCTCCAGGACGAACTGGTGGCCATCTTGCAGGCCAGCGAGTCCCGAGGCCGCCTCTGGGGCAACGGCGACGCCGAACAGTCCCCTCGACCGGCCATCATCCTGGTCGTGGGCGTCAACGGTAGCGGCAAGACCACCACCATCGCCAAGCTGGCCCATGCCTATCGCGCCGGCGGAGGTCGGGTGGTGCTCGCCGCGGCCGACACCTTCCGGGCCGCCGGCATCGACCAGGTTCGTCTCTGGGGCGAGCAGGTGGGGGCCGACGTTGTCGCCCACCGTCAGGGCGCCGACCCCGGCGCGGTGGTCTTCGATGCCCTGGCAGCCGCCCGGAGCCGCGATGCCGACGCCGTGATCATCGACACGGCGGGCCGCCTTCACACCAAGATCAACCTCATGGAGGAACTGCGCAAGATCCGCCGCGTCATCGAGCGCCACGACGCGACGGGCCCGCACGAGGTGCTTCTCGTGCTCGACGCCACGACCGGCCAGAACGCCCTCACACAAGCACAGGCATTCTCGGAGGCTGTGGAGGTCACGGCCATCTGCCTCACCAAGCTGGATGGGACGTCCAGGGGGGGCATCGTCTTCGCGATCTGTGACCAACTGGGGCTACCGGTGCGCTTTGTGGGTAGCGGGGAGCGGGCTGAGGACCTGAGCTTCTTTTCTCCTGAGGACTTCGTTGGAGCCCTTTTCGCCTGAGCGTCCTCCGCCCCGCCTTGCCGGGGTGGTGCAACCTGCCAGCCGTGGGCTGCGTATCCTTAGGGTAACCGTCAGCCCGGCTCACCAGGCGTCGAGATGACAGAGGCTCTCTCTTGGTGGTTCGTCATCCAGCTCGTGGGGCTGGTGTCGTTTCCGCTGGCCTATGGGTTCTTCCGCCGTCTCCCCGATCGAGGCTGGGCCTTTGCCAAGCCTTTCGGCATCCTCTTTCTGGTCTACCTCTTCTGGATCCTGAACAGCGCTCATCTCCTGCCCAACAACCAGCGGGGCACCGCGTGGGCTCTCTTTCTGCTGGCCCTTCCTGCCGCCTACGTCCTCTGGCGCCGCCGCGAAGAGATCTGGCGCTTTCTCCAGGATCGATGGCGGTACGTCCTCCTCGTAGAGGGCATCTTCACTCTCGTCTTCGCGGTGGGTGGCTACCTGCGCTCCTACGTGCCTGACATCTCCGGCACGGAGAAGCCGATGGACTTCGCTTTCATCAACGCCATCAGCCGGTCCGACAACTTCCCGCCGGCGGACCCGTGGCTCTCTGGTCACTCCATCAGCTACTACTACTTCGGTCACCTGATGACGTCCACGCTGGGCAAGCTCGCGGCCGTCCCCACCAGCTTCGCCTTCAACCTGGGATTGATGACCGTGGCGGCGCTGGCCGCGATCGCCGCCTTTGGTGTCGTCTACAACCTCGTGGCGACAGTGCAGCGGGGTGATGACAACCCGTCGGCCCCGTCCGGGGACGGCCCGCCTCTGACCGACAAGAAGAGCGCGCCACCAGCGGGAATCCTGGGCCTTCTGCTACGTACCCCGTCCTTCTACGGCGTGGCTGCGGCCGTGCTGGTGGCCGTCATCGGGAACCTGGAGGGTGTTCTGGAGATGCTGGCGGCCCACGGCATCGGCGGCGGGGGCTTCTACGACTGGGTCGGCATCGAGGACCTGACCGCGGGCAAGACGACCGCCACGTGGTACCCCGATGAGTTCTGGTTCTGGTGGCGGGCCACCCGCATCATCGGGCCGCCGCTGACCATCACCGAGTTCCCCTTCTTCAGCTTCCTGCTCGGGGACATGCATCCGCATGTCATGTCCATGCCCTTCGTGTTGATGACGGCGGCGGCGGCCTTTCTCCTTCTCGGCTGGGACGAGCGCCTGGATGCGGCCTTCTGGGTGCGGCACCCGTTCATGCTGCTGGCAACGGGCGTGATGGTGGGCGGCCTCCTCTTCCTCAACACCTGGGATATGCCCACCTTCGCCTTCGTGGTGGTGGCGTTCGCCTTTCTGCGCAACCGCCTGGCCCTGAGTGGCTGGGATTGGCGGGCTCTGGCGACAACCACTCTCGGCTTCGCCCTGCCGTTGCTGGCAGTGGCGGTGGCCGCCTACATACCCTTCTACGGCAACTTCAGTAGTCAGGCAGCGGGCTTCGAGCCCGTCATGGACACTTACTCCCGTCCCCTGCACGTCTTCCTGATCTGGGGCCCCCTGGCCGTTCTCGTCGTGCCGCTCGTGTGGCAGCGGCTGGCCTCGCGGGAGGGACACGCCGTCAAGGGCAGTCACCTCCTGCTGGCCCTGTCGCCGGGCCTTCTGATTCTGCTCGTCTGGACTCTCTGGGTGGTGTGGCTCGAGGGGTTGGGAGGCTTGGGCGACCAGATCGGCGACCGACGTGGCGGCTGGGTGACCGCAGCCGTTCTCATCGCGCTCCTGGCTGTTCTCCTCCTCGCTGTCTGGCGTGAGGTCGATACGGAAGGGGCCGAGGGGCACAGGAGGCTGCCGCTTCTCTTCGCTCTGGGGGCGGCTGCAGTGGCCGTACTTCTTGTGCTGGGCGCCGAGTTCTTCTACGTCAAGGATACCTTCGGAACCCGCATGAACACCGTCTTCAAGCTCTATTACCAGGCCTGGCTGCTACTGGCGGTGGTCGGCGGTTTCGCGGTCTACCGGCTGACTGCGTCGTTCAGGGGCGACGTATGGGGCCCGCCCGCCTGGCGTGTCGCCTGGACGGGCGCAACGGCCCTTGTCCTGGCCGCAGCCCTGGTCTATCCTGTGGCGGCCACGTTCAATCGAACGAACGGTTTCGACGGCCCGCAGAGCCTCGACGGACTGGCCTTCGCCCGCAGGCAGACCGACTTCGGGGCCATCGACTGGCTGCGGGAGCACGTAGACGGTACGGCCGTCGTAGCGGAGGCAGTGGGAGGCTCCTACGGGTCCGCCGGCCGGGTGTCGGCCTGGACGGGCCTGACCACACCCATCAACTGGCCGGGCCACGAGAGCCAGTGGCGCTGCAAGCCGGGCAAACCATGCCCGGTCTTGGATGATGAGGACCGGTTCGCTGACATGGAGCGCCTGTACCGCACCACCGATGAAGAGGAAGCGGAGGCCATCCTGGACAGGTACGGAATCGATTTCGTGTTCGTCGGCTCCATCGAGAGGCAGGACTACCCAGAGGAGGGTTTGGCGAAGTTCGAGCGCATGCTGCCGGTGGCCTATCAGGATGATTCCGCCGCTGTGTACCGTGCAGCCAGCGCCCTGAGGTTGGGGGTCGAACCGTGACCCGCCCGGACCCAGACGAGCGCAACGACCGACCGTCCGGGGCCCCGGCGCCCAGGCCGGGCCGAAGGCGCACCCGGCGTGCGGCAGGCCGGAAGGGCAGGGGCGTCGAGGCCGGCGCGGCCGTCGGCGTCGACAAGGGCACGGAGCAGCCAGCCGGCTTCCTGGCGTCTGTAAGAGCCAACCTGCCCAACCGTTGGGAGCTGCTCGCCTGGGCGATCCTCCTGTCAATCGCCCTCGCCCTGCGGCTGTGGGGCCTGGGCGACCGAGCCCTCCACCACGACGAGAGCCTGCACGCCACCTATAGCTGGTATCTCTTCGAGGGGCGCGGTTACCACCACGACCCCATGATGCACGGAGCTTTCCAGTTCCACGCGGGGGCCCTGGCATTCGTGCTCTTTGGCGACAGCGACTTCGTGGCGCGGGTGCCCGCGGCGCTTCTCGGAGCGGGCATGGTCGCACTGGTGTGGCTGCTGCGGGGCTACCTGGGGCGCCTGGGTGCTCTGTCCGCCGCCGTCTTCATCGCGTTTTCGCCCACGCTGCTCTACTTCAGCCGATTCGCTCGGGAGGACATCTACACCGCCTTCTGGACTTTGGGCATCGTGATCTTCATGTGGCGCTACCTGGCCGAACGGCGGAACCTTTGGCTGTATCTCGCGGCGGCCTTCATGGCCTTCAGCTTCGCTACCAAAGAGACCACCTACATGACGGTCGCGATCTTCCTCGCCTTTATGGAGGTGTGGGTGGCCCTGGACCTCCTGGGCCAGATGCGGCGCCGGCGGGAGATGGACTGGCTGGAGGCGGGTTCGACGCTGATCTTGCTGGCAGCGTTCTCGTGGCTGATCGTCATCCTCTGGCCGCTGCTGACGCCTGTCCGGCGCCGCTGGGGCTTGGACGAACTGCCGGGTGCCGGGATCCTGCTCCTCGTCCTGGGCACCCTGGCGGCGCCCCAGTACGCGGGCATCTTGCAGCTCATCGGCGACCATGTGCCGTTCCTGCCCGGCAACTCCGGATATCGGTCCGCGGCCGAGGAGGGGCTGCGCAACGGCAGCGTCACAGTCCTCCTGCTCCTGAGCCTCTACGTGGGTCTGCTCTGGAACCCGAGGGTGTGGCTGTTCTGCGCCGCCATCTTCTACGG
This sequence comes from Dehalococcoidia bacterium, assembly GCA_034420175.1. GTDB lineage: Bacteria > Chloroflexota > Dehalococcoidia > DSTF01 > JALHUB01 > DAOULP01. Next base: position 3,025 of record DAOULP010000011.1, on the reverse strand, counting down.
TGTCTACGTTCTTCTCTTCACCACCTTCTTCACCAATCCGGCCGGATTCTGGTCGGGCATCTGGGGATCCACCGACTACTGGATCGAGCAGCAGTCGGTGCGCCGTGGTGACCAGCCGGTCTTCTACTACTTCATGCTTCTACCCGTGTACGAGTTCCTGACCCTGCTTCTGGCTGTGGGAGGCGCCGTCTGGCTCGCTCTCAGGCGTAACGCCTTCACCGTCTTCCTCATCTTCTGGATTGCGGCCAGCCTGCTCGCTTTCACCATGGCGGCCGAGAAGATGCCCTGGCTCACCGCGCACATGGCCCTGCCCATCGCCCTTCTGGCTGGCCGCACGGTAAACGAGCTCTACGCTGGGATGAGCCTGCCGCGTGGGATTAAGCCGACGGCACTACTCAGCAGGGTTGCGTCGGAGCCCGTGCTGGCCCTGGCGGTAGCATCGGCATCCGCCGTCCTGGCCGTTGTCCTCCTCATTGTCCTGTCGGCCTCGGCGGTGGCGGTGGTACTCGCTGTCCTCCTGGCAGCAGTGGCGGCGGGTGCTGCCCTCGTCGCCGATCAAGTCGGGCGCCGGGCGGCGGTGCAGGTGGCGATGGCTGCGGTGATCGCCGGGGTGCTGGTCTTCTCCATTCGCACTGCTGGTGTCGCCAGCTTCGAGCACGGCGACATACCGGTGGAGCTTCTCGTCTACACGCAGACCTCGCCTGACATACCTCGGCTCAGGGACGCGATCGAGGAGGTGGCTGAGGCGACCGGCCTGGGTCGCGATGTCCCCATCTACTATGATGACTCGGACAGCCGCGCTTGGCCGTGGGTCTGGTACCTGCGGGACTTCGACAACGTGACGTTTGGGTCCCCGGAGCGGGCCGAACAGGGCGACATCCTGCTGGTGTCCCAGCAGAACATCGAGGGACTGGAGATCGACCTCTCCCAATATGATGCTGGACAGCCATTCGTGCACCGCTGGTGGTTCCCCGAGAGGTACCGGGTACTCACGCGGGACACCATGTGGGAGATCCTGTTCAGCCCCGATACGTGGGGCACCTGGCGCGACTTCTTCGTGAATCGGGAGTCGGTGGTGCCCCGCGATGCCCTCGGCACGCTGGACAGCGTCGCCTACTTCCCGAAGAGCTTCATCGAGGCCACCGGCACCCCTGTCTACGAGCAGCCCCCGGAGGAGCCGGTCGCCGGTCCCGATGGCCAGGTGATCATCGGCAAGCCAGGCGGAGGTCGCGGCCAGTTCTCTACTCCAGCCGGCCTGGCCGTGGATGCTCAAGGGAATCTCTACGTGGCTGACAGCGGCAACCACCGAATCCAGAAGCTCGACAGCGACCTCCACTTCCTGGGCGTGCTGGGCGCTGCCGGAGACACCGAGAGCAGGCTCAATGAGCCCTGGGCCGTCGCGGTGGATGGCCAGGGCAACATCTACGTTGCCGATACCTGGAACCACCGCATCCAGAAGTACAACGCCGACTTCCAGTTTCAGAAGACCTGGGGCCGGCCCTTCGTGGATCTCGGGCAACGCGAGCCGGAGCCTCTGGAGCTTTTCGGACCTCGTTCCATAGCTGTCGATGCCGAGGGGAACCTCTGGGTGACCGACACCGGCAACAAGCGCGTTCTCAAGTTCAGCCCGGAGGGTGATCCCCTGGGTCAGTACGGTGGTGCAGGCAGCGAGCCCGGCCAGTTCGACGAGCCGGTGGGCATCGCAGTGGCGCCCAACGGCGAGATATACGTGGCGGACGCTTGGAACAGCCGTATCCAGCGCTTCAGCCCCGCCTTCGAGTACTTGGGCGAGATCGCTGTCGACACCTGGGGGAGCCAGGAGGTTAGTGACAAGCCATATCTGGCGATTCTCGCTGATGGAACCATCCTGGCAAGCGACCCGGCTGGTGGAACCGTTCTCGTCTTCGACGCAGCGGGCCAAAGGATCGCGAGCTGGGAGCTGCCCGGGTCTGGATTGACGGGAGCCCGGCCACTGGGGCTCGCTGTCGGCGTGACCGGCGGCGTCTTCGTGGCCGACGGCGCCGGGGGCCAGGTGCGCCGCGTTCCCCTAACCACCTTGCTGGGCCCCTGAGCACCGCGAAGTGAGGAAAGGCCGCCGCCGGCGTGGACTTCGTCCGGGAATTCGCCGACGCCCTCCTGGCCTTCTCGCGTGACCATCTCTACGCTGCCCTGTTTCTGCTGCTCTTCATCGAGGAGGCGGGAATACCGCTCCCGGTGCCGGGTGACACTCTCATCCTCCTGGCCGGCGCTGAGGTGTCGAACGGAGAGGCGAGCCCCGTTGCCGTTGTCGTGCTGGTCGTGTTGGCCACATTGGGGGGCTCGTCGATCCTCTACTGGGTGTCGCGCCTGGGCGGCATGCCCGTTCTGGGTCGCCTCTGCCGGTTCGCCCGCATCCCGGAGGCACGTGTAGAGGGCGTGGGCCGATGGCTGAGGGGGCATACGGGCCCGGTTATCGTCTTTGGGCGGCTGACGCCGGGCTTCCGCACCATCACGTCCATCGCCGCCGGAACCTTCGGCGTCAGCTACCTGCCGTTTCTTGCCTACACCGCCGTCTCAGCGACGATGTGGGCGATGCTGTACCTCCTTCTGGGCGCGGCCATCAGTGACTTCTACCGCACGGTGGCGGCCTACCTCTTCCGCCCCAGCCCGCTGGCACTCGGGCTTCTGGCTTTCGTGCTGTCCGCGGCGGGCGTGGCAATCTGGCAGTGGCGGCGCTCCCCCCGGCGGCTGCCGTGGACGAGCCGGAAAAGAACGGTTGGTGGTCCCGCGGAAGAGTAGGCATGCCTGACTCGCCGCGTCGTGCCGCTGGTCTCCTTTCGGCTCCCCACGCTATCATGGGTTGAGGCCCGCTCGACCCAGTGCCGGGTCCGTCCATCTGGGTCACCGAACAGGATCAGTATTGGCAAGACGCATCATCCTCTACACGGGCAAGGGCGGCGTCGGGAAGACGACCGTGGCCGCGGCCACTGCCCTCCGTGCCGCCGACCTCGGCCACCGGACCGTGGTTGTCAGCACCGACCCGGCC
>DAOULP010000010.1:0-18016 GCA_034420175.1 Dehalococcoidia bacterium | reverse complement strand
CGAGCAGGAGCGCGTGCCGCCGATACCGGTGTTCGATGCAACCGTCAGGCTAGCAGTCGGTGACAGGAAGGTGGTCCGGGCAGCCATTCTGCCCGACGAGACGCCGCTGCCCGTTGCGACGGCACGTAGCCACGCGCAGTTCACCGTGCCCAGAGTGGACGCCTTCAGCATGGTGATGCTGGTCCACGAGTAGCCCCCACCTGCCGGACGGCGTCCCCATTGGCGCGTCCCACGGCCAGCTGCCTTCGTGGGCGACGCTCAGGCGGGGCGAGATTCCTTCTCCAAGATGGCCAGGAACCGTCCGTAGGCCTCGTCCCAGCGGCTTTGCTCCCTCGGCTCGTATGCTGCCACCTCGAACGACCGCCGCACGAGGGCCCGTCCCTCCTCCAGCGATCGCAGGTGCCCGAGCGCCAGCGCCTGAACCATGACGTTGCCCACGGCCGTGGCCTCCGCCGGGCCGGCCAGCACGGGCAGGCCGGTGGCATCGGCGGTGAACTGACACAGCACCTGGTTCCGGGAGCCCCCGCCGACGACGTGGATGACGCTCGCGCGACGGCCCTGCATCTCCGCGATGCGTTCGAGGACCCAGCGGTACTTGAGTGCCAGGCTCTCCAGCACGCACCGCACTGTGGCGGGCACGTCTTGTGGCACGGGCTGGCCGGTGGCTGTGCAGAAGGCTGCGATGGCGGCCGGCATGTCGGGCGGGCTGGCGAACGAGGGGTCATCAGGGTCGACCAGGGCGGGAAACGGCGAAGCCGCCTCGGCCATCCGCACAAGGTCGTCATAGGAGTAGACGTCCCCCTGCTCAGCCCAGGCCCGGCGGCACTCCTGAAGCAGCCAGAGGCCCTGGACGTTCCTGAGGAAGCGAAACGTCCCGCCTACGCCGCCCTCGTTGGTGAAGTTGTGGGCGAGGCTCTCGGTCGTGATCACGGGATCCTGCACTTCGACTCCCACGAGCGACCATGTACCGGAGCTGATGTAGGCGTAGTTCGACTCCCCGGCGGGCACCGCCGCCACGGCCGATGCGGTGTCGTGGCAGCCCGGTGCCACGACGGACGCGTCGCCCACGCCTGTCGCGTCGCCAATGGACGCCAGCGGGTGACTCAGCACCGTCCCCGGTGGAACAACCTCGGGGAGGAAGTGGCTGGGGATGCCGAGCTTGTCGAGAAGCGAGGTCGCCCAGGCCCCCGCCCGGGGGTCGTAGAACTGGGTCGTCGTGGCGTTGGTGAACTCGCACGCCGCCCGGCCGGTCAGCCAGTAGTTGAAGAGATCGGGGATGGTGAGGAATGTGTGGGCACGTGCCAGCAGCGGCGAGCCGGCGAGAGCCATAGCGAGAAGCTGGTAGAGCGTGTTGAAGGGTAGGAACTGGATGCCGGTGAGCTCGAAGATCTCCCGGCGGGGGACGCGCCTGAACGCCGCTTCCATCACACCATCCGTGCGGCTGTCGCGATAGTGAAACGGGTCGCCGAGCAGCGCGCCCCGTTGATCCAGCAGCGCGAAATCGACGCCCCACGTGTCAACGCCAATGCTCGCTGGACGCCCATGCTTCTTCACGCACAGGCTCATGCCGCGCTTGATCTCCTCGAACAGACGCCGGACGTCCCAGTGCAGCCCGTCGGCCGCCCGAACCGGACCGTTCGGGAAGCGGTGCACCTCGGTCAGACGCAGGCGATCACCTTCAAGGCTACCCAACATGGCGCGCCCGCTTTCGGCACCCAGGTCAAACGCGAGGAGGTCAACGACATGTGACATGGATGTCGGCTCGAGATTGGTGGGAACTCTCAACCCCCGCCTGAAGGCGGGGGCATAGATTCGCCTTCTGATGCCCCCGCCTTCAGGCGGGGGTGCCGTCTGATTGCCACCGATGGCTGGCCCCTCGATGGGGGGTCACCAGCTCTTGTAGTCCTCGCTCATCTTGCGGTACTCGGCGAAGGGCTCATCGATGATCTTGGCGGCCACGATGATCTGGGATGACTCCTCGAGGCAGGAGACCCACTGGAACGCCTCGTCGAGCGTCTGCCCGATTGAGAAGCAGCCGTGCCCTCGCAGCATAACGATCTTGTACTCCTGGAGGGCGTCCGGGAGCCTCTCGACCATCTCCGCCGAACCGGAGGCGAACTCGGCCGCGACCACCGGCACCTTGTGCAGCAGGTAGGAGCCCTCGTTGTCTATGGGCACGATCTCGTCGCGCGACAGGGACAGGGCGATGGCGGTTCGGGGATGCGCGTGGGCGATGGCGAGCGCCGGCGTGGCCCGGTAGATGGCGCGGTGAACCACGAGCTCGGTCGAGGCCAGCACGACGCCGCTATCGGGCTTCTCCAGTCCGGTCTCGATGAGATCCTCCGCCTGAAGCCGGCCGAGCATGGCGCCGCGCCGCTTGATCAGCACGCGATCGCCGAATCGGACGCTCAGGTTGCCCCCATGCGAGGAGACGAGCCCCGCCACGAAGAGGTCGCGGCCCACCTCCTGAAACTGACGCACCACTTGTTCGTCGATAGCGTCTCCTCCCGAATGACCGGGCGCCCTCGCTACGGCGCCAGGGCCTGCAGGCCGAGCCCGACCAGCTTGCTCTCCGTGGGCACGCCGTTCTCGTCCCAGCCCCGAAAGCGATAGTACTCGTCTAGCATCTCGGGCAAGTGCGACACCCAGCCCTCGTTGGGCCCGCCGGAGAGCGGCTCCTCGAGCAGGCGGCGCGGCAGTGTGTCGTCGGCCCTGGTGAAGCCCTCTCTGAGGTTGTAGAGGCGCTCCAAGTTCCAGATTCTCTCGCCGGCGCGAATGAGGTCGCCGGTCGAATAGGAGACGCCGGTCACGGCGGTCAGGGCCCGGGCGAAGTACTCTTCCGCCACCGCCATGTTGGTGAACTTGCAGAGCGCCAGGGAGTCGATGGCGGCCGCCGCGTTCTGATGGAGGATCACCATGCCGGCCTTGCCTCGCACTTGGAGGCGATGCACCAGCTTGGGCAGACCCAGGACTTCGGGGCCCAGCATGTTCCCGCGCATGTGGCAGGCACCTCGGTTGGATGTGGCGTACAACAGCCCCTGACCCTGCATGGCGCGCGGGTCGTAGGCTGGCATCTCGAGGCCCTTGACGCTCATCGAGTACTCGCCAGCTCCATGTTCCTCAGCGAATCGCCGGCTCCCCTCCGCCAACTCGCTGCCCAAGCCCTCACGGAAGGCGATGGCCCGGATCACCCCGTCCAGCAGCTCCGCACGGCCGAACCGCAGGTCGCAGTCGATGATGCCCCGCTCCGCGAGTTCCATAGCGCAAGCGATCGTGGCACCGGTGGAGATCGTATCCAGTCCGAGGTCGTTGCAGAGGTAGTTGGCGTCGGCAATGGCCTCTAGGTCACCGATCCCGCAGGCCGCCCCGAGCGCCCAGACCGACTCGTATTCCGGCCCCTCGCCTTCCCGACGTGCGGTCTTGGTGAGGCGTGTGCAGGCAATGGGACAGGCCCAGCAGGCGGTCTTGCCCGTCAGGAGTTCATCGGTGATGGCCTCGCCAGAGATGTCGGCGGCGTGCTCGAACCGGGAATCCTGGAAGTTGCGGGTGGGCAGCGCACCGATGGTATTCACCACGTTCAAGACGCTGGCGGTGCCGAACTGGGGCAGCGCCTGGGAGGTCAGAGGGCTGGCTGTGAGGTGCTTGCTCGCCTCGTATCTCACGAACCGAAGGTGCTGGCGATCGGCGACCCCGGCCTTCTCCTCGCCCCGGACGACGATCGCCTTCAGGTTCTTCGACCCCATGACGGCGCCCGGGCCGCCACGGCCCAGAGCCCGCGTGCCGTCGTTCATGATGGCGGCGAAGCGAACCAGATTTTCGCCGGCCGGCCCGATGCAGAGGACGTGGCATCCCTTCCCCTGCCCAAGCTGCGCGGTTGTCTCCGGGACGGTCTTGCCCCACACGTGGGACGCGTCCCTGAGCGTCACCTCGTCGGGCGCCAGGTCCAGGTAGACCGGCCTCTCCGCACGGCCCCTCACGATCAGCGCGTCCAGCCCACTGCGCTTGAGTCGCATCCCCCAGAAGCCGCCGGAGTTGGCGTCGAGCACAGTGCCCGTGAGCGGCGACTTGGTGCTGACCGTGAAGCGATTGCTGGTCTGGAAGCCGGTCGCCGTCAGGGGACCGGTGCAGAAGATGAGGACGTTGTCCGGCGACAGGGGTTCGACATCAGGCCCGATCATGCCCCAGAGGAGACGGGCGCCCAGACCGCGTCCACCCAAGAACAGTCGTGCCAGCTCGGGATCGAGAGGCCGGACCTTCGTTTCGCCGCTGCTCAGGTCGACCTCAAGGGTCTTCCCCATCCACCCCTGCATACGCTCGCTTGACTCCCCCAGTCAGGCCGTGGGGTAGCCGCCGGCCGGGCCCCCAGACGTGCTCCGTTCGGCGGCCACCTTCCGTTCGTAGCCGCTCTCCTTAAGGGCGGCCAGGGGATCGGGGTGCAGGCCCATCTCGACCCGCACCTGCCCCAGCAAGGGTCGCACGTCCGTCTCGAAGGCGTCTACCAGAGCGCGGTGGGCACCCAGGACATCGCTGGCGCTCTGACGCTCCGTCAGCGTACTGCGGTCGACGATCAGAGCCCGAGCGTAGGCCGTCTGAACGTTGAGCACGGACTGCACCATCGCCTCGATCTTGGGTTCGATGTTGTGGCTCTGATCGATCATGTAGGCGACCTCGCGGGCAGCCTCAGCCGCCGCGACCAGTTCGTTGTAGATCAGGAAGAGCTCGAAGGGGTTGACTGATGCGACGATCAGGTCATCGTCCGCGTACTTGCGGGCGTTGAAGTGGAAGCCGCCCAGCCTTCCCTCGTCGAGCAGGAAGGCGACGATCTGCTCGATGTTCGTCCCCTGCGGATGGTGCCCCGTGTCGACGAGCACCTGAGCCTGGGGGCCCAGCTTCAGGGCGAGGGCGTAGGCCGTACCCCAGTCCGCCAGGTCCGTGTGATAGAAGGCCGGTTCGAAGAACTTGTACTCGATCAGCATTCGCATGCCAGCCGGCATGGCGGCGTACACCTGCTGCAGGGATTCAAGGAGGCGATGCTTGCGCTCGCGCAGCGAGTCCTGACCAGCGTAGTTTGTGCCGTCCGCGAACCACAGACTCAGGATCGTCGACCCTGTGGCTCGGGCGATCTCCACGCACTCCAGCATGTGCTCGACGGCGCGACGCCTGACTGCCGAATCGGGGTGGCAGACGCTACCGAGCCTGTACTCGTCGTGCTGGAAGAGGTTGGGGTTGATGGCCCCGACACGCACGCCGAGCGACTCGGCGTGTGCCTTCAGCTCGGCCCAGTCCTCGACTGCGTCCCAGGGGATGTGCAGTGCGACCGACGGGCAGATGCCGGTGAGCTTGTGCACCATCGCGGCGTCGGCCAGCCTCTCGCGCACGTCGCGGGCGGCCCCAGGCCAGGGGAACGTCTTGAATCGCGTGCCGCTGTCGCCGTAGCCCCAGGATGGCGTCTCTACGCGCTGGGCTTTGAGCGCCTCCTTGACGGCTTCCACGTTCAGGCCCCTGTCCGCCAACTGTCCGGCCAATAGGCCATAGGCCTGAGAGTGATTCGCCACGTTCGCGCTGCTCCAATCCCGGCAGCCAGTATGTCAGACGCCTGAGAGGCGCGTCAACGACACCTGAGAGCGGCTTTGAGCGGATAGTCAGGACGCGCCAGGGCACCGAGATCGGACACCTGTGGGGCACAGAAGGAGGACTCTCTTCCTGGTCCTGGCCGCCATGAGTGGAGCCCAATCCTGGGTAGCCTGCCCATCACCGCTTACGTCCATCCGTTCTCGTGTCCAGTCTCATACATCGCGACGATGTTCTCCGGGGGGCTGGCAGTCTGGATATTGTGGCAGGGGGCGAGGATGTAGCCGCCGCCCGCTCCCAGGATGCGCAGGTTGTCCATCACTTCCTGCCGGACCTCCTCCACCGATCCGAAGGCAAGCGTGTGCTGGTTGTCCACACCGCCGTGAAAGACCACCTCGCTCCCGAAATCCTGCTTCAGCCCCTCCCGTTCCATCCCGCGACACCGCCACTGGATGGGGTTCAGGATGTCGATGCCGGCCTCGATCATATCCGGGATGATCCTCCGGACGGCCCCATCGCTGTGGTGGAACGCATAGGCTCCAGCCTGATGGGCGAGGTCGATCATTCGCCTCATTCGCGGGATCAAGAACTCGCGGATGAGATCGGGCGAGATCAGCAGGTCCTGCTGCGAGCCGAAGTCTTCTGACACGTACGTGAGCATGACCTTGCCCGGGATCTGCTCGTAGATACGAACGGTGTTCTCGTAGCAGAAGTCAAACAGCTTGTCGAGGCAGTAGTGCACCATCTCAGGGTTGAGGACCAGGTCCATGTAGGCCTGCTCCATCCCTCTCAGGTCCTTGTATGTCAGGAACGGCTCCGAGCCACCCCCTCGGATGGGATACATCTCCTTGCCCTGAATCCGATCGGCGACGTCGGAGTAGTCAAACCAGTCGCACGTTGGCCAAGCGTAGTTGCGCTTGATCTCCTCGATTGAGTCATACTGGGCCAAAGGGTGGTACGTGCACTCCGCGTAGGCGCCCGCGCCGTAGTCCACCATCTCATACCGGCAGCGATACATGTCCTCGTTGAGGGACACGGGCGGACCGACGTATCTTGGGAACACGTCGACCACCGCGTCGATGTGCAGTCTCTCGAAGACCGCCCACAGGCTGTCGCACCCCAGGTGTTCCATCAGCTTCTGGTTGGCTTCGCCCGTGGCCCAGTAGTCCATCGGGACACGGTCAGGCGCTCTTCGTTGGAGCACTGCAAGCCACCGCTCTCGCGGCGTCATGGTCTCCCGCGGCATGGCTACCTCCATCGACACGGGCCTCGTCCACGGGCCGTCGACGACTCCCTCGCGTGATACCCAGAATCCTCTTGTACCACAGTCGGACCGTGGCGGAGAACGCCTTCCGCGCTCCAGCACGTCGGCCGGACCCCAGCGACTGCGGTGACGCCCGCCGGCTCCCCACCGATGCCATCAACCCATGCCGCCAGTCAGGCATGCCCCGACACGTGAAGACGAGGGAGAAGTTCCTTGGCGAGGTGTGGGTCCCCTCCTAACTACCGATTGACGCTCGCTTGCAGGGCCGCGAGCGGCGGGGGCGCCGAGTTCCAGACCGAAACCGGGCCTCAATCCATTCGGAATCGCGTAGGTACCCGAGGTCGTCCTGCGCGGTCTCCAGCGCGAGCGCGAGCGCCTAGCCGCTTGACCCGGCGGGGAGCGGTGGAATACTGTCAACGCGCGAGCCCTGCTCGCAGCAGGCTCGCGGCCCGTCTCGCCAGGACAGCACGGCGTAGCGCCAAAGCACCAGAGCCAACCGACATCGTCAACGAAGCCCCCGGAGGTCAACGCATGTCATCGATGGGAAACGATTCGGAGAGTCAGCCGAGCAGTGCAAAGGGTCAGCGCTGGGCCGATGCCTATCGCGACAAGTGGAAGTGGGACAAAGTAGCGTGGGGCAGCCACTGCGTAGACTGCTACCCCGGCAACTGCCCCTACCGGGTGTACGTGAGGGACGGCAAAGTCGCACGGGAGGAGCCGGGCTGCACCTTCCCCACGATTGAGCCTGGGGTGCCTGACATGAACCCCATGGGCTGCCAGAAAGGGGCAGCCTGGAGCCAACTCCTCTACAGCAAGGAGCGGGTCCTCCACCCTCTGAAGCGCGCAGGCGAGAGGGGTTCAGGCAATTGGCAGCGCGTCTCCTGGGACCAGGCCCTGAGCGAGATCGCCGACTCCATGCTGGATGCCATCCAGGAGCATGGGCCCGAGTCCATCATCAACGAGGGCACGCCCGCCCAGGGTGGCATGATGTCCGGCGCCTTCCTCCACAGCGTCACGCAGATGCTGGGCGGCCTCCATACCGACGTGAACGCCGTCATCAACGACTTCAGTGCGGGTCTCTACCTGACTTTCGGTAAGTTCAACATCGCCCACAGCAGCGACGACTGGTATCACGCCAAGCTGACCATCTTCACCCACATCAACCCGATATACACCGAGATCCAGAACTACCACTACTGGGCAGAATCACGCTACAACGGCGGTGAGATCGTCACGATAGCTCCCGACTGCTCGCCATCCACCATCCATGCCGACTACTACGTGCCCGTCAAGCCGGGCACGGACTCCGCCCTCGCCCTGGCCATGTGCCAGGTCGTCATCGAGGAGGGTCTGTACGACAAGCTCTTCGTGCAGGAGCAGACCGACCTCCCCCTGCTGGTGCGCTCGGACAACCGGCACTTCCTGCGGGGAAGCGACGTGGAAGAGGGAGGTCTGGAGGATCAGTTCTACTTCTATGACGCCGCGGCCAACAGGATCGTGGAGGCACCGCGGGGTACCCTGGCCCTCGGCGACGTCGAACCCGCCCTGGAAGGAACCTACCAGGCCACACTCTCAGACGGCACACTGGTGGACGTACGGCCCGTGTTCGAGCTGCTCAAGGAGCGCCTGCGAGGGTACACCCCGGAGCAGGCCTCGAAGGTGTGTGGCACCAACCCTGAGGCCATGCGCACGCTGGCGCGCAAGATCGCCCGGATGCGAACGGGCTTCCAGTACGCCGGCAACTCATTCAAGTACTACCACGCCGACCTCATGGTGCGCTCCTACCTGCTGGCCGCCGGACTCACCGGCAACTGGGGGAAGAAGGGCACCGGCCCCATCGAGTGGTCGGCGGGCCAGTTTGACGGTCCCGGCATCTACTACGCAAAAGAGGGTTCCGGCGAGGAGGAAGCGGCCAAGGTGCTGGGCCTCCGCTCCCTTCGCATCAATGCCATGAAGGAGCAGGATCCCACGCTCACGGAGGAGATGGCCAGCATTCAGCTTGCGCACGAGATGGCTCCAACGGGGGGCACGGTGCCTCCTGCGTTCTTCTGGTACTACCACTGTGGCTACCGGGAGAACTGGAACAACCGCCAGTGGAACGACCCCACCATGGCGCGCCCCTTCGACAGCTACATGCAGGAAGCGCTGGACAAGGGCTGGTGGGAGGGAGTGGCACGCCCCTCGCCGGACACCCCACCCCACGTCTACATCGAGTGCGGGGGCAACGTCCTGCGGCGAACCCGGGGCGGTCAGGGCCAACTGCTGAAGCACCTCTGGCCGAAGCTCAAGACCATCGTCACCGTAGACTGGAGGATGAACACCACCGGCCTGTTCTCAGACTACTTCCTGCCGGTGGCCCATCACTACGAGAAGCTGACCTTCCACATCCCCAACCCGCAAACCCTGTTCCTCTGCTTCTCCGACAAGGCGACGGAACCCGAGGGCGACACGAAGCCGGAGTTCGAGATCGCGCTCCTGCTGGCGAAGAAGATCGAGGAGCGGGCGAAGGCGCGCGGGATGACCGAGTTCGTGGACAACCAGGGAACCACCCGGAGGCTGGACAACCTCTTCGATACGCTGACCAAGAACGGCGAGTTCCAGGAGCCGGAGAAGATCGCCGACGAGTGGGTACGGGACAGCGTCGTTGCCGGCACGCTACCGGAGGGGACGAATCTAGAGACGATGCGTGAGAAAGGCTACGTTCGCTTCATTGACTGGGGCGTCTCGACGCTGGCCCTCAACCAGGCCGCACCCCTACGTCCGGACGAGACCCACGCCGCCTTCCGCTGGCACACCGAAGACAAGCTCCCCTACCCCACCCTCACACGGCGGGCGCAGTTCTACTTCGACCACGACTGGTTCCTGGAGGCGGGGGAGGAGCTACCCGTGCACAAGGACAACCCTATGCAGGGCGGTGACTACCCCTTCCAGATGACCTCCGGCCACAACCGCTGGAGCATCCACTCCATGAACATCACCAACCGTCTCATGCTGGAGACCCACCAGGGACGGCCGTTCATCTTCATGAACGACCAGGACGCCCAGGAACGCGGCATCGAGAACGGCGAGGAGGTGCGCGTCCACAACGACATGGGGTCCTTCCTCGTGCCTGTGAAGATCTCCCCCTCGGTGATGCCGGGGCAGGTCATCAACTACAACGGCTTCGAGCCCTACATGTACCGTGAATGGAAGGACGCCGCGAACGTGGAGACGGGGATGGTGAAGTGGCTGCACCTGGCGGGAGGGTACGGCCACCTGCGCTACTGGGCCCTTCAGTGGCAGCCTTGCCCGTTCGATAGGGGTATGCGGGTGGACGTGTCGAAGGTAGACGGCGCCTAGGCCCAGCCGTCACGAGACGTGGGTCTCGGTCCCGGTAGACGGGAGCCCGGCCGGGCTCCGGTCCTTGCGCCTCCCCCCGGGTGCACTGACGAGCCTGAGCCACCAGGACGCGGGCAGCGAGGAACAATGATGCAGTACAGAAGACTGGGTAGAACAGGCCTCATCGTGTCGGAGGTCTGTATGGGAACGATGACCTTCGGAGGCGTCACGGATGAAGCCGAAGCGGAGCTCATGTTCGCTCGCTGCCTGGAGCGGGGCATCAACTTCTTCGACAGTGCCGATGTCTACACCGGCGGTCGAAGCGAGCAGATCCTGGGCAAGCTCATCCAAGGAAGGCGCGACGACTTGGTGATCGCGACCAAGGTCTTCAACCCGACAGGGCGTGGCCCCAACGACATGGGCCTGTCCCGGAAGCACATCTTGCAGGCTTGTGAGGCCTCGCTTCGCCGGCTGGGCACTGACTACATCGACCTCTACCAGGTCCACGCGGACGATCAGGAGACTCCCCTCGAGGAGACGCTCTCTGCCCTGGACCAGCTCGTGCGTGACGGCAAGGTGCGCTACATCGGCGCCTCCAACCACACGGCCTGGCGGCTCAGTGAGGCGCTTTGGATCGCTGAGAAGAACGGTCTCGCCCGCTATGAGTGTCTTCAACCCCTCTACAACCTGATCGAGCGGGGACTGGACGCGGAGATGCTACCGCTTTGCCGGGCGAAAGGTGTGGGGGTGATCGTGTGGAGCCCGCTCGCCGGCGGGTGGCTGACCGGCAAGTACCGGGCCGAAGTGGCTCCGGATGCGCGCCTGAACGATCGGGAGGGCTTCCAGATGGGAACCGCGGTGGATCGTGAACGCGTGCTGGATGTCCTGCTCGATATTGCCGGTGCCCTCGGCGCCTCACCCGCCCAAGTCGCCCTTCGTTGGGTGACGGACCAAGACGGCATTACGTGCGCGATCGTCGGGGCGCGCAACATGGCTCAACTTGACGACAACCTGGGTGCGCTGGACATCACGCTCGACCGCGACACGTGGAAGGTCCTCGACCGCGCGTCACGTCTCCCGCTCACGTATCCCGCCGGAATCGCCATCGCGATGGAGCGGCGTCGACGGGCTCACGTGCAGAGTCTCCAGGGCTGAACCCGTCATCGCAGACGGCTGCCGATGACGCTTGAGTCCCCAGGACCCTCTCTTAGGCCCTGTGACGACTGGAGGAATCCCATGAGTGAGCTGGTCACGCGCACCGACGAAGACGGCCTCTGCACGCTGACCCTCAACCGACCGGACAAACTCAACGCGCTCAACGTTCCTGTGTTCCTGCAGCTTCGCGCTCACGTGGACAGGATCGCCGAGCAGTCGGAGACCGTCGGATGCGTGGTCCTCAGGGGCGCGGGTCGGGCCTTCTCCGCCGGCCACGACCTCAAGGACATCCAGGCGGGCGAGCAGCCGCCCCATCCTCACTTCCAAGGGGAGACCGTGGCCTGCCTCGCGAACCTGCCCCAGCCGGTCATCGCGGCGGTCCACGGCTACTGCTACACGGGCGCGCTCGAGCTCGCCCTGGCTGGCGACCTGATCATTGCGTCGGAGTCGGCGCGCTTCGCGGACACCCACAGCAGGTGGGGGCTGACGCCCATCTGGGGGATGAGCCAGCGTCTGCCACGCCGCGTGAGCGTGGCGAAGGCTAAGGAGATGATGCTGACAGGGCGTCTCTATGCCGGTCAGGAGGCGGCTGCCATCGGACTCGTCAACCTGTGCGTGCCCGACGAGCGCTTCGACGAGGAGGTCGAGGGGCTGGCGCGCTCCGTCCTCGCAAACTCGTGGTTCAGCAATCGGGCGAACAAGCGTCTCGTCGACGCAACCGACGGCATGTCGCTGGCCGACGGCCTGCGCTACGAGATCGAGAACAGCCCTGGGATAGCGCCGGACGCTCCGGAGCGCATGTCGCGGTTCGGGAGCAAGGCGTAGGCCGCCGCACCGGCCCGCTCCCACCCCAGCCTCTCAGTGGACAAGAGGACAGCAGGGCGGCTTTGCCCCCGAAGAGGCGTTCAGGCCCTATGAGGTGGCAGCGCTCACAAGAGGCACTGCCACCTCACTGCTTGGCAGACTAGTCGACTCCGGCCGCCGCAGCGACCGGCGCCGCAAGCTCAGCCGACGGGCGGGTAAGCCGCCTCGTGGCGTAGATCCAGGAGAGGGTACGCCCCTCCCCGCAGCTTCATCAGGGCCTTGCGGAGCTGGGTCCTCTCGCCGGCCGTCAGAGGCTTGAAGAACGCCTCTGCCGACTTGTCCGTGCCGACCGCGGCCTCCTCGTACTTCTGTCGGCCCTTGGCCGTGATCTGCACCCTGATCTTGCGCCGGTCCTTGGGGTGGCTGAGCCGCTTCGCCAGGCCCTTCTTCTCCAGTGCGTCGATGATGCCCGTCAGGCTCTGGGCCTCCACCACGAGCGTGTTCCGCATCCGCCGCGGGACGAGCGCTCGGCCGTCCCAGTACAGCATGCCGAGCAGCATCATCTGGGGCTGGCTCAGTCCCGAATCCAGCAGTGACCGTTCGTTGAGCTTGAGAAGGGCCGTCTGAGCCTGATACAGCAAGAGTCCTTCGGCGGCCGCTGCGGGCACGTTCATCGGGGGAAAAGCGGCCTTCTGCTTCTTCTTCGGCATCGGTCTTGTTCACCTCCTTGTGCGCTCGCCGCCTTCTGCGGCCGGGCGGGAATCCACCAGCGTCTGCCCTGTCGTCACACCGTCTGAATTGCTGCCGGGCGCATCAGGGCCTCCACAACGGCCTGAGGCCTGAAGGACGGACCAGATAGGGGCATTGGCCGCATCCTTGATGGGTGACCGTCAGCCCTGAGACACCCAGAGTTCCCCGCTTCAGCTCCGCTCGCGCATCCTCATCAACACCGGTGGGCCCTCTTAGCAAGCGAACTCAAACCGGGACATGAACCGCCCGGGAGACGCCCTCGAAGATCCAGGCGGTATCATGCGGCCCAGGGCATCCTCAGCGGATCGGCTAGACTGAAGCCTCCTCCCTGAACATCAGGAACCCTCCCGCGGCGAGAGCCGCTGCCAGGATGATGCCCAGGTAGAAGCCAAACCCCAGGTAGTCGGATTCATTCACCAGCTTGATCAGCACAAACACCAGCGCGACCACGCCGGCGCCCAGGTGGATCTTGGGCCAGGTGAAGCCTCCCACGTTGTCCGGGATGGCCACCGTCCCAAGGTTCTTCAGGACAACCACAGCCGCCATCGCCAGACCGATGAGAATCGAGAGGATGGACCAGAACGCCCCAGGCGACTCCCATCCGTTGCGAGTGTAGGTGCCCAGAGGCCCGAGGTCGACGCTATACCAGGGGAAGAACCCAACTATGAACAGGACCACTCCCGCTGGAAGGATGATCTTCTCTCCAAGGCTCAGGCTGTTGAATCGCTGAATCCATTCGTCCATTCGAACCTCCTTGACAAAGCCAGTCGGATCAAATGCGGTACGAGAACCGCCAGATTCGCGACGGCTGGGCTCTTCATGGCCGTCGCGCGGCTGCCACAAAACTAGTGACTTCTGACCGCGATGTCAATCCGGGGTTCCCCATATCTGTGCGGCGTCGCCGGTCGCTGTTGCCCAAGTCGCGCCTCGGCAGCATCTCATGGTCTGGGTGGCTATCCCCACACCAGCGGTGCCAATTCGGCATGCTCCGAACGAGTCTGGCACCACAGCGTGCCACGCGCGCACCGGTTCGGACAGTTCGCACCGGTCGGCATTTTGGCGTATCCTTTGTGGTGAGCACGATAGCTGCTCGCCGAGACTGTCATGCCTGGCTCGAATTCGACTCCGGCCGCCGCCACTGCCATCACCAAGATCCTCGTGCCCCGTCGCCGGCCCGACGTGATCCGGCGGCCCCGTCTCCTTGACATTTTGCATCGCAACGTTGGGCAGCGCGCAACGATCGTGGCCGCGCCGGCCGGGTATGGCAAGACCACCCTCCTAGTGGATTGGGCGCACGATGTGGACATGCCTGTCTGCTGGCTCAACCTGGCTCCGTCGGAGGCCGACGCCAGCGCCCTAGGCGAGGCGATCATCGCCGCAGTACAGCAGCAGCAGCCTGGCTTCGGCCTCAGCATCCTGGCTGAGGCAAAGCGGCCACGGTCGGCCGAGGAGACGCGGGGCTACCTGGTCCCCCGGTTGGTCAACGAGATCCACGATTCGGTTGATGAGTACTTGGCCTTGGTCCTGGACGACTTCCAGACAGTGGAACGGTCCGAGGGCGCCGTCGCCATGGCGAGTGACCTCCTGACCTGGGCACCGGAGAACCTGCACGTTGTCGTCATCTCCCGGACGCGGCCGGGCCTGCCCTGCCTGCCGCGGCTGGTCGCTCGCCGGGAGGCAGTGGTCCTCGGGCCAGCCGATCTCGCCTTCACCGTTGAGGAGATTCAGGAGCTCCTCCTGTCAATCCAGGGTCAGAAGGTCTCTGAGGACGAGGCCAGGGAACTCCGTGAGTCTACCGAAGGGTGGTGTGCTGCGCTGGTCCTGGCCAGGTTCACCGGGGGCCACGCCTCGCCAATGGGGGGTCCCGTGCAAAGCGATGAGCTGTTCCAGTTCCTTGCCGCCGAGGCCGTCGCCGACTTGTCCCCGGAGCTTGTCAAGTTCCTGACACACACCAGTGTTCTCCCGGAGCTCAGCCCCGACCTGTGCGACGCCGTCCTCAGGACAAAGGGCTCACGGCGGCTGCTCGCTGAATCCGAGTCCCGCATACTGTTTGTTACGAGGGTGGGGGGCGACGGGGCCTGGTATCGCTGCCATCCGCTGTTCAGGACGTTCCTCCAGAGTCAACTGAAAGCCGAGGACCAGTCGCTCTACCGCAACTTGGGCCTCCGCGCCGCCTCCATTCTGGAGGGCGAGGGGCGTGCCCAGGAAGGACTCGAACTGCTGCTGGAACTGGAGGCCTGGCCAGAGGCTGCGGACGCGGTCGCGCGCGTCGCGCCGCGGCTTGCGGAGCAGGGCAAGTGGCAGGCCCTGGACAGCGCTCTCGACACGCTGCCTCCTGCCGCTGTCGAATCGCCGGATCTCACCCTCTGGCGTGCGAGGACCAGATTCCAGATGGAGGACCCCGAGAGCGCCCTCCGGCTGTCCCGCCAGGCTCTCCAGGCTGCCGAGGCCTCCGGCCAGGCGGCTGCTGCTGTCCAGGCCCTTCTCATCTCCGGCGAGGTCCTGCGCCACAAAGGCGACGTCGAGGGGGCGTTGGAGCGCTTCCAGAAGGCCTTGGAGCACATCACCGAGGTCGGTCTGGACGAGACGTTCCGCGCAGAGGCACTTCGTCAGCTCGGCACCAGCCATGGAATGACTGGTGACCTGAGTACCGCGGTGGCCGAACTGGAGGAGGCGATGCGCCTCTTCGAGGCGGCCGGCGAACTCCACCGGGTGGCGAGCATCTCAGACGCCCTGGGCTACTGCCACAGCGCGCAGTCACGCTGGCATGAAGCGCACAACGCCCTGGAGCGCGCTCGCGTCGCGTGGGAGCAGCTCGGGAATCTGGCAGACCTCGCGGCGACTCTCAACAACCTGGGCGTCCTTCAGTATCAGCGCGGTGACTACCAGGCGAGCATCGAGATGTACGAGCGCGCTCTGAAGGTGGGTCACAAGGCAGGACGGCTGAGCGACGAGGCCTATGCCGCGGTCGGCATGGCCGACACGCAGCGGGCCCTCTCCCACCACGACAGGGCCCTCAAGCTCTACCGGGAAGGCATCGAGCTCGCTCGACGCGTGGGCGATGGCTATCTGCTAAGGGCGGCAACTCAGGGACTGGGTCTCACCCACCTCTACATGGGCGACGGCGAACAGGCGCAGCTCTGCCTGCAGGAGGCCGCCGCCACCCGCATCGAGGAGGGGCCCTTCAATCGGGGCCTCGACCAAATGGTAGAGGGACAGTACCTTCTGGAAACCGGCCGACCTCGTGAGGCCCTGCTCCCCTTGGGTGAGGCGGTTGAGGCCTTCGCTGGGTGCGGGGCCAAGCGAGAAGAGTGTCTGGCGACCTTCCTCTCGGCAAGGGCCTCCTTCGAAGTTCGTCGCCGACGCCAGGCGCTCGATCTGCTGGAGCGCGCTGCCTCCCTGACCCGAGAGCTGGGCTACGAGCGTTTCCTCGAGCCGGAGTCCTGGCGGGCCCAGGCGATGGTTCAGTACGCGGCCAGCCGCAACGCCGGCGGGGGTCTCTACCGCCGACTGCTGCAAGCGCCGAAGGCCAGACCGACGCCGGCTCCCCCGGAGGAACCGATATCCACCGCCCCCGGCGAGCTGCCCCTGGTACGAGCCTACTCCCTGGGCGAGACTCGGGTAGTCGTCGGCGAGCGCATGGTCACCGATTTCGAGTGGCGTAGCGAAAAGAGTAGAGAGATGCTCTTCTACCTTCTGGTCAACAGGAGGCTGCTGCGCCGGGACGAGATCACCGCCGACATCTGGCCGGACCACCCCGAGCCGAAGTGCAACAGCAACTTCCACTCCAACCTTCACCGGCTCCGGCGCGCCGTCTACCTGCAGTGTGTCAAGACCGAGGGTAGCCGCTACGCACTGAACTCGCAGGGGAGATTCTGGTTCGACATCGAGGAGTTTGCCGCCAAGCTCGCTGAGGCCGAGCACCGGCCGGCCAAGTCCGATGAGCAGGCGGCCGCCCTGGAGGAGGCCCTTTCTCTCTACCGAGGCCCCTTCCTCTCCGAAGTCTACTCCGAGTGGGCGGATGAGATCCGCCACCGCCTAGAGGACAGGTATCTACGCGCCCTGACTGCCCTCACGACACTCCGCTTCCAGCGCCAGGAGTACATCGAGGTGGTAGACCTGTGTGAACGACTTCTGGCCGGCGATCCCTACCACGAAGAAGCGCCTCTGTGGGCAATGGAAAGCTACGCCGCCCTGGGAGATCGGCCGGCGGCGCTTCGCGCCTTTCGCCGCTACCAGGAGAGGCTGCAGGCGGACCTTGGCGCCAGCCCGCCCCCGCGAATGGTCCGGCTCTACAAGCACCTCCTCGCAGCTCAGACCCCCGACTAACGACCACTACCCCCTACCGAATCCAGCTAGGCTCCAGGCACGCGGCCTCAAGGTTCCGACTCCAGCGGCCGATTCATTACGTGAAGGCAAAGGCTCGCAAGGAGGAACCATATGCGAAGACATCTTTACACCCTGCAGGTTCTGGGACTCGTAACGCTCACGCTGGTCGCTGGGGCTCTGGCCAGCGTGGCTCCATGGCACTGGCACTAGACCCGCGAAGCTCCCGCCACCCTCGCGGTGGCACAGGGTCGACCGACACGAGCGCTATTCAAAGGGCACCGGCCCCCAGAGTGCCGGCTAGGCTCGTCGCCTGCACGGCGGCGGTCTTAGCCGTCCTCCTGGTTCAAGAAGGCGCTGTCCTCACGAATGGCACTGACCTGGCTGTTCGTGTGCTGCTCCCAGCCACCATGGTCGGACTTCTCCCGCTGGCCTGGCTGGGCAGGAAGTTCGTGGGCGCGTGGGTGATGGCGGCTGGCCTACTACTCAACCTGACCGTCATCGTCGCTAACGGCGGGCTGATGCCGATCGCGCCAGAGACCGTGGAGTCGGTGGCAGGAGCAGACGAGCTGGCCAAGTATGAGACCGGGCAACGACTGCCCGGCTCCAAGGACATCCTGCTGCTCAGAGAAGACACCAGACTCCAGCCGCTCTCGGACCACGTCGTGGTTCCGCTCGGAGGCTGGTCTCCAAAGGCCGTGAGCCCGGGCGACCTGACGGTGGCGCTGGGGATCGCGCTGATCGTCGCTCAGGCCCTGGGGCAGCGCGCGGGAGGCTGGATGCGACAGGCTCGCGGCCTAGGGCAGGGCCCTCTTGAAAAGAGAGTGC
>DAOULP010000009.1:0-9768 GCA_034420175.1 Dehalococcoidia bacterium | reverse complement strand
CAGATGGCCGCCCTCGAGGACGAACTGAAGCTCCTCAAGGGCGAGGTGAAGTCTATCCTGGAAGAGATCAGGACGGCCCTGCTCGACCGGGATAACCCCTTCTCACCCCAGGTCCAGGCCAACCTGGAGTCAGTCAAGGCCATCATGGCCGAGCGAGAGGCCCTTATCACGGCCAGGTCAGAAATGCCGATCTTCCAGCCCGTTGGGCGCCCGGAATCCACGGCACCGCCGGAAGCGGAGGGGGCGACGATTCTGGCCCCGACCGCCTCTGCATCGCTACCGGCCGTCACGCCGATGCCGGTCGCAGGACCCGCCCCTCCGCCGCCCACGACAGCCGCGCCGGCACCACCCCCTGCGGCAGCCACACCACCACCGGGCGCCGCATGGATGCCGCCGCCGACGCCCACCCCTCCGCCGTCAACGGCTGAGGAGCCGGGAACGCCACGGGACCCCGTTCCCCCACTGCCAGCAGAGGCCACCGGGCCCCGTCCGGGCACGGCGCGGAGCCGTGGCGAAGCGGAGCCTGCGCCTGAGGAACCCGCGGATGACGAGGCATATCCCGAGCCCTGGACCGTGCCCACCATTGCCAGCCTGGTGGCCTGGATCGATGAAAGCAGCTCGCGGCTAGGCGCCGCTCACATGCAAATGATCCTGGACCTGGCCCGGTTCGCCGGACTTCTTCCGTCCGAGGCCCAGGACGTCCTGTTGAAGGTGATCAAGCTGGCCACGGGCCGCAAGGACAGCTCATCGCCTTCCGTGAACGACATACTGCTGGCCTTGCGTCAGTTGGAAGCCATCCTAGCGGGAGAGGAAGCCGACGAGCTGTCGCTGGTGCGACGGCGCCGTGTTGCCGGAAGGAACCGGTAGCGGACCTCCCGGCCTTCGCACTGGCACCCACCCGGAGGAGCCCAAGGGGGTGCGACCATCGAGAAGGCCATTGCCACTGCCCTCCTGACCATTGGCGCCGTGATCGCCATCGTCGCGGTCGTCAACTCCATCTTGCCCGCTGTCGGCCGCACCAACAGCTCCATGGTCATGTCCTCCGACGTGGTCAACGATCGCATTTCCACACAGTTGGAGATCATCCACGCCACAGGCCAGGACACCGCCACACAGGCCGAGGCCTGGGTGAAGAACGTGGGTGCAGCCCGCATCGCACCCGTCGAGAGCACCGACGTCTTCTTCGGACCTGAGGACAACTTCGATCGTATTCCCTACGGAGGCGCAAGCTGCAGCGCCCCCTGCTGGGAATACGAGCTGGAGGGCGGCGAGAGCGAGTGGGGACCCACGACCACTCTTCACATCACGATCCATCTGGGCTACGCCTTGGCGACAGGCACCACCTACTACGTCAAGGCAGTGGTGCCCAACGGCATTGCCGATGCCAAGTTCTTCACTGTCTAGGAGCGCCGGGGGATGGAGACAACCATACCTGCCGCCATTGTCGTCGCCCTCCTTATGATCGCGGCCACGGTGGTGGCCCGCGCCGGCTACCAGACTGTCGATAGCCTCGGTCAGGCATGGAAGGCCATGGAATCCCGTTCCGTGGAGCAGGCGCACACTGAACTCAGCATCACCAGCGCCACGCATAGCGCAGGGATCGTGGACGTGGCTATCCTCAACAGCGGCGACACCAGGCTGGCCGCGTTCGACAGCATGGACGTGGTCGTGGAGTACACCGACTCCACCCCCACCTTCATGGTTGCCTACATCGACTACACAGACGGAGCCCTGACGCAGAACACGTGGGTCGTTCAGAGCATCGCCAACGACGCGTTCGAGCCTGGCATCGTGAACCCGGGCGAGACGTTGAACATGCGGATCTCGCTCAACCCGGCGCCCGGTGGCGGGACCACCAACCGCCTGCTTATCGCCACGGAGCAGGGCGTGACGGTGACCACCACCTTCACAGGGTAGAGTGACACGTGCCGATGAAGTAAGTGGACGGATGAAAAATGGGTACCTACGAAGAAGGCGGGCGACGCCTCATCTCCACCGGAAACACGGAGCTGGACAAGAAGATAGGGGGCGGCATCCCGGAGGGCTCCCTCACCCTCATTGAGGGCCAGTCTGAGGCCGGCAAGAGCGTCCTCACCCAGCAGTTGGTGTGGGGCGCCTTGAACGCGGGCAAACGCGTCGCCTACTACACCACTGAGAACACGATCCGGAGCCTGATCCGGCAGATGCAGAGCCTCCGCCAAGACGTCACCGATTTCTTCCTGACGGGGCGACTGAATGTGTATGCTCTGCGAACTGCTCCCAGCGCGGACGAGGCGCTGACGCTGCTCAAGGACGCGCTGAGGCATATGTCCGTGTCCGCTGATCGCGACCTCGTGGTCTTCGATTCGCTCAGCCTGTTCGTGACCAACATACCGTCGCAGGAGACGCTCGGCTTCTTCACACAGGCGAAGGACCTCTGCGATGGCGCCAAGACTCTGCTCCTGATCATGCACTCCTACGCATTCGAGGAGGCGATGTTCATCCGAGTCCGCTCCATCTGCGATGCCTACCTGCGGCTAAGGGTACAGGAGCTGGGCGACAGGCTACTCAAGGAGCTAGAGGTCGTCAAGGTCAGGGGCGCCGAGCTGACCACCGGCAACGTTGTTGCCTTCGACGTCGAGCCCAACATGGGCATGCGCATCATACCCATGACCAAGGCCAAGGCATGAGTAGACTGCCCTTCACGGGGGAGGGGACACAACACGAGCACGCAGGCGGGGTTGACCAGTGCTCCCTGCACAACCTGCTGCCGCCACTTCTCCAAGAGAGGACGGCGGAAGCGCCGCACCTGCTGGACTACCTGCACCAGGTGCCGATCGGGGAAGTGGGCGTGCCGGACTACTACCCAGAGCTCAACCGCAAGTTGGGCGACCTTCGGGCACCCAACCTGATCTACCCCGTCACGAACGACATCTTCGTCCACATCTTTCCCGACAACAACGATGCGCGGAACTACTACATTTCTGTTGAGCCCTCAGCCGTGGAAGGCCTGGACCCCATCCTGGCGAAGCTGGAGATCCGGCTGCTGGACTACGTGGAGGCCCTGGAGCACGCTGAGACGGACGAAGACAAGGCCGAGGTGCTACACCGTGCCGTCCGCGAGAACTGCGTGGTGATCGGGAACGGCAAGCGCACCAACGGCAAGAACGGCAAGAAAGGCGGCGGCCCTTTCGGCTTCTTGTCGGGCTCCGCCAGGTCCGGCAGCCCGATTCCCGTCACTGCCGACCAACTAGCCGCCCTGGAATACCTGATCGTTCGTGACAAGATCGGCCTCGGCATCCTGGCCCCGCTGATTCACGACCCTCACATCGAGGACATAAGTTGTAGCGGCCTTGGGCCCATCTACCTTGAGCACAAGGTCTTCAAGGCCCTCAAGGCCACCATCGTCTTCGACAAGGACGAGGTGCTGGACGACTTCGTCCTACGTCTTTCGGAGAAGATCAACAGGCCGGTCACCTTCAAGAACCCGATCGTGGACGCGACCTTGCCCGATGGCTCGCGCATCAACATTGTCTATGGGGCCGACGTGTCCAAACGTGGGAGCAACTTCACCATCCGTAAGTTCACCGAGACTCCCTTCAGCATCCTGGACCTCGTCGAGTTCGGCAGCCTGGACTACAGCATGGCCGCTTACCTCTGGCTGGCGGTCGGCGAGGGAATGAATCTCTTCGTTTCGGGGGAGACGGCCTCCGGCAAGACGACCCTCCTCAACGCCATCACCGGCTTCATCGACCCCGCGGCCAAGATCGTCAGCATCGAGGACACGCCGGAACTGCAGGTCCCCCACCCCAACTGGATCCGGGAGGTCGTTCGAGGGAGTCTGGCCGATGAGGGCTCCTCGGTGGACATGTTCAGTCTGCTGAAGGCCGCCCTGCGCCAACGCCCCAACGAGATCATAGTGGGCGAGATCCGCGGCGAGGAGGGAGCGATTGCCTTCCAGGCCATGCAGACCGGGCACGCCTGCATGGCCACCTTTCACGCCTCCACAGTGCAGAAACTGATCCAGCGCCTCACCGGCCATCCCATCAATGTGCCCAAAACCTACATCGACAACTTGAACGTCGTGGTCCTGTGCAGCGCCGTACGCCTGCCGAACGGCAAGTCAGGCCGGCGAATCACGGGCATCAGCGAGATCGTGGACTACGACCCGATCAACGGCACATTCTCTTTCGTGGACACCTTCCAGTGGAACTCCGCCACAGACGTCCACGAGTTCCTGGGGAAGGGCAACAGCTACGTCTTGGAACACCACGTCGCACGGAAGCGCGGCATGGACGCCCGCAGCAGGCAGGCGATCTACGACGACCTTGAGCGCCGGGCCAGGCTGTTAGAGAAGCTCCGGGAGAGCGGCAGGACCAACTTCTATGATCTCTATACGGTCTTTTCTCAGGCGGGACGGGAAGGACTCCTCTAGCGAGCCGCGTGAGGAGAAGCTTGGGAGCCCCCCGCCTTTCAGCCGGGATCCCCTCGACTTCGACCTCCTCAGCCAGCTCACCCACATGTCGGCGGTGGCGACAGCGGGAATATCGAGGGACAGGCTCTTCGAAGGCACCTCCCGCCTGGATTACTGCACCTCCCGCTACTTTCGCCGCGTCCACCTGGTGGCGCAACGCCTAAACTACGACTACTCCCGCGCCTGCGAGACCGTGGCCGAGCAGGTGGGCCCGGAAGCCATCCACAACCTCCTCCTCCGCTTCGCCACCGCCCTCTCCGCCGGCGAGCCGGAAGACAAGTTCCTGGCTCGGGAGACCGAGGTGCAGGTGGAGCTGTACGGCAAGAAATACGAGCGGGACCTGGAGTCGCTCCAGAAGTGGACCGATGCCTACGTCGCCCTCATGGTCTCCTGTACCCTCATCGTGGTCATCGCCATGGTCTCCATGATGATCTACTCGATGGGCGAGGGCGTCATCCTCGGCTTGTCTATCGTCGTGCTCCTCGTGACCCTGGCGGGTGCCTGGGTGATCTTCGGAAACGCCCCTCATGAGGTGAAGACACATCGCCTGGCAAGGAAGTCGCCGGAGCAGTACCAGATGGCGCGGCTGGGCCAGATCCTGCTGCCGGTGTCGGTGGTGACCGGTGTCGTGCTCAACATCACCTTCGGCATGGGTGTGGCCTTCATCGGAAGCGCCGTGGCGTTGGCGCCGCTGGGCTACGTAGCCCTCCGCGACGACTGGAAGGTAGACGGGCGCGATCACGACATCGCCACCTTTCTGCGTGCCCTCGGCGGCGTGATGGGCACGGCGGGGACCACCGTCACCGAGGCGCTGAGCCGCCTCAACCGACGCTCCCTCGGTACCCTGGAGCCCCACGTGCACCGCCTGTACGTGCGGCTGAACAGCAGCATCACACCGCAGCTCTGCTGGCTGCGGCTGGCCGGCGAGTCAGGCTCGGAACTGGTCAGCCGCTCCGTGCGCATATTCTGGGATGGCTTGCGGCTGGGCGGGGACCCCGGGCGGGTAGGCACCATGACGTCGGACTTCGCGCAGAAGGTAGCCCTGATGCGGTCCAGCCGGAAGCTCGTGGCGAACACCTTCGCCTGGGTAGTCGTCCCGCTGCACGCGGTACTGCTAGCCATCATCCTGTTCATCACAGAAGTGATGCGTATCTTCGGCACCGAGCTTTCCAAGGTTCAGGACGAGAGCCTCAACAGCGACACAATTGCCGAGGCAGGGGTGAGCAACATGCTCCTGTTCTCGGCACCCAACATGCGGATCATCAGCGTCTTCGTGTTCACTATGATCCTGCTGTTGACGGCGGCCAACTCGTTCGCGCCCTACGCAGCGACCGGGGGTAGCCGCTACAAGTTGTGCTTGTTCGCTTCCGTAATGATGCTCATCTCCGGCATCGCCGTACTCACCGTACCGGCCCTCGTATCCATGCTCTTCCAGAGCGTGGCCGAGACACCCGCACCGCCGAGCTAGCACAGGGAGGCATCCCATGGGATTCCTGAAACGAGTGGCAAAGACACCCGACGAGAGCCAAGACGAAGGCGAGGATGAGTTCAATGCCGAGGAGAACGGTCTCCTAATGGCATCCTCTCCCCCCAGCGACGCCCAGACGCCAGCGGGAGAGGTCGAGTCGACAGACCCGTCCCCTCCGGCGGAGGCCGAGCCAGCCCAGGATCCGGTAGTGCAGGTCGCTCAAGGTGGGGGAGACCCCCTGGACATGACGGCCGAACCGCCGTCCGCCGAGAGCCAGGCGCAGCAGGGTGCATCCGCGGAAGCGCCGGCGAACGAGGCCGCTACTGATGACGACGCACTGGCCCTCTTCAAGGCCTCAGCGAAAGAGGGTGCCACCGGCATACCGCCCGTCCTGAAGGAAGACCTCGAAGACATACCGGCGGCCGACCTGCTGGCTGAGGCTCGCGCCATTCGCGCCGGCCTCCTGGGTGTGGACGCTTCCGGTGGCGAAATGGGGGAGGCAGGGACGCTGCCTAGCTGATCATGGCTGCCGCTCTGTGGACGGCAACACTCCGCGTCATCGAGGTGTTTACGGCGGCGCTGGCTGTCGGCGTCATCGTCGTCTCGCTCCAGGCCGCCAGGGCGCGCGCGGAGCCGCCTGTCGCGGAAACAGGCGGGCCAGCTCCATTCAGTCAAGTCCTTGCGGAGACACAGCCCGTTCAGCCGGTGCGGGCGACTGCGGAGCCATCACCCACGGCGGCGCGCCCAGCGACCGTGCCCGACATCCGCTACCCGGCGCCCAGCGACGCCCTGCCGGCCACCCGCGCCCAAGCCGTCTCAGGACAGACAAGCACGTCCACACGCCCTCAGTCGAGCTCCCCCCCCAGCCGATCCCTGGCGGCCGTCCTGCAGCTTGGGGCGTCCCTCCCACCCGATACAGCGCAGGCGGCTCTCCTCGCGAAGCAGAGTCTGGAAGCTCAGGGCTACGAGATCAGCCTCGCGGAAGGGGACGTCACCACCGAGGGCTCCGGCCCCCTCCGTCCCGATGCCTACGTCTTGATTCAATCCGTGACCGGCGAGGGCACCTCCCCAGGCGTGGAGGCCTGGTTCTGCCAGGTGGAAGGTTCCTTGGGAAGCCAACTGGCCGACCTTCTGCTGAAGGGCCTTGCCGCAAGCGGCCTCTCCAGTGTGGGACAGGGAGACGGCGAGATCACGAATGCCGAGGCGTTTCAGTGCGACCTTCTGCTGGCCGGTCGCCATCGGATGCCAACGGTTCTTCTAGAGGTCCCCGCTGCCCCTGACGGCAACGGCCCGGCGTTGGCCCAGGGCGTGGCCGACGGCATCGACCGGTTCTTCCGCGCCTACTGGCGAACGCTCGTACAGGAGGACCAGCGCCAGCGGCTGGTGTGGCCCGCCATTGGGCCCATCACCAGCTACTTCGGACCCAGTCACCCGCTGGGCATCGACATCGGGCAGTCGAACGGCCGCATACTGGCCGCCACCGACGGGGTAGTGTTATTCGCGGGGGGCAACCGCTGCTGCTCCTACGGCCTGTACGTCGTCGTGGAGAGCCCCGATGGCATCATCACCCTCTATGCCCACCTGGATTCCGTGATTGTCGCCGAGGGGGAGCGGGTACGACAGGGGCAGCCGCTAGGCATCGTGGGGTGCACGGGCAACTGCTTCGGCACGCACCTCCACTTCGAGGTCATCGACGGCGGCGTCCGCCAGGACCCCCTCTATTACCTGCCCGGGCAGTGAATCGGCGCGAAGCACAGGGCCTCAGTAGTCGTGCGTCCCGACCTTCACCGGAACGCCGAACTGCTCTTCGATCTTGGCCTTGATGCCATCCAGATTCATTGGGCAGTTCATCAGCCCTGTGGCCTTCTTGACGCAGGTAGCGAAGTAGACCTCGTCCACCTTCTCGCCCAACCCTTCGATCACTCCCATCTGGAGCTGGAACTTGGGGAGCACCAGGCCGGGGCAGTCGCCACAACTGGTCTTAAAGACTATCCGTAGATCGCCTTCGCCCTCGAAGGCAAACGTCTTGTCATTGATCGCCTTGTAGCACTTAGCACAGCCAACACAGCCCTGGTCCTGTATCCTCTTGCAGTAGATGATCCCGATTCTCTTGGCCATAGTCACACCTCGCTTGCCACTCGCGACCGACCTGCCCACTCAACATACACCGACCCGAACCGCGGGTCCACGCGTGGCGACACTACCACGCCTCCCGCTATGGAGCCTACAATGGCGTGCCCCTCATGCCTCACTCATGGCCGGGCCCTTCGCGCCGACCAGCCGCCCATGATAGGTAGCAGCACCATAGCCGGCGGTGGCCGTGCATCCCGCGAAAAGGGGCCAACTGGCAGTAGTGAATCCCGACTAGACCTGTGCTACAGTCGGGCCAGCAACCCCACGCTGCGCATTGAGAGGTGCTCCCATGAAGGTACGGGTTCCGCAGCTCTATTGGTACGACACCTGTGAGTTAGAGATGGACTTCCCGGACTCGTGGGAGGTCCGCGTGTGCCCTCCCAGGGGCCACGACCGCCCCCGCCTGGGCGCCGAAGAGATGCAGAGGGCCTTCGACAACCCCATCGGCACGCCGCCCCTGAGGGAACTGGCCCGCGGGCGCAGGCAAGTCGCCATCCTGTTCGATGACACCACCCGCCCCCTGCGAACCTATCAGGTCGCGCCCTACGTCCTGAAGGAGCTGGCCGAAGCCGGCATCGCAGACGAGCAGATCCGCTTCATCGCCGCAATCGGCACCCACGGCCCCCACGATAACGTCGCCCACCGTCTGAAGCTGGGCCAGGAGATCCTGGAGCGCTTCCCCGTCTACAACCACAACATCTACGAGAACTGCGTCGAGGTCGGAACCACGAGCCGCGGGACCAAGCTGCTTGTCAACCGGGAGGTCATGAACTGCGACCTGAAGATCAGCATCGGCTGCGTGGCGCCACAGCCGCAGGTCGGCTTCAGCGGCGGCGGCAAGATGATTCTCCCCGGCGTTGCCCACATGGACAGCATCGCCCACTTCCATACGCAGGTGGCCTTCAGCGCCCCCGAGACCCTTGGTGCCGGCAACTACGAGCAGAACGTCATGCGGCTGGAGTTCGAGGAGGCCTGCAAGCTGGCCGGCCTCGATTTCGCAGCCGACAGCCTGGTCAACATGAAGGGCGAGATCATCGCTCTCTTCGCCGGAGATCCCGTACAGGAGCACCATGAGGCGGCCAAGCTGGCGAAGGAAGTGTACGCCGCCGAGCGAGTTCCGAGTCCGGACGTGGTGATCGCCAACTCCTTCCTCAAGGCCAACGAGTCGTTCGTCACCGTTCCCCTGGCGATCGGGTTGCTGGGAGCGAACGGCGGCACCATGGTGCTAATCATGAACAGCCCCACCGGCCAGGTGGTTCACTACTCGATGCGCACCTTTGGCACGGACTACGGCGGGCGCCTGTTCGCCAGCCGCAGGCTCCCGGAGCAGTTCAAGCTCATCGTCCTCAATCCCGAGAAGGACTTGACCTGCGTCGACATGTACGCCGACCCCAGGGCTGTGACCTGGACCAAGACTTGGAGCGAGACCCGCCAGGCCCTGGAAAGCCTGCACCCGAACGGCGCCAAGGTAGCCATCTATCCCGATGCCACCGTCTCGTATCTGGCGCCCTAGGCAAGCGATGCGACGATCACATCGGACCGCAGGCCGCGGACAGGGCGAGAAGGGGGGAAGATGAGCCCCAAAACCGAGATCAAGGGATGTCAGGCACTCATAGAGGAGGTGCGGGCGCGGCGATTCTGCGCCCTCTGCGGCGGCTGCTCCGGCATGTGCCCCTACCACGTCCCATACAGAGGGCGGATGGTCAACCTCCAC
>DAOULP010000008.1:0-3517 GCA_034420175.1 Dehalococcoidia bacterium | reverse complement strand
AGATCCGCAAGCGGCTCGAGGAGCGCCTGGACGCCCTGGACGAAGAGCACGAGGAGCTGCTTGCCTCCACCCGCGCCTCCGTCGAAGCGGAGGTCGCCGACGCCCGCCGGCTGCTCGAGGACGCCCGCCGTCGTATCGAGCAGGAGCGCGTCGCCGCCGAGCAGGCCGCTGAGGCGGCCCGACGCGCCGCCGCCTCCATGCGGCCCAGAGTACGCCCGCCGAAGCCGCCCGACGCCGCCGGTCTGGAGCCGGCCCAGGACAAACTGGTCGCTGCGGAGGAGGCCGTCCGCCGCCTCCAGAGCCTCAGCCGCCGCAGACGAAAGCAGCCCCGCCGCCGCGAGCCCGCCGTCAAGCCCGACGACATCGAGGCCGGCGATCTCGTCTGGCTGCGCGGCCTCGACCGCTACGGCGAGGCGCTGGGCCCGCCCGACGAGCACCAGGAGATCGAGGTGCGTCTGGGCTCCCTGCACAGTCGCGTCTCGCTGGACCAGGTCGAGCGCGTGCAGCGGCCCCATGGGAAAGCGGCCCGGCCGCAGCCCGCGGCGCCCATGCCGCCCGCGCCGACCGTCGAGCCGGAGGTGGAGGTGCGGGGCCAGACCATCGACGAGGCTCTGCCGACCCTGGACAAGTACCTGGACGACGCCTACCGGGCCGGCCTGAGCTCGGTACGCATCGTGCATGGACGGGGGACCGGCGCCCTCCGCAAGGCGGTGCGCGACATGCTGGCCCGCCACCCCCTCGTGCGCGCCGTAGAGACGGGCCGGCTGGAGGAGGGCGGCGAGGGCGTGACCGTCGCCCAGCTCGTGGGATGAGGGGTATAGTAGCGCTGAGTCATGACGAAAGTCCGAGATGTCATCAGGCAGCTAGAAAGGGAAGGCTGGGTCCTGATAAGGACCCGAGGGGGCCACCGGCAGTACAAACATCCAGACAGGCCGGGCCTTGTCACTATCGCCGGTCACCCAAACCATGACTTGGCCCCGGGCACGTACAACAGCATCCTGAAACAGGCAGGGCTCAAAGGAGCGCCAGAATGAGATATGCTGTCGTGTATGAGAAGACGCCAAACAACTACTCAGCCTATGTGCCTGATTTGCCCGGGTGTGTGGCTACTGGGGCCAGTCCAGAGGAGGTGGAGGGGAACATCCGCCAAGCCATCGACCTTCACCTTGAGGGTATGCGCAGGGAAGGCGAGCCAATCCCTGAACCCGCAAGCTGGACTGAGTCGGTCGAGGCGTAGACGCCGCCAGCCCACGCGCGCGAAGGCGTGACCGTCACCCAGCTCGTGGGCTGAGAATCTCGATTCCAGGAGGGAGGACCGACATGGAAGAGAACCGTGAGGCAGCAGGGATGGGCTCGGCGACCGGGCCGGGCGGCGAGGCCACCGAAGCCACCGCCGTGGAGGAAGCGGGCGACATTATCCGCCGCGTGGTGAATGGGATACGGGACACCATCGCCGTCAGCACGGTCTACGGCGACCCCGTCGAGGCGCAGGGGGTGACGGTGATTCCCGTGGCGCGAACCTACTTCGGGTTTGGCGCCGGCGCAGGCATAGGGCGCGAGTCAACAGAGGGAAGCGGAGGCGGCGGGGGTGGAGGGGGCGGCGCTGTCGTGCCCATCGGCTTCATCGAGATCACGGCGGCGGGCGCCCGCTGGGTGCCCATAGTCCGGCCCTGGCAGCGCATCGCCATGATTGCCCTGCCGCCGCTCATCGGCCTGCTGGCCGGCCGCGCCCTGCGGCGCCCCCGCCTGCGCCGGGCGAAAGAAGAGTAGCCTCTCACACACGGCTCGCTCGATAGGGTACAATACGCAGGGCCGTAGGGGTGGGCCACGCCTCGGCGCGGCCGGGTGAGAGTGGCTGTGGACGACATCCGCAAGAATATCATCGGGGGCGTGATTGGCGGGCTAGCCATTCTGGCAGCCTTCTCGTACCTGGGCACAGCCGCTGGGATCGTCGCCATCGTCGTGTTCTTGTGCGTGCTGGTGTGTCTGCCGTGGCTGTGGCGCCGCACCAAGGCCATCCTGGGCAGCGCGTGGGCTGGTGCGCAGCGGGCGGTGACAGCAGATGCAAGACGCCAGCTGGATGATCTATCGACGAGCGTAAGAAGCCTCGAGACCATTGTGAGGTCCATGCAGCGCCGTTCCTCCGGACAGGCGGGGCAGAGCGAGGAGAAGCGTGGAAGGAACTGAGGTCGTCGCCGCCATAGCTGCGTCCGTTGGGGCTGCCGTTGCGGTCGCGACGAGTGTGGCGTTCCTTCAGCGGGGCTGGACCCGGTGGCTCCGTCGGCTAGAGTCAAGAGCGCGGGGGAGGCCCCCCCCCGGCGGCATCTCCTCCTCCTCGCTCGGCTACGACACTCGCACGGAGGACGTGACCAGGCCGCCGATGGCGGAGATCACCGTGAGAGGCGACTTGTACGACCGGGCAACGGAACTGAGGCAGCGCGGTGACCATGCAACGGCCGTTCGTGTGCTAACTGAACTCCTCGCGTGGGACCCGCCCGACCAAGAACGCGTCGCCGCCCACATCGCACTGGGGGATTCTCTCGCTACTCTGGGCAAACCGCACGACGCCGAGTCCCAGTACCGCGAGGCGTACGCAATCGCCGTCGCCCGGGGGCTCGCCACGCAGCAGGCCATGTCCCTTCGAAAGCTTGGGAGCCTCTTCCGCCAGCAGTCAAGACTGGAAGACGCGGAGCGCTTCCTGGACCGAGCCTTGGGCGCGGCAGAAGGCGCGGAATCGGAGGCGGAAAAGGGATCCGCACTGAACGAGGTCGGCCGCGTCTGCCTGGAGCGCGGCGAGCCGGATCGCGCCGAGGAGCACCTCAATCGGGCCCTGGAGACACATCGCCGCATCGACAACCTTCTCGGCCAGGCCCAGGTCCTCAGCAACCTGGGGAACGTCTACGCCGGTCGCGGCGACCTGGACAGGGCCGAGGGGCACTACAAGCAGGCCCTGGAGATAGACCGCCGCATCGGTAACCCCCTCGGCCAGGCCAACAACCTCGGCAACCTGGGCCTCGTCTACGCCGACCGCGGTGACCTGGACCGGGCCGAGGAGCACCACAAGCAGGCCCTGGAGATAGACCGCCGCATCGATAACCCCCTCGGCCAGGCCAACCAGCTCGGCAACCTGGGCAACGTGTACGCCCGCCGCGGCGACCTGGACAAGGCCGAGGAGCACTACAAGCAGGCCCTGGAGATACACCGCCGCATCGATCACCCGCTCGGCCAGGCCAACCAGCTCGGCAACCTCGGGCTCCTGGCCGAGCGGCGCGGCCAGCGGGAGGAGGCGCGGCGCCTGCTAACCGAGGCCCTGGCCCTCTACGAGCGCATCGGCGCGGGTGGCGAGAATCCCGACATCGTGCGCGCGGCCCTGCGGCAACTGGAGGAGGAGGGGGGAGAGTGAAGCTCGTAGAGGAGGGCTTCAGCCCTCCACGAAGCTGTCTGGAAGGCTGAAGCCTTCCGCTACACGCTACGGGCTCTTTCGGTTGCCGCAGATTCACGGGGACAGGAAACAAAC
>DAOULP010000007.1:0-4732 GCA_034420175.1 Dehalococcoidia bacterium | reverse complement strand
AGCGCAACCGACTTGTAATCGGTAGGTTAGTGGGTTCGAATCCCCTCTCGGGCTCCAGACGAGAGGCATTGGGGGTACGGAGCACGGATCCTGCTCCCGCCTTGGCGTTCGCCGCCGCCACTACCGTGCCGGGGTGGGTGAGTGGTTAAAACCGACGGTCTGTAAAACCGTTGCCTTAGATGGCTACGCAGGTTCGAATCCTGCCCCCGGCACCATTCTGAAGGCAAATGGG
Source organism: Dehalococcoidia bacterium (assembly GCA_034420175.1). Lineage (GTDB taxonomy): Bacteria > Chloroflexota > Dehalococcoidia > DSTF01 > JALHUB01 > DAOULP01. The sequence goes on along the minus strand of DAOULP010000007.1, from coordinate 4,500 downwards.
TCGGACGCCGAGGGCCGGTGGGGCCCCCAGCGCGACGGGCGTCCGGCTCGGCGCTTGTTGGATTGGGGGCCCACATAGCTCAGCAGGTAGAGCACGTTCTTGGTAAGAACGGGGTCCCCGGTTCGATTCCGGGTGTGGGCTCCATCTCCACCTAAGGAGGACTAGTCGACATGGCGAAGGAGAAGTTCCAGCGGACCAAGCCGCACGTCAACATCGGCACCATCGGTCACGTCGATCACGGCAAGACCACCCTGACCTCGGCCATAACCAAGGTTCTGGCCATGAAAGGTCAGGCGTCCTATCGCGACTTCTATAGCATCGACAACGCGCCGGAGGAAAAGGCCCGCGGTCTTACCATCGCCGTCGCCCATGTTGAGTATGAGACGGAAGCCCGCCACTACGCTCACATCGACTGCCCCGGACACGCCGACTACATCAAGAACATGATCACCGGTGCGGCTCAGATGGACGGCGCCGTTCTGGTGGTGGCGGCACCCGAGGGGCCCATGCCCCAGACACGGGAGCATGTGCTGCTCGCCCGACAGGTGGAGGTTCCCAGCATCGTCGTCTACCTGAACAAGGTAGATATGATGGATGACCCGGAGCTTCTGGATCTGGTCGAACTGGAGCTGCGCGAGCTTCTCAGCAGCTATGAGTTCCCCGGCGACGACATCCCCATTATCCGGGGTAGCGCCCGCAACGCCATGGAGAGCGAGAGTACCGACCCCGATGCTCCCGAGTTCGCGAGCATCCACGAGCTCCTCAAGGCTATCGACGACTATATCCCGACTCCTTCTCGACCAAAGGACAAGCCCTTCCTCATGCCGGTGGAGGATGTCTTCGGTATCAAGGGCCGCGGCACCGTCGCCACCGGCCGCATCGAGCGTGGGGTGGTAAAGGTGAGCGACGAGATAGAGATCGTTGGCATCACCGACACCCGTAAGACCGTGGTTACCGGCGTTGAGATGTTCCGCAAGATCCTGGACTCGGGTGAGGCGGGCGACAACGTGGGCTGCCTGCTCCGAGGAGTCGAGCGCCACGAAGTCGAGCGGGGCCAGGTGCTGGCCGCACCGGGCAGCATCACTCCGCACGTCTACTTCGAGAGCGAGGTGTACGTCCTTTCCAAGGAAGAGGGCGGCCGGCACACGCCGTTCTTCACCGGCTACCGGCCCCAGTTCTACATCCGCACTACTGACGTCACAGGGACCATCGAGTTGCCCGAGGGCATGGAGATGGTGATGCCCGGCGACAGCCTCAACTTGATGAAGGTGCGGCTCATTCAGCCCATCGCCATCGAGGAGGGAGTACACTTCGCTATCCGTGAGGGCGGCCACACTGTGGGCGCCGGGATCGTCACCAAGGTTCTCGAATAGGAGGACGGAGCTCTTCTCCCACTTCCATGGCTAAGAAGGAAGACCGCGTAATCATCCACCTGGCCTGCACCGAGTGCCGGGAACGGACGTATACGACCACCAAGAACCGGCGGAACGACCCCGACCGCCTGGAGCTATCGAAGTACTGTCCGCGGTGTCGCGCCCACCGCCCGCACCGCGAGGTTCGGTAGCGTGGGAAGGGGCTAGAATGAGCCGGGCCGCCAGACGTCATCCACCCGCCGCCAAGGCCAAGACACGGCAGAGGCCAGTGGCCATAGCGCCAGCGCCCAAGCCGTCGCGCCAGGCCCCGCAACAGCGCCGCGGCCTTGCGGCCTTCCTTCGACCCCGCTGGCTGCAGGACATCATCAGCGAGCTGCGGAAGGTGACGTGGCCTACGCGCCAGGAGACGACCAACCTCACCATGGTGGTGCTTGTGGTCTCGGTGGCGGTAGGCCTCGCTCTGGGAGGCGTCGACCTCCTGTTCAACTGGCTGATCGAGAACACGTTGCTGCGCTGACGGGAGGACAAGTGGCCAGGAAGAAGGCCAGCAACCCCAAACCCGCCCTCGAAGAGCAAGAGGCCGCTTCGGCAAAAGGGGCAGTTGCCAGCCTGGGCGAGGAAGAGGAGGAGCTCACGCCCCCGGGGCGAGCTTGGTACGTCATCCATACCTACTCCGGCTACGAGAACAAGGTCAAGACCAACCTGGAGCACCGCATCGATTCCATGGATGCCCAAGGTCTCGTCTTCCAAGTCGTGATACCAACGGAGGACGAAATCGAGATCCGGGATGGCCAGCGGCGCACCGTGGCCCGCAAGATATTCCCCGGCTACGTCCTTGTACAGATGATGGAGCTCAAGGAGGACGACACGGAGTCCAGCCGCGCCTGGTTCGTGGTTCGCAACACGCCGGGTGTCACCGGCTTCGTCGGCTCGGGCCACAGGCCGGTTCCACTGGAGGAGCCGGAGGTACGCCGCATCATCCGCCAGATGCGGGCGGTAGAGCCCCGGGTCAAGGTGGGCTTCTCTGCCGGCCAGAGCGTCCGCATCATCGACGGTCCCTTCGTTGACTTCGTGGGGCAGGTGGACGAGATCAACACGGAGAAGGGGAAGGTGAAGGTCCTCGTCTCCTTCTTCGGGCGAGAGACACCCGTGGAACTGGACTTCCTTCAGGTGGAGAAGCTCTAGCGTGGCAAAGAAGGTTCGCGCCGTCATCAAGCTCCAGATAGAGGCCGGCAAGGCTAACCCGGCCCCGCCGGTGGGCCCTGCGCTCGGCCAGCACGGCGTCAACATCATGGCCTTCTGCAAGGACTACAACGAGCGGACGGCCTCGCAGGCTGGCACGATAGTCCCGGTCGAGATCGTTGTCTATGAGGATCGATCCTTCAGCTTCGTGCTGAAGACCCCGCCCGCCTCCGACCTGCTCAAGAGCGCCGCCGGCGTCGAGAAGGGCAGCAGCGCCCAGCGACGGGAGAAGGTGGGCCAGGTCTCGCGTGACCAGGTCCGCGAGATCGCCCAGGTCAAGCTGCGCGACCTGAACACGACGGACGTGGAAGCGGCCATGCGCATAGTGGAAGGCACCGCCCGCAGCATGGGAATCGAGGTGGTCTAGCGACATGGCCGGCAAGAAGTACGCCCAGGCAGCCACCCTCATCGATAGGACGCAAACGTACCGGCCGGAGGAGGCGGTCAAGCTGGCCAAGGAGGCCGCCTACAGCAAGTTCGACGAGACGGTGGAGCTGCACGTGCGCACCAGCCTGGACCCTCGCCACGCCGAGCAGCAGCTCAGGGGCACGGCCCTCCTCCCCTTTGGCTTGGGCAAGACGGTTCGGGTGCTCGTCTTCGCTGAGGGCGAAGGCGCTACGCTCGCTGAAGAGGCCGGTGCCGACTTTGTGGGCGGCGACGACCTGGTCAAGAAGATCGAGGGTGGCTGGACGGACTTCGATGTCGCCCTCGCGCAGCGGGAGCTCATGGGCAAGGTCGGCCGGTTGGGCCGCATCCTTGGGCCCCGAGGCCTAATGCCCAACCCCCGATCCGGCACCGTTGTGGAAGGCCAGGACATGGGCAAGGCAGTGAACGACGCCCGCCAGGGCCGCGTCGAGTTCCGGCTGGACCGCACCGCCATCATCCACGTGCCTGTCGGCAAGGTGAGCTTCGAGGAAGAGAAGCTGCTGGAGAACCTGGCCACCATAATGCAGGAGATCGTGAAGGCGAAGCCCTCCGGCGCCAAAGGCCAGTTCGTCCGCAGCGCAACACTGACGACGACAATGGGGCCCGGCATCAGGCTGGATCTGGGTCCCACCCTGGCCCTAACGCCGTCGTAGGGACAGGGAGGCCGGAACCGGGGCCGCGTTGTCGGCCGCGGGTTCCTGGTTCATCCAGCAAGAGGCCGCAGACAGCAGGTCCCCACGGGGCCAAGTCCGCCGTTTGGCGGAGCCTGCCGAGGCCCAGGCCGCTGAGACGCGCGCCACGGGCGTGCCGAGTCGAGTGAGCCGGCCCCTGTCTGCGGAGGCAGGGGTCTTTTCGTTGACCCCGGAGAGGAGGTCTATGCCCACTCAGCGTAAAATCGAGTCGGTGGGGGACCTGGCGGATCGCATCGAACGTAGCACGCTGGCCGTGGCGGCCAGCTACCTGGGCCTAACCGTCGCCGAGATGGGCGTCCTGCGCCGACAGTTGCGCGAGGCCGGAGTGGAGTTGCGGGTCGTCAAGAACAGCCTCTTCCGCCTGGCGGCGGAGCAGGCGGGCCGGCCCGAAGTAGCAGAGCTGGCTGACGGCCCCACTGCCATCGCCTTCGCCTATGGTGACATCGTCGCCCCGGCCCGGGCCCTCAGCGATTACGTCCGCACTGCCAGGAACGCCTTCACACTGCGAAACGCCTTCGCGGAGGGCCAGCTCCTAACAGCCCGCGAAGTGGAGGAAGTAGGGCGCCTGCCCTCACGCGAGATCCTCCTAGGGCAGGTGGCGGGGGCCGTGCAGGCCCCGGTCGTTCGGCTCTCGCATCTCTTGTCTGCAAGTCTCGTCAATCAGGCGGCCACGCTTCTCAACAGCAGCCTGCAGCAGCTTCAAGGGCTGCTGGGACAGCGCGCCAGCCAACTGGAAGGAGCCTAGACAATGCCGACCCGACAGACCA
>DAOULP010000006.1:0-2401 GCA_034420175.1 Dehalococcoidia bacterium | reverse complement strand
AAGGCGCGCCGGCCCAATCGACGTCGATGGATGGCCTGCCTTTGCCAGTAGCCTCGCGACAGCATCGTAGAACCTCCTTGCCCTGAGCCCCTGCCAGGAAGGGCCCGCTGCGGCGCAGCCTTGGCCCATGTCCGATCTGAGATGGAAGCGCCTCGGGGTCTCACCCCAGGGAAAGAGTCTCCCATCCCGCTCCGTCTCCTCGCCGACGTCAGGCCCGACTCAGTTCGGGATAGGGCGATTCTGGATGACTCTCAAGGGGATGTCAAATGCGGAATGCGGCTGGAGTTCGCGACTCTTGACAGGGCGTGTCTTCTGCCCAGATGAGGACCCTTTCCCCTGCGGGACAGTTGGCCCCTCGCGGGGCCCTTTGGAGCTGCCCTGAGACGCCAACTGGGCATGGGATCACGATATCTCCCCGGCCGGAATGGGGAGGCCGCATGTGGGGGTAGGTCGGTTCTCTCGCTGGGATTGGCTCGCCGCGGCGGTGGCGTCCGCGCCAGTGCGGCCGTTGTGTGAGCTACCCCACATACCAGGTCAGCGCCTTGTCTCATAATTAGGAAGTAAAGCGCTCCGACCTCAGAGGGAGGAACTGAGATGTCCTTGAAGTCCTACTACCGCGGCATCGTCGCTCGGAACAAGCCTGGTTCCCCAACAGCGGACGAGGCGCGGCGTGACCTAATCGCCCTGCTAGAGGCCCGTTTCTCCTTCGGGCCATTGGCCTAGATCCGGGGGAGCAAAGGCATGAACGGCATATACCTGGAAGACGTTCGACTGGAGTACATCGCGTTCGCCGAGGAGCAAACCTACCGCCCCGAGTACGACGTCCAGCTTGACCCGTTGTTCTCGGTTCTGTTCGCGAAGCGGAGGCCGACCAAGTAGGCTGGAACTGCGGCGACTCGAGCGAATGTCACGAAACGGAAGCGCCCCATCGGGGGCGCTTCTCGTTTGGGCCGTCCGGGGTTCCGGCCTCTCTCCCCGACCACAGGTGCTCTCACGACCGCCGCCGCGCCCTATAGGGCAGAGCCTTCGCCCTACGGGTCCCCTGTGCAGTCCAGCCCGAACTGGGCGAGAGCACTGAGGACATCTCCCATGTCGATGGCACCATTGGGAACACCGGCGTCCCAAGGCGAGTTGGGCTGCGTGCTGGCGCTCCGGTCGTGGCACAGCCCCTCCTTCTCAGGCGTGGTGTCCCCGTCGATATCGCAGGACCCCTTCACCGCGTCGTAGGACACTCCGTTGGGGTTCAGTGGCCCACCTTCGTCTGCGAACGCGTAGAACAAGACGGCCAGCGTGTCGGCGGTGTCGAGGACACCGTTCCTGCCGCCGTTGGGTTCCGGGTCCGCTCTGGCGGGCGCGGGCACGTCGTGGACGTCATACCAACGCCCCTCGTAGAAGTTGAGGGCCTGCTCCTCGCTGGCTGAGCAGCCGTCACCGTCGAAGTCTGCGTCGCCGGGAAGAGGGCCCGTGTAGCACTCGTAGGCGTCCAGCAGCGTATCGCCGTCGCCGTCCGCGCTGTCGGTCGTGAGAGGGCCCAGGCTGCACGACAGGCCCGAGTCGAAGCCTCCCGCAAGGAAGTGGTCGAAGCCGTCCTTGAAGCCGTCATCATCACTGTCGGGATCGTCCGGGTCGGTACCCAGCGACAGCTCATCGCCGTACATGAGGCCGTCACCGTCCGAATCGCCCTGGGCGGGCGACTCTGGTAGGGGCACGGGGCCTTCTTGGTAGTACTGGGCTCCCTGCAGCCGCAGGTATCCGCCGTCATCATCGGCGTACACGGCCTCCAAGACGTTGCCGTTGATGGGCAGGGGGTTGGTGACGCCATCCCCCATCTCGTCCGTGTACATCGTGCAACCATACGCCCCAGCTCCAAACAGGACGGCGATGACCCCCAAGTCCGCATACCCCTCGAGATGCTCCCTCTCCCCCAGCCAGTGCTCCGCCCTGTTGTCCTGGTAGTGGCCCCAGTTGTTGTCCATGCTCCGGTACACACCGTTGCCTACCGGCACCTGCCAGAGCATCGCCCTCCTGCCCGTCTGCTCTACCACCCGCCCAACGAATACGCCGAATCGCTCGAAGTCACCCTCATCCCACCAGTGCGCTCCACCATCCCCATGAATGATCTCGTAGTACGCCGCGTCCCGATCCGAAGGATCGATGAAGATCAGGTCGAAGCTCGCCCCCAGAGACTGATAGAACGCCGCTACGTCGTCAGCGATCCCCACCGGGTCCCCGTCGCCAAGGGTGAGACCCTCGCCTGTCGCCCACGTGGAGGCGTGAAAGGCCAGCACCACGTTCGGCCCATACACGTCTCGTAGGTGCACCAGCGCCTGCGCAAACCCCGCCGCCGTGTCCGCATACCCCGCTACCTCCCCATACCCCGATGACCCCACCTTCACCGGCA
>DAOULP010000005.1:0-7119 GCA_034420175.1 Dehalococcoidia bacterium | reverse complement strand
CGATGCCCCTCATCCCGTGGATGACTTCCACCCGCTGATCTACTGTGGCCCGATCTGGCTACGCTACGTCCCAGAGTGGCAGGCAACCTGCGCCAAGGGTTACATCTACCCCGAGTACGTCGACAGGAACGAAGCAAGGGTCACCAAGGGGCAGCAGTTGGACGGAGAGTGTCAGGCGATCATGGATAGGATCGCCTTCACCAAGTCGTCAGCGGCGACGGCCACCTAGAAGCCCACGACGGCCAGCACACAGATCAGCGAGCACAACGCGATCGTCCCCTGCTGGGGGTAACCGAGACCAATTGGGGGGAAATGGTCGGGGCGATTGGATCTGAACCAGCAATCTCCTGAACTCCCCCAGGACCAGGGGCGACGTGCGGTGCTCGGCGACCCGCGGCCGGGCTATCGGCTGATCTGGTAGCCTGCCTTCTCCCGGTCGTAGGTGGTGTCCGTGACCCCGCGGTCCTTCAAGAAACGCTTCATGATGCGGTGTACCTCGCTCTTGGGGAGCTCCGTGACGAAATCGATGAACCTGGGGATCATGAAGTCCGCCATCTTGTCCCCGCAGAAATCCAGCAACTCCTCGGGCGTCATGCTGGCTCCCGGCTTCAGTACCACGGCGATCATCACCTCGTCTTCGCCGTATTCGGCCGACTTCACTCCGTAGGCCGCCGACTCCAAGACCTTGTCGTGCTGGTTGACGACCCGCTCGATGCTCCAGGCCGCGATGTTCTCTCCCCGCCTCCGGATGGCATCCTTCTTCCGGTCCACGAAGTAGAACCAACCGTTCTCGTCCTTCTCGGCTAGGTCTCCGGTGTGGAACCAGATCCGTCCGTCCGACGCCTTCTGCATGCGGCTCTTCGAGGCCTCCTCGTCCTTGTAGTAGACGACCCGTCTCTGCTCCAGCTCCTCCTCCTTGACCAGGAAGACTAGTTCCCCAGTCTCGTTGCAGCCTAGCAGATTGCCGTCGTCGTCCATGATCTCGGCGATAATGCCTTCGGCGGGCCTACCCATGGTCCCCACCGGGATATTCTCGTGGCCGAAGGTACCGAGCATGAAGCCCCCGCCGTCTACCGCTCCATAGCCCTCGTACATCTTGACGCCAAAGCGGTCTTCGAATCTTTCAATCAGCTCTTTGGGGCAGGCGGCCGAGTTGACGCGCCAAACCTTGTTGTCCCGGTCGTTTGGCCTCTCGGGCTGCTTCAGGAGGAAGTGGGGCATGGAACCCAACAGATTGAAGTTGGTCACCTCGTACTTCCGCAAGATGTCCCAGAACCGGGATGCGGAGAATCGCTTGGACATCACGACCGGGAACTCGGCGGCGAAGCCGGGCAGGGCCGTTAGCTGGAGCGCATTCCCGTGGAACAGCGGCAGACAGGTGTAGAAGACGTCGCCGGGCCTGCCCAAGCCATGTGCGATGAAGGCCGGGGCGTGCAGCGCAAGCCCCCGGAAGGTCCTTCCGTAGAGGAAGGTGGTGGCCTTGGGGAGGCCCGTGGTGCCCGAGGTGTAGATGAGGACTGCCATGTCGGTGGGATCGGCCGTAGTATCGACGTCGTCCTCCGGCGCTTCCATCACCTCTTGGAGGGACAGGGCTCCCTTCGGCAGCTCGTAGTCCGCCGGGGCCTCGCTGAGGTCGACGATGACGCGTTGGACCTTCGGCAACTGGTCGCGGATCGCCAGGTATCGATCCGCCAGCGTCCAGTGCAGGATCGCGACCTTGCTGTCAGAGTGATCGATGATGTACTGCAGGCTTTCGCCCCTCAGACCGGTGTTGACCAGCACCGTGTACATGCCGAGCTTCGCGGAGGCGAAGACGACGAACAGGAACTCCGGCGAGTTGATCTCGATCAGCGAGATTCCATCGCCCTTCTCTAGCCCCAGCTTCAGCAGCCCGTTGGCCAGTCGGTTCGACTGGAGGTGCATGTCCCGATAGGTGTACTTCTCGTCGAGACCCCGATCGAAATCCCGGACGTACGTCAGGTAGACCTTATCTCCCACCGTCTCGGCCTTGTGCTTGACGAACTCCCCAAACGTCGTCTCCGGCCCGATCTGGAACTGCTCCACCATGGCGCTCTCCCTTCTGTCTTCTCCACTCCTACCCAACCACGAATTGCCACCAGAGTCCAGAGGTGTGACCTGTCCCGATGAACGCTACAGAGAAGCGATGGTGCCCTCGTCTTTCCCGCCAAATGCCATGCTCAGAAAGCAGGTGCCCGTGCATGGGCCAGGGGATTGGCGCTCCTTTGGTCTGGTCAAGGACTCGCTGAGCCGGGTCGCCTCAACGCGACTAAGGTGCCGGAACTCGTTGCCGGAAGAGAATCTCCTGTTCTTCTGGAGCCGTTCTGGGCCAGACATCATCACTGAAAACCAAAAACCCGCCCTCCCAGGCGGGTCCCGATCTCCTGCTCGCGAATAGGACCGTTTGCTTGTACTAGGTCCTGTTCTCCCTTGATGGTCGGGGCGACTGGATTCGAACCAGCGACCTCTTGAACCCCATTCAAGTGCGCTACCAGACTGCGCTACGCCCCGACCAAGGTCCATCGTAGCAGAGGCAACGCCAGGGGGGCAAGCAAGAGCCTCCGGTTCAGCGATCAGGCCCCGGGACGCCTAGCGGTGCCCCGGCGAAGGGGCAGGCAGATCACTCCCTCCGCGGGGTCACCGACATCCTCCGTGGAGCCGCAGTCCCGCAGCAAGGCCGTGTAGGCAGCCACGACGGCGTCTAGCTGGTCGTGATTGAGGGAGCCCTGGTGGAACGCCAGGCCCGGAATCAGGGCGTCCAGCCGTCGACGTAGCCAGGTCCTCCCCTCGATAGTCGTCTTCTTGGGGATGCAGCGTCCAAACAGCCGCACCTTTGAGCCGTACGGGTAGATCTCAACCACGTCCAGTCCCTGGCTTCGGAGCACGGCCGACAGAGCTATTCCCCTCTCCACGAGGGGACGGATGATGGTCCGGCGCGTCGTGCGGAAGGTGCCGATGCCCTCGCCAGCGAGCCGCTGCTCGCACCGCCGGCCGCTACTCTCGGGATCTGCCGGCCACGACAGGGGCGCATCCAGGGCCACGAGGCGGGACGCCCATTGCAGGGCCAGCGACAGGACATCCTCATCACCGGCCACCAGGCCGATGGCGCGGAGCCGCGCCTGCTCGTCGAGGACGGCGTAGCCGGACGCCCTTGCAGCCGAGGAGGCAAGGTCAACGCCTAGATAGACACGCCGGGACACGGGGAGATGGCTCGACGCTCTAGTCGCCGGTGATGATCCGGGCAAAGATGACAACGAGCAGGCCCACCAGCGTGACCCCTCCGAACTCGGCGAGGATGGAGCGCGTGAGGTTGCCGATGAGGGTGTGGTGAATGAGGCCGGTGGCCACGTAGAAGGCAAGGAGAAGGAAGACCCCCGCCAGGAAGCCCTCCAGGGGCAGGAAGTGTAGAGACCAGCGGGCCTCTGCCACCACCAGCCCGATCGCGGCGGCGTAGATCAGGGTACGCCACGGGTTCGTCTCCGCCTCGCGCAGGATGTCGTTGGCCAGCAAGAGGCTCACCAGGCCCACGACGGCGGCCGCTGGCAAGAGCGCAATGCCGAAGCTGTAGACCACAGCGTAGAAGGCGAAAGCCGTGAGGTAGGTGACCACCGTCAGCATGAATCGCGCCAAGGGGTATGCCGGCGCCAGGGGATTGACAGACACATACTGGCCGTAGAGTGTAACCGCCATGAGAACGGCCGAAGCGAGCGCGGCCGGCCACACCCAGTATCCGCTGGCGGTGTCCTCGAAGAAGAGGCCTGCACCCAGAGCCAGGAGCACCGGCAGCAGAAGGTAGGGAGCGGTATCGGCTACGTCCCGGAAAACGTTCGAAGGGTAGGAACGGATTATGCCATCGGTCCCCAGAGCGACGAGGACCGCTACCACGAGGAGGATCCAGGGCCTCGTGGGCTCCACAGCCAGGAACATGCCCAGGCCCAGACCGTAGACAACGGCGAGGAGCGGAACCAGCCCCGCATGCAGCGGGGCCCGCTCCACGGTCACCTCCATCTGCAACGCTTCCCGATCGGCGCGAGCCTTCCTAACCACGGTTCTCCGGTTCGCCCTCATCCGCCGGAGGGCAGATTCACCTGCCGGCAGGGCGGCTCATCGTGACAGCACCCCGGCCAAGCGGGGTGCAGCACGTTGCCTCCAGTCCGCAACATTGTAGGCAGGGCCAGGAGCGAGTGTCAATCCAACCGGACCTGGTACCTCGGTGCCCTGTTGGGGCCTCGACCGGTCCGGGTCACACTAGCCGGCTGCGTCGGTCTTGCCGCCGCGGGACCTACCCTTCCCTGGCGGCGGATCTTGGACAGCAGCGGCAGGCTTGTCGCCCGGAGCCGGCCCGCGGGTCCCGAGGCCTTCCACGGCCTCCCTGGTGGCCGACTCGGCGGTCGATAGCCTGAGCACTGTGAGCTGGTCGCCCGACCGAAGTACCACGTCGCCTCGTGGGATGACCGTCCGGCCCCGGCGGCGGATGGACACGACCACCGCCTCCGACGGCAGGTGCAGCTCTCGCAGTTTCGTGCCCACCAGCGGCGAGCCGTTGTCGAGATCGTAGGAATCCAGACGTGTGTCCGGGCCCCGGCTGATGGAAGCCATTCGGCGTCGGTGTTCCTGTCCCTCCCGTCGGGCAGCCAGCCGAGTGTAGGCGCGAATGATGTGCTTCCGTTCCAGCACCCCCAGCAGCAACGACGGGTCCTCCCGATCGACCACCGGCCATTGCGGCTGCTCATCGGCACCAGGGAGCGACAGGACACGGTGCAGCGTATGGTCCGCAAATACGTGGTCGGGCGGGTGTGCCGCTATGTCCGAGGCCCGCAGTTCGTCTCCGGCCGCCTCGGCGTGTCTTTGGATGTCAGCCAAGGTGACCATGCCGAGGAGCCGACCGTCCTCGCCAACCACCGGCGCCCCCTGGAGACCGGACTTCGCCATGTACTCGGCGAGCGACAGAAGGGTCATGTCGGCGCGGACGGTGGTCGGCTTCCGATTCATCACCTCTTCCACGGTCTGCCGCTCCATGAGATAGGGGCCCGCCTGCCTCTCGACGTCGACGCCCCGGCGAATAAGCTTGACGGTGTAGATGGTCTCGCGGCTCAAGATCTGAGCGACGACCGTGCTCACGACCACGGCCGTCATCAGAGGCAGGATGATGCGGTAGTCCCGGGTCATCTCGAACAGGATGATGATCGAGGTCATTGGCGCGCGGGCGGCGCCGGCGAAGACAGCTCCCATGCCCACCAGAGCGTAGGCACCGGAGGTGGCGGTGACAGCGGGGAACAGGCCGTGGGCCGCCCGGCCGAAGGCACCGCCCAGCATGGCTCCCATGAACAGCGACGGCGCGAACACGCCGCCGCTGCCACCGCTGCCTATCGTCAGCGAGGTAGCCATGAGCTTGAGGCCCACGAGCGACAGCAGGACAAGGGTCGCTTTGTCCTCGTGGAGCGCGCTCGTCACGCCATCGTAGCCAACGCCGAAGAGCTCCGCGTACCAGAGCCCCAGAGCGCCGATCCCCAGCCCGCCCAGGACCGGCTTCACATACTCCGGGATGGGCACCAGATCGAACAGATCCTCCGCCCGGTAGAGCACGGCGATGAAGACTACCGCGGCCACGGCCGCCAGGATGCCAAGCAGCACGTAAAGACCGATCTCCCATCCACTCTCCAGCCGGTACTGGGGCACTCTGAAGGCGGGATTGTCCCCCAAGAAGGGGATGGAGACCACATTGGCGACAACCGAACTGAGTACCACGGCGCTGAAGTTGCGAACGCTGAAGCGGCGGAGGATGATCTCGAGCGCGAAGAACACCCCCGCGATTGGGGCGTTGAAGGTGGCCGATATGCCGCCAGCGGCACCGCAGGCCACCAGCAGGCGGATATTGTCGGGGCTCAGCCCCAGAGTCTGGCCCAGGGTCGAGCCTAGGGCTGACCCAATCTGGACGATGGGACCCTCGCGGCCCACGGAGCCGCCGCTGCCAATGCAAATGGCGGAGGCGAGCGACTTGATGACGGCCACGCGGGGTCGTATGCGCCCGCCCGTCTCCGAGACGGCCAGCATCACCTCGGGAACGCCGTGTCCCTTGGCCTCACGGGCAAAGAAGTAGACGATGGGCCCCACCAGCAGCCCTCCGAGGGCCGGTAGCAGTATGACACGTGGGCGCCCCAGCGCCGACAGTGCGCCTCCGATGTCCGTGAAGAAGAGGCCGTGGAAGGCCTCGATGAGCTCGCGGAAGACGACGGCGCCGAGGCCCGCGCCGACGCCAACGACGACAGCCAACAGGAGAGGGGCGGTGGCCCCTTCCAAATCAGCGAGATCGCGAAGAGCGCTTCTTGCCCAAGCGCTGTCGGGGAAACTCAGGCGAGCCATTCTATGCGATGCAGAAGAAAGTCCCGGGGGGCGGGTCGAGGACAGGGCTTCTTGCCGGCGAACCGTCCGGCTTCAGACTACATGCCACGGCCCAGAAGGGTCAAGGCGACCCCTGCCTGCATCCGGCCCGGCAGAGGCGGCCGCGCTTGCAGCGCTTCAGCCCGTTTTGCTACCATGGGGTTGCCAGGTGGGGCTGTAGCTCAATTGGGAGAGCGTTTGTCTGGCAGACAAAAGGTAGGGGGTTCGAATCCCCCCAGCTCCACCAGAGCCTAGACGCGAAAGCGGCCCCTCACGGGGCCGTTTCTGTTTGACAGGATTCGCCCTTGCGAGTCACTCGTTCGCCAGGTCGCAAAGCGGCTTCCCTGAGCGGCCAGCCCGGCCCGAGACACCGTTTCCTCCTTCGACCAGTCCAAGTCCGACGACCGGGGCCGGGTTGCCAGGCTCGACGGCGCCCGCTACTATGGCCTCGCCGACGCGCCACGTTGGGCCGCTCGCGTACCCATCCTGGCCGGATGCCACGTGCCCTGGTCGTGCTGCGCGCCGGCAGCTCACGCCGGTTGGTCGCATGAGGTGTTCTGGCCGGTCTGGACCGCTACTCTGGAAGACGGCGTGACCAGCCGATACTCATCCAGCCGCAGTAGGCAAATAGGAGGGCCTTGGCAATGAGTACGGGACAGAGGCGCCTGGGAATCCTCGTCGGAGGCGGCCCTGCCCCCGGCATCAACAGCGTCATCAGCT
>DAOULP010000004.1:0-2014 GCA_034420175.1 Dehalococcoidia bacterium | reverse complement strand
ACAGGTTGGCCTCGTTGACGATGTCGTTCGGGTCCTCGGTGACGTCCTTCTGCATCCGCACCGTCGGCGGGAAGCAGAGAACCGACTCGCTGACCGAGTCGCTCAGCGGGTCAGCCCACTCAACGTCAGCGTCGTTGACACAGGTCGTGTTCTCCGAGCCGACCACCTCGGCGTCGATGACGATGACGATTTCGTCGCCAGCAGCCAGCGGGCCAGCCGCCGTGCAGGTGACGTCTGTGGCCGTCACAACCAGGCTGTCACAAGCGAGGTCGCCCGAGGAGTCGTCCGCGCTGACGATCGTCTGGTTGGCGTCCACCGTGTCCGTGATCGTGATGGACGAGGCCGGTGACGGGCCGTTGCTGGCCGCCGTCAGCGTCCACTGAATGGTGTCGCCCTCGCTGTAGATGTCAGCGTCGGCGACCTTGCTGAGACTGATGTCCGCCGGCAGTACCTGGGTGAAGGCACAACCGATGTTCGCCGGGTCCAGACCGAGCGGCGCACAGTCCGCCTCGTTGGACATGTCGGGGTCATACGTGCTCAGCGACCCGGCCTGGGCCGTGTTCACGTTCAACTTGCCGGCGTCGTACAGCGGAACCGATACCGTGACGGTGAGCACTATCGTGGTGCTCGCCGGGAACGCGCCCAATGCCGACAGATCGCACATCAGGACGTTGTACAGCTCTTCCATGGTGACCGGGTGCACGAAGACCGGGAAGAACGCACACACTGGGTAGGGGCCACCGCCGTCTACCATCAGCGAGTAGTCCTCGAAGATCTTCTGCGGCACGCTGGCCGGGTCGTCCGGAATCGGCATCTCCGGCAGGTTGTCGCCCAGCGTCAGTCCTGCAACCGAGTTCGGGCCGGCGTTGTGGACGGTGATGACGTAGTCGAACGTGTCACCGGCCAGAGCCGTGGCGGGCCCATCCTTGATGATCTGGACGTCCGCCATTTCCATACAAGTGGCAGAGCCATCGTTCAGAGTGGTCGGGATGACGACTCCACCCTCAGCCAGCGTCGTGCTGTTGTTGACCCCGCCGCTGGGCGGGACCAGCGTCAGGGCCGCGGCGCCGGAGCCGACACAGTCGAAGGTGACGGTCGCGGCAACGCCCGTCTCCGAGCTGGTACCCGAGGGCCTGGCGTTACCTAGCTTCAAGCGGTCGATACCCACGCCGCCGCCGTCGTCCACGAGGGTACAGGCAGCGGGGAGGCTCATCCCGCCCAGTGAGGTGTACGCGCAGCTATTGTAGTTGACGACGCTGTCGTCGAAGTCGATGACGGCGCCGTAGCCCGCGTAGTCCGCGTTGTCCACGTCGTCGATGGAGACATCAACGTCGACCGTGGCGCCGATGGCAGCCGGGCCGCCGGCGCTCACCGACAGGTCGTTGTTCCCGTCGCCCGGCGACGCCTGTGCTGGCGAGGTCCACACGCTCATCAGTCCGGCGATAGCTACCAGCACCGCCAGAGCCGTGAAGCGTACGACTCCTCTCGATATCATGTGCTAACCTCCAATGCCTTACTCAAACTGGTGGGTTCACACCCAAAGAACGTTTCCTCGCGTTTTTCCGTCCCTCAACCTCCTTCCGGCGGGGTCACAACACTACCGGATCCTGAACTTCCCTGCGATACCGACTCCTATGGTCGAAAAGCAGCCGGGGGGCGGGGCGTTGCCCGCCCCCCAACCGCGTTCTCGCTCTACGGAGCGCTGCAGTCGACCGCGAAGGCCTGGGCCAGCACAGCCAGCACGTCACCAATGTCGATGCTGCCGTTGGGCGCTCCCGCCGGGTCCTTACCTGTGTCTCCCGACGGACCCAGTCCAGGCGACCGGTCGTACTTCTGACCTTCCTCGATGTCGTGGATCGGGTCGGCGTCGTTCACACTGTCACCGTTGCCGTCCCAACCCTTGATGCTGTCGTAGTCCACACCGTTGGCGTTCGGCCCACCGTTGTCGTCCGCAAAGGCGTAGAACAGCACAGCCAGAACGTCACCAATGTCGATTACCTTGTTCCGGGAGCCG
>DAOULP010000003.1:0-6050 GCA_034420175.1 Dehalococcoidia bacterium | reverse complement strand
AATCGACCGGGCATCCCCGGAGAGCATCGTTCAAATGGGGATATCTCAGGTGCCCGAAGGCCGCCAGATCTTCGGCGAGCTGACCGTGGAGGAAAACCTCCGGCTTGGAGCCTATACTCGCCGCGACACGGACGGCGTCAAGCAGGACATGAGTCGCGTCTACGACTACTTCCCCGTCCTTATCGAGAGGAGAAAGCAGACGGCGTCGACGCTCAGCGGCGGCGAGCAGCAGATGCTCGCCATCGGGCGGGCCCTCATGGCCCGGCCCCGCCTGCTCCTGCTGGACGAGCCCTCCCTGGGGCTGGCACCGCTGGTCACACGAGAGATCTTCGAGATCGTCCGGACCATCAACGGCGAGGGGATCACGGTCCTCCTGGTGGAGCAGAACGCCCGTCTGGCCCTGGGTATCGCTGGCTTCGGCTACGTGCTGGAGACGGGCTCCGTCGCGCTGGCGGATACCAGCGAGAGCCTGCGCCAGAACGAGGACGTCCGGCGATCTTATCTAGGCTACTGACGAACCGAGCACCGGGCTCGCAGCCCACGACGGCGGGTCTGCGGGCTGACACGAGCGCCATCACCGCGCCGGCCAGCATCTCCTGCGGCACGATTCGCACGCGGGACGAGCGTTACCCAGCCGGGATGGCGGTTCTTTGTGACCTCGCCCGGCTCGCGTCCCAAGGGATGATTGGGGCAGTGCGACATCGCCTCCGGCTCTTCGTCTGGCTGGCGCTGACGGCGACGCTGCTCCTGGCCGCCTGCGGGGAGGAGGACCGCCCCGACGGCAGAGAGGCAATCCCCGGCGTCACGGACGACGAAGTGGTCTTCGGTACACACATGCCGATGACCGGTGTGGCGGCCGTGTACGGCACCAGCATCGTGCCGGCCATCCGGGCCTATTTCGACTACGTCAACCAGACTCAGGGGGGTGTCCACGGGCGCAAGATCGGGCTGGAAGTAGGTGACGATGCCTACGACCCCGCACAGTCTGCCGACGTCGTCCGGCGACTAGTGGAGAGGGACGGGGTCTTCGCCATCCTCAACGGCTTCGGGACTGCCCAGCACGGCGCCGTCTACCGCTACCTGGAAGAGAGCGGTGTCCCCGACCTCTTCCCGGCCAGCGGCGCCCGCAAGTTCACGGACCCAGCGGCCAAAACCCGGTTCGGTTACAACCCGGACTACGTCCTCGAAGGCACCATCCTCGGGCGCTACATGGCTGAGCACTTCCCTCGGCAGAGGGTCGGCTTCCTCTTGCAGAACGATGACTTCGGCCTCAACGGTGAGGAGGGCCTGCTCGCCGGAATCGGCGACGCCGCCGAGGTAGTCGCACGAGAGACCTTCGAGAGCACGACCAGTGACCTGGGCGCCCACGTGGCGCGACTGAAGAGCGCCAACCCCGATGTCATCGCCATCTACGCCACCCCCGTCTCCTTCGCCAACGCCCTCATCTACGCCCGCACCGTCCTTGGCTGGGATGTGCCGGTCGTGGTGGCGGGCGCGGTGGCTGACCCGGTAGTCTTTGACCTCACCAAGGAAGCCAGCGAGCAGGCGGCTAGGGACATAGTAGAGGGCACCATCACCACCACCTACATCGTGCCACTCACCGAGGGTGATCATCCGGGCATCCGAAGGCACCTGGAACTCATGGAGGATCACGGCATCGAGGCCAACAACTTCACCCTCTACGGCCAATCGGTCGCCGAGCTAACGGTGGAGGCTTTGCAGCGGGCCGGTCGGGACCTGACACGGGAGTCCCTGGTGGAGGCCGCCGAGCAGATCCGCGACTTCACCTGCTCCGTCTGCGAAGTGCCCGTCACGTTCGGCGAGTCCGACCGCCGCGGCGTCGAGGGCGTGCGCCTAGCCAGGGCCCAGGGAGGCCGCTGGGTGCCCTTCGGCGATGTCATCTCTGACTAGAGAAGGGCGACACTGTCCCACTGATACAACTATACGCACCACGGTACAATCTCCCTTGCAGAGCGGGCCAAAAGGCCTATTGCCTTAGGCCCGGCATACCCTCCGACATGCGGCCATTCGGTCTCCCCGCAAGCCTGCCCGGCTGAGCCTTCTGGAAGTCACAAGAAGGGATGGTCGGCCCTTATGCGGGCAGGGCACCCCCGCTAGTCTTGGGCTGGATCGCCGGGCCACGTCCCGCCAGCGCCATCTCGGCACCGTCTCCGGTCTCGAGAGGCATACGGGGAGACGGCCAGGGGCGAGGGTTGGGGCCGGGGGACCCATAATAGGAGCAGGCGGTGCAAAGGCTCACCATCAGGCTCAAGGGATGCCCCAGATGCGGGGGCGATCTCTTCCCCGAATACGACCTGACGGGAACCGACCTCGTCTGCCTCCAGTGCGGCTATATCCGGCCGGTATACGTGCGCGACGCCGGAGTCGAGCAAGACCGGAGGATCCCCGTCTCCGCCTCAGCCACCGACAGCCCGACTGAGGTAGCTGCCTAGCCGTCCCGCCGGGCCCCAATTCTCCAAACGCCAGCACCGCCATGGTCTTCCAAGGAGTATCACGCCCGAGACAGGGACGTCGCGCGCCTGCGCTAGTCTTGAGTGTTGCCGTGAGAGGCCCCTGCGTCCGGCGGTGCCGCCGGCAGGGTCAGCACGAAACGAGTTCCCGCCCCAGGGCTGCTCTCGACACGTATCTCGCCTCCGTGGGCGCGGACGATCTCTCGCGAGATGGCCAGCCCCAGGCCCGCGCCGCGACCGGCGGCCTCCCCTCTGTGGAAGCGGTCGAAGACGTGAGCCAGCTCCTCCGGCGGTATTCCCTCGCCGGAATCGGAGACGAAGAGCTCAACGCTTCCGCCAGCGCCTGTGCCCGCCTGCCTTGATGCCGGGCGGGCGGCCAGGCGGATGGAGCCGCCTGCGGGGGTGTGCCGGAAGGCGTTGTCCAGCAGGTTGCCCAGGACCTGCTCCAGGCGATCAAAGTCCCCCAGGACGGGCGGCGCGTTCTCGTTCTCCACCTCCAGGCTCGCCCCCGTTTCCCCAGACCGCAGCGAGAACACCTCGGCGCAGTGGGCGAAGAGCTCGTCGACCGGCACTGGAGCCCGCTTCATGCTCTCCTGGCCGGATTCGATGCGGGAGAGGTCCAGCAGCTCCTCCACCAGATGCAGCAGCCGGCGTGACTCGTTCTCGATGACCCGCACGGCCCGTTCTTGACCCTCTTGCTCGGTGAGCGTGCCATCGCGGAGGGCCTGCGAGAAGCCCTGGATCGACGTCAGAGGGGTCTTGAGCTCGTGGGAGACGTTGGCCAGGAAATCGCGCAACGTCTGCTGCGAGCCACGGACCGCCTCTGTCATACGGTTGAAGTCCTCGGCCAGGCCGCGGGCTTCGGCGGGGCCCTCCACCGGTACCTTCTCGCGGTAGTTGCCTCGGGCCACGCTGACGGTGGCTTTGGCGACTCGCTGGAGGGGACGGTACACGGAGCGAGAGAGGAGGAGGCCAACCAGGATCGCGGCCCCCAACCCGGCCAGACCGGCAAGGAGCAGCCGTGGCGTCAGGTCGCCGACAACCGTGCCCGCGCTCTCCTTAGGCAGAGCCAGCACTAGCGCGGAGGCCCGCAGCTCCCCAAGGGCCCATCGAGGAGGCAAGGAAACGGCCACGACGAGGAGTTCGCGCCCATCCTCAGTCTGATGAGTACCTTCGTACGGGTGGCGGACGTCCTCAGAGAGACGCATGGCGGCCAGGTCGAAGGTCTCGTCCAGGAGGGAAGGTTCCGCAGCCACCTCACGCACCACCTCGCCGCTGGTGTTCAGGACAAGGATGATGATGTCGGTCTCCTGGGACTGCTCCTGCAGGTATCGGGCTAGCTCTGTGGGCGTGATGTTGGCACGGGAGAAATAGGCGATGTTGTAGTAGACGGGCAACGCCACCTCGCGCAAGGTCGAGGCGGCCAGGTCCTCCCGATAACCACCCAGGGGGAAGAAGAAGGCGAAGCCCGCCACCCCAAGGGTGACGGCGATCACGAGGCCGAAGGCAGCGTAGAGGCGCAGGCGAAGGCTGTTCAGCACAGAAGGCCTCCCGGGAGCCTAAGTGGGTTCGCCTGTGGAGTCCCCCTCCTCCACGAGCTTGTAGCCCACACCCCGCACCGTCTGGATCCCCACTCCTGAGCCCCCCAGCTTCTGACGAAGGTGCTGCACGTGGACATCCACTGTCCTCGTCTCGCCGTAGAACTCGTAGCCCCACACCAGGTCCAGGAGACGCTCTCTGCTGAGAACGATACCGGCGTTCTCGAGGAAGGCCACAAGCAGCTCGAACTCCTTGGTGCGCAGACCCAGCTCTCTGTCGCCCACGTGGGCCTCGCGGCGCTGCTTGTCGACCGTCAGACCTCCGAGCCGCAGGGTAGGGCCGGTCCGCTGACCGCTCTCGTAGCGGCGGAGGATGGCCTTGACGCGGGCCACCATCTCGCGGGGGTTGAAGGGCTTGGTCAGATAGTCGTCGGCGCCGAGCTCCAGCCCCACGATCTTGTCCACGTCCTCATCGCGGGCCGTCAGCATCAGGATGGGCACATCGCCGTCGTGACGGAGGCGGCGGCACACCTCGAAACCGTCGATTGTAGGCAGCATCAGATCCAGCACCACGAGGGCCGGGCTCTGCCGTCGCACCAACTCGAGGGCCTCGGGCCCGTCGGCGACGCAGGTGACCTGGAAACCCTCCTTCTCGAGGTAAAGGGCGGCGAGCTGCCGGATAGGCTCCTCGTCATCGACGACCACGATGTGAGTTCTGGCTGCCACGCGAATCCTCTTCTAGCGCATTAGGCTAGCACGAAACGGTGTGCACAGAGTCTGAAACGGGCAGCGAAGCGCGCACAGTTATTCGCACTCCACGTCGCCTTCCATTGTGTCCCGCCGCGCGTAATACCCGCACCCACGGCGGGTAAAACGCCGGTTAACTCCGGGGCCTCTGTCTAACTTATCGGTTGCCCCGCGCCCCACACAACTGCGCCCCAGCCGGGGCAGGGACGGCGAGATACGCAGCCCAATCGTCGGCCGTCCGGAAGTGTAGTTGGGGGAAGGTGCCCGCCGACCCATAGACTGCACCCGCTGATGGTTGACAGGCGCTCTCCAGCCGCTCGTGCTAGGTCGGCCCGGTGATGTATAGTGTGATGTATCCCAAAGAGGAGCCAATGGGTGAAGAGTCGCATGATGCGGAAGCAGGTCTGCATCACGGCGCAACAGGACGCGCTGCCGAAGCGCGGGGCGAAGGCGCTCGGGGTAACTGAGGCGGAGGTTGCCCACCGGGGGAGCGAGCTGGCAAGCCGGGCAGGCGCGAGGGTGACACCCGATCGCGCGCCGTGGAGGGCCCGAAAACCGGCGAGTCATCTGATTCCCACGGGAGCCGGTGGCTCCATCGGCGTCGTCTTGCAGGTGTTGCCGTAGCCCCTTAGCCTCAACCGCCGCTCGGCTCCCGGACACATCGAGAAGGAGGATCCCGCATGTTCGAGACAGTCAAGACCGCCCCTGCCGACCCCATCCTCGGCCTCACCGAGGCTTTCAACCAGGACCCCAACCCCGACAAGATCAACCTGTCAGTCGGCGTGTACAAGGACGGGAGCGGCAAGACGCCGGTGCTCCCGACGGTCAAGGAGGCCGAGCGGCGCCTGCTCGAAGGTGAGACGACCAAGTCCTATCTGCCGATGCCCGGTGATCCGACCTATGGAAGCCTGGTGCAGAAGCTGATGTTCGGCGATGGCCACGGCATCGTTGCCGAAGGGCGCGGCGCCACGGCTCACTGCCCGGGCGGGACGGGTGCGCTGCGCGTGGCCGGCGACTATATCCACAAGCTGCATCCGGGATCCGCCATCTGGCTCAGCGACCCGACCTGGGCGAACCACCCCACCGTGTTCGAAGCGGCCGGCCTCGAGGTCAAGACCTACGCCTACCGCGATCCGGCCACCAACGGGCTCGACTTCAACGCGATGTTCGAGTCGCTCGAGCAGGTTCCGGCGGGAGACGTGGTGCTGCTGCACGGCTGTTGCCACAACCCAACCGGCATCGACCCGACCGTCGAGCAGTGGTCGCAGGTCGGCGAGCTGATCCGCCGCCGAGG
>DAOULP010000002.1:0-8340 GCA_034420175.1 Dehalococcoidia bacterium | reverse complement strand
ACATGTCGTTGAAGACGCGCACCTGCTCCCCGTTCTCGATGCCGCGGGCGGCGGCGTCATCCTCGTTCATGAACATGAACGGCCGCCCCTGGTGGGTTTCGAGGATGATGCGGTTCGTCATGTTCATGGAGTGGATGCTCCAGCGCGGGTGCCCAGAGGTAAGGACGAAGGGGTAGTCACCGCCCTGCTTGGGCGTCTCCTTGTGAGTGGGCAGGGCCTCCCCGGCCTCCAGGAACCAGTCGTGGTCGATGTAGAACTGAGCCCTGCGGGTGAGCGTGGGGAAGGGCACCTTCTTCTCGGTGTGCCAGCGGAAAGGCGCGTGGGTCTCATCGGGCTTGAGGTCCGAGGCCTGGGCGAGTGCCATGTCGCCCACGCCCCAGTTGATGAAGCGCACGTAGCCCTTCTCCCGCAGGGTCTGAAGGTCGGTGCCCTCTGGCAGGTTCCCTGCAACGGCCGTGTCTTGCACCATCTCATCCAGAATGACCTCATCGTCCTCGAAGACGCCGTTGGCGGTCAGGGACTCGTAGAGGTCGTCCAGGCGGGTAGGGAAGCCTTGCTTGCTGGTGAACTCCGTGAACCCGCGGGCCTTGGCCCTCTCCGCCAGCTTCTTGGCCAGAGCCTTCGACACCTCCCACTCGGACTTGGCCTCACCCGGCGGATCAACGGCCTTGTCCGAGAGAGTGAGGTTGAGGATGTGAGGGCTGGTGTAGCAGAAGTTGGGCTTTTCGTAGTGTTGGGCTGCGGGTAGGAAGATGTCAGAGTAGAGGCCGGTCGTGTTCATGCGCCAGTCGAGGGTGACGATGAGCTTCACCTTGGGCCAGAGGTGCTTGAGGAGCATGGTCTGGCCCCCGCGCTGACGTCGCAACAGGTTGCTGCCGATCTCGAAAATGACACGGGGGGTCGTGTTCTCATCGGGAATTCGGAAGCCTTCATACCAGCCGCGCTCGATGCCCTCTTTGAGGTATGCGTCGAAGGAGCGGGGCATGGTGGGGTCGTTCCACTCCTTCCGGTTCCAGTTGTCGTCGTAGCCACAGTGGTAGTACCAGAAGAAGGCCGGCGGCACGAAACCGCCCATGGCGGCCGCGCGGTACCCCTGCTCGTGCATGATCATCTCGTCGGTCATGGTGGGGTCTTCGGCCCTTATGGCGGCCTTCATCGTCTCGAGCATCTGAAGGGCTTCTCGAGTGGACTCAGCGCCCCGCTGCTGCTTCATCCCGAACAAGTTCATGCCGTCGAACATGCCCACGGCCCAACTACGGGCGCCGGCCCCTTTCCTGCCCCAGTTGCCGGTGAGGGCCAGGACCAGCATCATGGACCGCTCCATGAGGTCGCCATGGTAGTACTTGCCGGAGTTCCACCCCATAAGGATGCGGGTACTCTTCTTGGCCGCCTTGCGGGCCACCATGCGGATGAAGTCAGGGTGGACACCGCAGACCTTGGTGGCCTTCTCCGGAACGTAGTCTTGGAGGTGGTCCTTGAGGAGTTGGAAGGCGGGGGTTACCTCCACCTCTGAGCCGTCCGCCAGTTGGGCCCTGAAGCGACCCTCCAGGGCGGGGTCCACTTGCCCCAGGGCAAGCGTGTCCCGAGGTGCCTCCACGACCGCCTTGCTCTTGCTGTCGTAGAAGTAGAACTGGTCATCGCGGCCGCCGTCCACGTCGGAGCCCCTTAGGAAGCGCCGGTTGTCGAGCCGCACGAGGAACGGCAGGTCGGTCTGGTCCTTGACGAAGTCGGCGTGGTAAATGCCCTCCTCCACCAGGACTTGACAGATCGACAGCGCCAGGGCGGCATCCGTGCCGGGCCTTACGGGGAGGTGGTGGTCTGCGTGGATGGCCGACGGGCTGTAGTCCGGCGCGATTGTGACCACCTCGGCTCCCTTGTAGCGGCCCTCGGCGACGAAGTGATACCAGGGGATGGAGGTGTAGACCGGGTTGATGTGCCAGATGAGCATAAGCTCTGTGTGGAACCAGTCGTCGACACTGGCGGCCGGGTCGAACTTGCCGAAGGTGACGTAGATGCCGGGGCTGAAGTCGTTGATCTCGGCCTGGATGTCGGTGGTCACACAGCCCAGGCGCATGATGGCGGCGCTGGCCAGGATCAGCGACTGCGTGCCACCCTCCGCTGGCTCCCCAATGCGGATGATAGAGTCCGGCCCGTCCTCCTGGATGGCGTCTATCATGGCATCCGCGACCTCGGTCAGGGCCTCATCCCAGGAGATGGGAGTCCACTTCCCTTCGCCGCGCTCACCGGCTCTTTTCAAGGGCTGGGTGACGCGATCGCCCCCGTAGAGGAGCTGGCTCCAGCAGGCGCCCTTCTGGCACCCCATCGGGTTCATGTCCGGGACGCCGTTCTCTATGGTGGGGTAGGTGCCCGCTGGTTCTTCGCGGAGAACGATGCCATCCTTGCTGTAGACCCGGTATGAGCAGTTGCTGGGATAACAGTCCACGCAGTGGCTGCCCCACGTCACCTTGTCCCACCGCCACTTCTCGCGGTAGCGGTCCTCCCAGCCGCGAGAGGGCTGCCCGGCGGCTCGCTTACTTCCCTTGCTGGGACTGGTCGCCTTCCGGCTCTGGGAGGAGCGTGGTGGCATCGCAAGGCCTCCTAACCGCTATGGGATCGACTCGATGGAACGCGGCGCAATGGCAGAACACCCTGCGGCGAGTCATTTCGGCAGGGGCGAACTGGTGCGGCGATTATGTTCGTCGCCGCCGTGAGGCCGAAAGTGCCATTGGCCTCTACGCGCACCAGTCAAAAGTCACTTGTTGGGTTCAGCGCTTGGGGGCCGAGTCGCCCCCGCTCTCCCTAGCCACCGGGGAAGCCAGAGCTCAGCCGGAGCCATCCATCTCCAGTCAGGATTCGCCCAGCACGCGGGGGTCCGGAGGGAATGGCGACCCGTGGCACAGAGGGTGAGGGCGGATCAGGCTGCCCGGACGGCCGTCACCTGCAGCTTGTTTCCCCACCGTCCGACAGTGGCGTTGGCAAGGGTCATCGTGGAGCGGTAGGCTTGGCGCACCACGGGCCGTGAGGCGAACCGCAGCAAGCGGCCCGGCTCGTGCTTGTAGTACATGAGGTATCGGCGCGCGCTCACCTCGAATCCGGCTGACGTCAATTCCCTGCGGACATCCTCCGGATGGAGCCGAGCGACGCGATTGCCCGCCTCCTCTCGGTCCGACGAGACGCCGAGGTGCACCGCCAGCCGGGTCCCCACGGCGGCCGCCGGCTCGTTCACACTCACAGCGTGCCTCGCCACGCGCGCCAGCTCGCGCAAACCGACCGCTGGATCGGCCAGGTGGTGCAGGCCGTCGTGGACATAGCCGATGTCGACGGAGTCGGTACGAATCGGCAGGCGCTCGGCATCACCAACCGCTACGAGGTAGTCCACGCCATAGCGTTCGGCCCGCCTTAGCGCGCGAGCCGCGCACCCCTCGGACACATCGAGGGCAAGAACGCGGGCGCCGCGCCGCGCCAGGAACTCGGCGTCCATTCCGCTGCCACAGCAGACATCGACGACGGTGGGGTTCCTGAGACTGGGCAACATCTCAACGCTTCGACGGAGCTTCTCGGCCATCAGCCACTGGTACGCCGATGGCGTTCCGTGCGGGCGGCTGATCTCGAACTCCTCCGCCACCTGGCGGTCGAAGTAGGCCGCCTGCTGCCGCTTGCCCTGACAGACGCAGTCCAACTCCTCGTGGACGTGCGAGGCGTCAAAGCCGGGCGGCAGCAGGACAGGGACGCCGCCCCGCACCGGGTACGATGCGCCGCAGCGATCACACTCGAGCACACCATCCGTGAGCCGCTCATCGAGCCCCACCAGGTCGCTGTCACGGCAAAGCGGACATGTCAGCAGTTGGAGGAGGTCGGCGTTCAACGGAGCCCCTCTCCGGCTCACGCATCTTGGCGCCAATGATGAGTTCATAGTAGCCCATCAGCGCGCAGAAGACGAACCCTTGCCAGCCGTCCAGGAAGCCGCGCCTGAAAACGTACCACGTGACGAAGCGCAGGAGGGGCCGCAACGGCAGCCGGACCCAGATCCGGCGCAGGACGCGCTTACGCCTGAACGGGTCGAGCCTCAGGAATGCCAGTGGACCGACACCAACGGGCTCGCGCCGAAACCTGCGGTAGAGGTGTGCCTCCCAGGTGGCGTACTTGTTGTGGCGATCGAGCCAGGCAGTAAGGCCGCGGAAGTCGTTGTGGAGCAAGGGGTGTTTGAGGAAGCCAACCCGACCCCGGATCTGCACGTGCTCATGGATCTCGTTGTCCCCGGTCCCCGGGAGATCGTTCAGCCCCAGGTCCTCGATCTGAGCCAACCGGTGCTTGAACAGCCTCAGGTTCCAGTTGGGCCGGAAGCAGCGCAGCGACCCACCCATGAACACCACCTCGCGGTCCAGGCAGTACCCATCGAAGCGATCGCTGGCGACCGCAGCCCTGATCTCCGCTCGCAGTCGTGGCGTCACGCGTTCGTCGGCATCGAGCAGGAGCACCCATTCATTGCGAGGACGGAGGTGCTCCAAAGCCCAGCTCTTCTTTCGCGGTCCGTGCCCCGGGTAGTCGAACTGGACGATCTCCGCCCCTGCCCTCTCGGCGATGTCAACGGTCCGGTCACTACTGTGTGAATCCACGACGACAACCTGGTCCGCCCAATCGACGCTGGCGAGCGCCTCGGGCAGGTTGTCCTCCTCGTTGAGCACCGGCAGCAGCACCGTGACGGGCATCCTCGGCGATGGTACGCCCCGCGCGCCGCCCCGCTCCTTCTGCCTCGTGCCAGCCCACACCTGCTGCGTCATCTTCCTACCGCTGCCTGAGCGTACATCTCGGCCAGCCTCGGGCCGACGCTGGCCCAGTCGTGCCGCTTGGCGAACTCGCGCGCCCTGCACCCAAGGCCTGATCTCCTGCCTTCGTTGCGGAGGAGGCCGATGATCTCCGAAGCGAATGCCTGGGGTGTCTGTTCGCACACCACACCGGCGTCGGCACCCTCAATGTCCGGGGCGATGTTCACCGCAGGAGAGACAACCGTCGGCACGCCTGCGGCCAGCGCCTCCATCACCGCGTTGCCAAAGTTCTCGGTGTGCGACGGCAGCGCCCAGATGTCCGCCGCGGCGAGCGCCGCCAGCTTGTCCTCGCCCCGCAGGATGCCCGTGAACACGACACGGGACGCTACACCCTCACGTTCGGCGAGCGCCCGAAGCTGGGGCGTGAGTCCCTCGTCGTCGGGCCCCACGACGACCAACCAGCACTGAGGAACCTCCGCAACGACGAGAGAGAAGGCGCGGACTAGGATGTCCAGGCCCTTCTTGTGAGACAGCCTTCCCAGGTTCATGAGGATAGGTCCGTCCTCGCCCGCCAGGTATCGCTTCCGGAACTGATCCGGTGCCGGAAGATCCTGATAGTCCGACCAGCGGATGCCGTTTGGGATGATGATGCGCGAAACGCGAGGAGCCACGTCGTCAACTAGGCGGGCCTCCTCCTCCGAAGTGAGGTGGAGGAAGGAAGCCCCCTCCAGCAGGTTCCGCTGCCAGATGAGGTCAGCAGCAGCCTTTCGCACCCGCCCACGCCTCCTGAGGTAGGGGTCCAGCGAACCTCGTGGCGACACGACGTACGGGACACCATGGCAAGTTGCCAGGCGATGAGCCGCGAACTGGGGGAAGAGGTAGAGCGAGTGAATGTGCACCACATCGTACTCAGAGACCTCCACCTCCAGAGCACGATACAGCGACGGCGAGAAGGCCAGCCGATAGGGGCGGCAGGCCGGGAAGATCCGGATGTCCAGCCCCTCGGCGCCGGGCGGAAGGTCCGACGCGGAGACCCGATGGTGACATGCCGCCGACGCGGGCTCAGCCATGTCGGTGGCGAAGACGGCAGTCTCAACGCCGCAGCGGCGCAGAGCGAGAGATGACTCGACGACGCTCGTCGCCGGGCCGCCGGTCCGGCTTGCCACGCTGGGGACGACCTGTAGGACCCTCATTGCCGCCCTCCAGCACCCGCCATCGCAGCCTCCTCCTTCGCCGTTCCGGCCTCTTGCTGGACACTGGCGTTCCATCTGTCGGATCCCACGGCCCAAGCAGTCGCCTCAAGGACGCCTCGGGCCGCCACGTCGTAGTTCCACCGATTGATGATGTCAAGAGAGACCTTACCGAATTGCTGACGCAGATCGGCGGAGTCGACCAGCTTCAGCAGCGCGTCGACCAGCTCCACTCGATTAGTCGAAGACACGACGAACCCGTTTCGGCCCTGGCGCACAAGGTCAGTTGCGCAGCCGACTCGGTCAGAGACGACCACCGGCAAGGCGAAGTTCATGGCCTCGTTGACGACCAGACCCCAGGTTTCGTGTTCGCGGGAGGCGAGCGCAAAGATGTCGGCGCAAGCGTAGGCCCGTGGGACTGCGGTCTGGTTCAAGAACCCAGCGAACACGACGTCGGGTATGGCCTCCTGCTCAACCTTTCGCCGCATCCGGCCTTCCAGCTCCCCGGCGCCTACCACCAGCAGGCAGCACTGACGGTGGGACCGCACGTGTTTGAAGGCGTCGAGCAGGAAGAGCGGTTGCTTCTTGGGGATTAGGCGGCCCACCGTCACGATCACAGGGCCAGCCGCATCGTCCATGCCAAATGCCCTTCTTAGCTCTTCCTTCCGGCCACGGAGCTCGGCTGCCGCCGCCTGCATTCGCTCGTTGTCCACGCAGTAGGGCGTGAAGAACAGCCGCTCGGCCGGGACGCCGTAGTGCTGGAACCACCTCTTGTTCTGTGTGCCAATGCAGAGAGCCGCGCCCTGCCGGAAGAGTGCTCGCAGCCCGAACTCCTTCAGAGCCGTCTTCCAGGGAGGGCGCGGGTGGAGAAGCGTCTGCTCCTCGCGGAAGAGCACGCCCCCGCTCGCGAGTCGCTGCGCCGCCACGGCCAGCACGTGCGTCATGGAGTTGTAGCCGTGCAGCCACAGCACTTCGTAGCGCCCGCGCAGAAGCTCGCCGACAATGTCCAGATCGCGGAGGGCAAGGAACGAACCGCCCGTTGGATTCGTGCCGGCCTTCCGAAGAAAGACGCTTCGGTAGCCCTGGAGCGCGTCGACGTCCCATGTGACAGCGCGCCCGTAGCCGCCATCATACGGTCGGATGCCTGAGTTGGAGGCGAAGATCGCAGTGAAGTCGACGTGTGGATCCGCAGCAACGCGCCGGTAGAGGGCCGCCTGGTAGTACACCGGCGAGGCGGCCAGTACGGCGAGCCGAACAGGACGGGTGTTCACAGGCACAGACCTCACGCGGTCCGATATCTCACGCGGCCTAGGCTGGCCGAGTCCAACACGTTGCGGGGCTCAGCTCACGAAAGCGCGGCCGAGCTCCTCGGAAGTCCTGTCGAGGCCAAGCATCAAGCGCTCTCATGGCCTCGTGGTAATGCTCGCGATCTGTGTCGTCGAGAATCAGATATCCTCCGGGCCGAACCTTCGGCGCGGCGTGAAGCAGGCAGGCTGGCCGGCTCCTGCCATCCACCAGCACGAGATCAAGACTCCCGTCAGGCCACTGGTCGATGACCTTGACGTAGCTCTCGAAGCTTCCCTCCCACTCCCTCGACCCATAGTCGACGCCGTCTGCGCCGGGGACATCTGCGCGTTCCACGCCCGGCGTGGCCTCACGCAGGACGTACCTACAGTTGCCGACCCCGCTGTCTTGCAGTTCCTGTTCGATGATGGTGTGCCACTTGGGATCATGCTCCACGCTGGTGAGGCTCCCGACCCGCTCCGCCACCCAGAGCGTCGAGCCGCCCGACCCGAACTCAAACCCCACCGCCCCTGGATCGAGCCGGGGCTCCAAATAGGCCAGAAGAGACAAGGGCAGCCACGGCATGTGTGCCTCAAGGAGTGTCTGCCGGCGGCATAGCGATGCTATCCACCCTGGGACGTACCGCACATCGCCGGGGTTCCGGAGGAGGCCCGAAACCCGCCGTGCGGCGACCTTGCCCTTTCTCAACAAGGTCGATGTCAACACTGCCGAGTTGCCGGTCATTCCTGGGGTCAGCCTCCTTGCCAGCCAAGGACAACGTGCGGCCGGGCGCTAGGTTGGAGATGTGGGTTGGGTTGCCGGGCGCAATCCGACTCAGCCGGGAACACCGTCAGCGCCAGCCAGGTGAAGGACACCCTCCACGGGCGGGTACCCGCGCCATAGTCGGGTGGCGGCCGCTGCGAACCTCGTGTCATCGCACTACGCGGCGACCCGGACCTGCCGGCCACTCGTAATGGAACGGAAGTAGGCCATAGTCCTGGCCATGCCCTCCTCCAGCCCGACCTGCGGCTGCCAGCCATAGCGCTGCTGCATCCGCCCGATGTCGGGACGACGGCGGGTGGGGTCATCCTGCGGCCGTG
>DAOULP010000001.1:0-18046 GCA_034420175.1 Dehalococcoidia bacterium | reverse complement strand
GGAACGATTGGGCCAGGATGCGCACAACTTGCGCCAGGGTGCCAAGACCCGCCTTGCCGGCTCAGCCGGCGCAGGAAGCGAGCTTGGTCAGGCGAACCTGCTCCCGCGTCATGCCCATCACCTCCTTTCGGTCCGGAATCGCCGGCGCCCAGCCTCGGCGCCAACATAAGAGTAGGTAATTATCCCGTGAGGACAAGTAAAAGGCTGAGACTAGGTGAACTTGATTCCAAGAGCAGGGAATAGCTCGTTGATGTGCAGCGGGGGTTCTAGGCCGAAATGCCGCGCCACATCTGGTATCTTGACCTTCCGTTTCTGGATGCTCTTGTGCAAGTCGGGCACCTCGTGAGTCACGATCCGACCACCACGGGCCATGACGTTGGCGATCACCCAAGGGTCTGCGCCAGCGAGGAAATCTGCTGCCTGGTGTCCGGCGTAGTTAGCCTTTGCATAGTTCGACACTTTGGTTACGGCGTTGAACACTGGCGCGTCCGGGGTAACGAACGCCCCCTTGTCTTTCAGCTTTCGCGCCCAATCTCTCAAGGCATCCTTCCCCTTTAGGAGTTCTTCGCCAACCTGGTAGCAGATAGCCAAGACGCCGTCGTCGATCTTGTCTTCCAAGGTGTCCCACACGATTGGGAAGGTCTCAAAGGCGTAGGGACCGTTCTTGGACTGGATGAGGCAGTCCGCATCAAGCCAGTAGTCCCGCATCAGTCCCCCTACAGGCCACCTTCCAGCAGCTTTTGGTATGCGGTTGGCAGAACGGGCGGGCTTACGCTCAAAAGACGCGCCGCAGTACGATAGGTTACGGCACCCGTTCGGACGGCAGATAGTATCGTGGCCGTAAACGTCCTGCTGTTGCGAATGGGCAGGCTCCTATAGAAATCGCCGCCTCTCTTCTTGCCCGATGGCTTCGGCGGCCGATCTCTTGTTCCCAGTTCATCCCTGTAGGCCCAATACTCATTGTCACTGATAAGGTCGTTTTCTCGCGCGCGCCGGAGAATCACAAACTGGCTGACCTTGAAGCTGGTAGCGAGCCTCGCTAGGTTCCAGCCTGTATCCGTTCCTACATCCCAGGCAGCCCGAAACTCAAGGGCTGGTGTCAATGTCTCTGCGGCAATCTGATCGCACACACGGTCAACAACGACCCGCTGGCCAGAGGAGCGCAACTCGTAGTCAAGATTGGAGACGCCAGGTTCCCCGATCCATACATGCGCAAGTTCATGGGCTATGGTGAATATCTGTGCGCTTTTCCAGTCGGCGGCATTGATGAAGATGAGGGGGGCCAGGCCATCCACAAGGGCAAACCCACGGAATTCGTCTTTGTCTAGCAGCCGTCTCGTGTTGCTGCCCACATAGCTGCTCCGCAGCACGAGTATGCCAGCACCCTCGGCTTGCCGCGCGAGCAGGTCAATGAAGTCCTCCCAGGTGTGTGCTGCCTTTCGCAGATTGCCGTCTATGCCCAGAACGCCCCGTATGTCCTCCGCGATCATGGTCGCCTTGTCATCCGCAGAGAAGCGACCGACGAAAGGAAGGGGCGCAGCCTCTTCAGTCTCCAGATACTCCCGGTACCAATCTTGCTTCCTAAGCGCGTCCTGAGTTACCTCGACCAATTCGGGGCTGGGGTCAGTGAGCGGTCGGTTGGCTATGGTACGCAGGTCAGGAAGTGGTACGGCTTCCTTTGGTGGGTCAGAAAGGAATAAGTAACCAAACGGAACGTGCAGGCGGTTGGCCATGTCTTCGGCCTGGCGCAAGGTGGGGCGCGCCGTCCCTTCTTCCCACGCAACAAACTGAGCGGCCTTCACACCCATTGCGGACGCGATGTCTTCAACGCTGACCCTCGCGCGTTCCCGTGCCCACTCTATTACGGTTCCCGTCACGTATGCTTCAGTCATAATCACCTAAGAGTATACACTGCGTCGAAGGCGAGGGGTGTCGCGGCGCCCTTCGCCCGTGCTAGAATCCCGGCACACCGCACATGAGCCAGCCCGACCTCCTTTCGCCCGCTCAGATCCTCGACCTGCTGACGCGGGAGTACGGGCCGCTCCTGCGCCGGCTTCGGCGTGACCCCACGTCCGAGCTCGTCCTCACGGTCCTCTCGCAGAACACTTCGGACGTGAACTCCGGGCGCGCCTTCGCCCGACTGCAGGCCGCCTTCCCCGATTGGCAGGCCGCCATGACCGCCGATGTCCGTCGTGTCGAGGAGGCCATCAAGCCCGGCGGCCTCGCCCCCACGAAGGCGCCGCGCATCCAGGCCCTCCTGGCCGAGGTGTGGCGGCGGCGGGACTCGTTCGACCTCTCATTCCTGGCTGATCTGCCTTTGGAGGAAGCGCGCGCCTGGTTGCGCAGCCTGCCCGGCGTCGGGCCCAAGACTGCCGCCTGCGTGCTCCTCTTCTCGCTCGGCCGGCCTGCCCTGCCCGTCGATACGCACGTGTATCGCGTGGCGAAGCGCCTCGGTCTGGTGCCGCCCAAGGCCAGCGCCGAGAAGGCCCATGAGCTGCTGGAGGCACGCCTGGACCCGGAGGAGGTCTATCCCTTCCACATTGCCCTGGTCCAGCACGGGCGTCGCACCTGCCTGGCCCAGCGGCCCCGCTGCCCTTCCTGCGCCCTTCGCCATGGCTGCCCCTCGGCGGCGCGGTCCCACCCGGCCGAAGGATGACCACGCCGTCAGGCGGGCGTGGTGCAAAGCCGCCGACGGAACCTGCCTTGTTGCCCTCAGGGGCACGATGCTAGAATGAAACCACCTCCAGTTGGCGGGTAGGTCTAGTCCGCAAGGCAGGCTCCTTGGTCCTTAGCGACAGAACCATCCGGGAGGAGATCGCCTCCGGGCGCCTCGTTGTCGAGCCGCTGGACCCCGATTGCATCCAGCCCGCCAGCGTCGACCTGCACCTGGACCGGACCTTCCGCGTCTTCCGCCTCAGCCATCGCGCCCACGTCGACGTGCGCGAGCCGGTGGAGGACTTGACGGAGGTCCTGCGCATGGACGACGACACGCCCTTCTTTCTTCAGCCGGGCGAGTTCGTCCTCGCCAGCACGCTGGAGACGATCACACTGCCTGACGACATCGTGGCTCGCCTCGACGGCCGGGGTTCGCTGGGTCGCCTGGGGCTGCTCGTCCATGCCACCGCCGGCTTCGTCGACCCCGGCTGGACGGGCAAGTTGACGCTGGAGCTCTCGAACGCCGCCAAGATGCCGATCGCGGTCTACGTCGGCATGAAGATCGCCCAGATATCGTTCCTGCGCCTATCCACCCCCGCCGAGAGGCCCTACGGTAGCCCCGGCCTGGGCAGCAAGTACCAGGGCCAGCAGGAGCCAACCGCCAGCCGCGCCCACGAGGACTTCGGGCGCGGGACGTCCTGAGTGTCATGCCCACAGAAGCCATGGAGAGGGCCCTGACCCTGGCCCGCCGGGCCCTGGGGACCGCCAGCCCCAACCCCGCTGTGGGCGCCGTACTGGTGAAGGACGGTCGCATCGTAGGCGAGGGCTTCACCCAACCCCCCGGCGGGCCCCACGCCGAGGTCGTGGCGCTGCGGCAGGCCGGCGACTCGGCCCGCGACGCTGCCCTGTACGTGACTCTCGAGCCTTGCTGCCATCACGGGCGCACGCCGCCCTGCACCGAGGCGATCCTGGACGCGGGCGTGCGAGAAGTGCACCTGTCTCATCTCGACCCGGACCCCCACGTGAGAGGGCGGGGCAAGGAGCAGCTCGAGGGGGCGGGGGTGTCGGTGTTCGTGGGTGAAGGCGAGGACGAGGCACGGCGCATCAACGAGGCCTACCTGAAGCACCGTACGACGGGCCTCCCCTTTGTCATCGCCAAGTTCGCCGCTAGCCTGGACGGCAAGATCGCCGCCACGAGCGGCGACTCGCGCTGGGTAAGCGGCGCCGAGTCGCGTCGCTGGGCGCATCGCGAGCGCACGGTCGTCGACGCTATCATGGTCGGAGTGCGCACCATACTTGTGGATGACCCGGAGCTCACGGCCCGCCCCGAGCCCGGCGAGGGCGCACGGCACGCTGACGGAGAGCCCCGGCAGCCGCTTCGGGTGGTGGCAGACAGCCGGGGTCGCATGCCGGCCTCGGCGCGCGTCTTGCAGGGACCGGCGCAAACGCTCGTCGCTTCCACGGACGCGTCGTCCGATGTCTGGCGGCGGCAGATGGACGATGCCGGCGCCGAGGTGCTGGTGCTTGCGGCGTCCGCCGGGCGCGTGGATCTGGGCGAGCTGCTCCGTGTTCTGGGAGGCCGCGACATCCTCAGCCTGCTGGTGGAAGGAGGCGGCGAGCTTCTGGGCGGCTTCTTCGACCTTGGGTTAGTGGACAAGGTGCACGCCATCCTTGCTCCCATTATCATTGGGGGTGAGGAGGCGCCCACCGCCGTTGCCGGACGGGGCGCCCGCCGCATGGCCGATGCTCTGCGTCTGCGGGACGTGGCCGTCGAGCGGCTGGGGGACAATGTGCTGGTGACAGGCTACGTTGGCCGGGAGAAAGGGGCGGACGACTGATGTTTACGGGCATCGTCGAAGAGACGGGAAGGGTGCGGGTTGCAGAGGAGGGCCGGCTGGTCATCGAGGCGAAGCGGGCCATCTGGGGCACCAACCTGGGCGACAGCATCTCCATCAACGGTGTTGACCTCACGGCCGCCCTCATCGACGAAGAGACCTTCCAGGCCAACGTCATGCCGGAGACCTACCGGCGCAGCAACCTGGGCGACCTGAAGGCGGGCGACTTGGTGAATCTGGAGCGGGCCATGCCCCTAGGCGGGCGCATGGGCGGTCACCTCGTGCGCGGTGTCGTCGAGGCGACGGGCACTCTCGTCTCGCTGACCCCTGAGGCCGACGCCGTCCTCGCCCGCTACTCAGCCCCCGCCGAGATCCTGCGCTACGTCGTCGTCAAAGGGCCCATTACCATCGATGGCGTCAGCCTGACGGTCGTGGCCAAGGACGACACTTCGTTCGTCGTCTCGCTGGTGGAGTACACTCAGCGGAACACCAACCTCACTCGCCGTAAGCCGGGCGATAGGGTAAACTTAGAATCGGACATTATCGCCCGCTACGTGGACCAGTTGCTCACGGAGCGGGGCTACGAACCCCAAGCGTGCTGAGACGTTCGGGGCCGGGACAGGGTGACATGGCACTGGCGACCATCGAGGAAGCGATAGAGGAGTACCGGCAGGGGCGCTTCGTCGTCATTATCGATGACGAGGAGCGGGAGAACGAAGGCGACCTGACTCTCCCCGCCGAGTACGTGACGCCTGACGCGATCAACTTCATGGCCCGCTACGGGCGCGGCCTCATCTGTATGCCGATGACCGGGGAGCGACTCGACGAACTGCGTCTCCCCATGATGGTGGGCCGCAACGACTCCGGCTTCGGAACCGCCTTCACGGTCTCCGTGGAGGCGCGGCGCGGCGTCACGACCGGCATCTCCGCTGCCGACCGGGCGCACACGGTGCGAGTCCTCATCGACCCGAACGCGAAACCCGATGACATCGTGATGCCGGGGCACACGTTTCCGCTGCGAGCGCGCGACGGAGGGGTGCTGGTGAGGGCCGGGCAGACCGAGGCCACCGTCGACCTCTGCAAGCTCGCCGGCCTCTACCCGGCCGGGGTCTGCTGTGAGATCATGCGCGCCGATGGCACCATGGCCCGTCTGCCGGACCTCAAGCGCTTCGCTACCCGCCACAAGCTCAAGATCATCAGTGTCAACGATCTCATCCGCTACCGGCTGCACAAGGACAAGCTGGTGGAGCGAATGGCCGAGACCACCCTGCCGCTCCCCATGGGCTCATTCCAGGTCATCGCCTATCGCAGCATCATCGACCCCGACGAGCACGTGGCTCTGGTCATGGGTGATATCACTGCGCCGGAGCCGGTGCTCGTGCGCGTGCACAGCCAGTGCGTGACCGGTGACGTCTTCGGCAGCCTGCGCTGTGACTGCGGCGTTCAGCTCGAGGAATCCCTGAAGCGCATCGCCGAGGAGGGCCGGGGCGTCGTGGTCTACATGCGGCAGGAGGGCCGCGGCATCGGGCTGCACAACAAGCTGCGGGCCTATGCTCTCCAGGACAACGGTCTGGACACTGTGCAGGCCAACCGCGCCCTGGGCTTTCCGGCGGACCGTCGCGACTACGGCATCGGCATGCAGATCCTGGTCGATCTGGGTGTGCGAGAGATGCGGCTTCTCACCAACAACCCCACCAAGAGAGCGGGCCTGGAGGGTTACGGTTTGAAGGTGGTGGAGCGGGTCCCCATCGTCATCGAGCCCAACCCGCACAACGTGCGCTACCTGGAGACCAAACGCACCAAGCTGGGACATCTCCTCCGGACGGAGGAAGGAAGCCTCTAGCGAGCGAAGCGTGGCAAAGACCTTCGAGGGCAATCTCTCCGGCCAGGGTCTCTCCCTGGCTATCGTTGTCTCTCGCTTCAACCGGCTGGTGACCGAGCGGCTTCTGGCCGGGGCCGAGGATGCCATGGCTCGCCACGGCGTTGACCGGGAGAGGGTGGACGTGGCCTGGGTGCCGGGCTCCGTCGAGCTGCCCCTGGTCGCCCGCCGACTGGCCGGGCGCGGCCGCTACGATGCCATCATCTGCCTGGGCGCCGTCATCCGTGGCGAGACGCCCCACTTCGACTACGTGGCCAGCCAGGCCGCCGCCGGAATCAGCCGCGTGGCCCTGGACTCGGGAGTACCCACTATCTTCGGCGTCATCACGGCCGAGACCCTGGCGCAGGCCCTGGAAAGGGCCGGCGGCAAGGCGGGCAACAAGGGCTACGACGCCGTCGTCACCGCTATTGAGACCGCCAACCTGCTGGAGCAAATCGAAGGAGCCGGCTAATGCTGCAGGTCGAGGAGAAGACACCACTGCCCGAGGGGGGAGCCGAGGAGGAGGGGCAGCTCTGGGACGCGCTGGAGGGGGAGCAGCCCGACAGCGCCACCAGGCACGCCCTTAGCCTGGCCCACCGGGCCATCGACCGCTTTCCGGACCTGGCCAAGCGCCACCGCCGTTTCGCCGGCCCCGCCGCCGTCCTCTCCACGGGGGTGGTGCTCCTCGCCGGCATGGCCATCGCCCGTCGCCTGGGGCTCGGCGAGCACCCGGATCAGATACTCGACTCCCTTACTCCAGATGAGATCGAAAGTGCCGGCGTCGTCGACCAGCAGGAGAAGGCGCGGCGACACCAGCAGATCCAGGCCCAGATCCGGAAGATGTGGAGCCGCGTGAAGCCGAAGAGGAAGAGGCGGGCCAAGCGGGCCCCTGAGTCCGGCAGCGGGTGAGCGGCGGCTCCTATCGCTCGTGGATCTCCCGGGAGGGACCGTCGCGCCGCGACGACGACTGGTCATGGGGAAGCCTGGCGCTGCGCATTGTCGTCAGTGCCATCGGCCTTCTCCTGGC
The DNA here is from genome assembly GCA_034420175.1 of Dehalococcoidia bacterium. Lineage (GTDB taxonomy): Bacteria > Chloroflexota > Dehalococcoidia > DSTF01 > JALHUB01 > DAOULP01. Next base: position 10,671 of record DAOULP010000001.1, on the reverse strand, counting down.
CGATCAGTGGGTGCGTGGCGTCGACGTCGGGGACTGGCAGGCTCTGCTGGTCGCGACGGCCATCCTCGCCATCGTTCACACCTTCGTGCGGCCCGTCCTCTTCTGGCTCACCTGCCCTCTGCAGCTTCTGACGCTAGGCCTATTCACCTTCGTGCTCAACGCCGCGATGCTGGCCCTGACGGCCTGGGCCGCCGGCAAGCTTGACGTCGACTTCTCGGTGGACGGCTTCTGGGCCGCCTTCCTTGGGGCGCTGCTGATCAGTGCGACGGGGCTGGTGCTGACAAGCGTGGCACGTCGCCGCCGGGCGTCGTCCTAGGGCGTCACCTTGTAGACAGTGTCGCCGTCCCGGCAGCGCTCGGCCACCTTGATGCCGATGGCATCGCCCGCCTTCGCTGACTCCACCGGCTCGTGCTCGATCTGGATTGAATCGACGACTTGCTCGAAATCGCTAGTGTGCCCCTTGACGTGGATGGTATCGCCCACCTTCAGGCCGCCGGTCATGTCGATGCCAGCGACCCCGATCTTGGCGAAGTAGTCCTTTACGACGCCTACCTTCACTTCCGGCATGGCCGCCTCCCTTCCGGCGCGCTCGCTCCGCAGCCACCAGAATCCTCACGCGGAGCGGCGCTAGTTTAGCACCAGGCGGCAAGGGCCTTCAATGGCTGCGGTGGCTGGCTCGAATCTCGTGGGCGCGGTGTCCACGGGAGCGGAACCGCCGCCCTCCGTTTCGATGCGTAGGGTCATCGTGCCCGGTCATCGGCTGCGGGATGAATCCGGCCGGGTGGAACGGAGCCCGTCAATGACGAACCCCTGGCCCACCGCCTTGACGGAAACAGAACACATATGCTACTGTCTCGGGGAAGGAGAGGCGACGGGCCATGCGTGCCATTCTCCACGTCGATCTGGACGCCTTCTTCGTGGCCGTCGAGCAGGCGCGTGACCCGTCTCTGCGGGGCCGCCCGGTCATCGTGGGCGGCGATCCGCGAGTTCGCGGCGTAGTGTCCACCGCTTCCTACGAAGCGCGCCGCTTCGGCGTCCACTCGGGCATGCCCTTGGTCACCGCCCGCCGGCTCTGCCCGCAGGCGGTCTTTCTTCGGGGCGACTTCCGGCGCTACGAAGAGGCCTCGCGCGCCTTCCACGCTCTCCTCGGCGGCTACTCGCCCCTTGTTGAGCCCGCCGGCCTGGACGAGGCCTACCTGGACCTCACCGGCTGCGAGCCAGTCGTTGGGGCTCCACCGGACGCCGCCCGCGATATCCGGGCCCGCGTCCGCGACGAGCTCTCCCTCACCGCGTCCATCGGCCTGGCAACGAGCAAGACCGTGGCCAAGATAGCCTCCGACGCCGCCAAACCCGACGGCCTGCTCGCGGCGCCGGCAGGGCGCGAAGCCGTCTTCCTGGCGCCTCTGCTCGTGCGTCGACTGCCCGGCGTGGGACCGCGCGTCGAGGCGGCTCTGGCCCGCATCGGCATCCGCACTCTGGGGCAGCTCGCCTCTCTGCCGGACGGAACGCTGCGGGCCCTTTTCGGTCGCCACGGGCCCCGGCTCGCCGAGCGGGCTCGCGGCCTCGACCCGTCGCCGGTGGTGCCGCTCGAGGGCCCGCCGAAGTCCGTCAGCCGGGAGGGCACCTTCGCCAGCGACATCGCCGAGGTTGCCGCCCTTCGAGCCGTGCTTCGCAGCTACTGCGAAAGCGTGGGCGCTGACCTGCGGCGTCGACGCCGACGTGCCCGTTCGCTCACCCTCAAGCTGCGCTACGGCGACTTCACCACGATCACGCGCAGTGTGACGCTCGACCGGCCGGCGCACGCCGACGATATCCTCTACCGGGCTGCGGAGACCCTGCTGGAGGGGGCCCTGGCCCGGGACGGCCGTGCCCTGCGCCTTATCGGCTTCGGGGCCTCCAACCTGGCGGAGGACGCCGTTCAGCTCCCTCTCGAGGAGGCACGCTGGCAGCAGTTGGAGCAGCTCGACCGGGCTGTGGACCGTCTGCGCCTGAAGTACGGTCGCCGCTGCCTGCAGAGGGGCCGCACGCTCTTCGAGCCGCTCCTCTCCTTCGGCCGGCGCGACCACGGTCGGAAAACGGGCCTATCCTCCCAGACGGGGCTTCCGTAGGCCGTTCGGCAGGCCCGCTGAGCTCCAATTCTCAGCAAATCTCTCACGGTGTTTGGGTCGATCGGACAGAAAGATGGGCCTTTCGGTACATTGATCGAGGGGCAGCGATGTTCTACAATTCTCTTGACCGTGGCATCGGCTTTGTGATATTTGCATAGTTTTGCGCGATTCATCCACTTCAACCGAATCCGTTGAGCCGGCTGAGGAGGGAGGCTGGCTCGCGCTGGGTCACGCCTCACGTCTGCTTGGCGTGGACGAGTCCACACTGAGGCGGTGGGCCGACGCTGGCCATATCCGAGCCTTCCGCACCCCCGGTGGACATCGGCGCTTCGCCGAGGCCGACGTGCGTGCTGTCCTCAGCGGCCAGGCTTATGGGCCCAACTCCCACCCGGACGACCTAGGTACGATGGCCGTCGCCCGCATCCGCCGCCAGCTCCAGAGACGTCCGGCACACGATGCCTCCTGGCACGCAGGGGCTGGTGAGGAGGAACGGGAGCGTATGAGGGCCCTCGGCCGGCGGCTGGTCAACTTCGTGTCCGACTACCTGAGCGGCCGCAGTCGCCGTGGCTTCCGCAGCGAGGCCCGGGAGATAGGCCATGAGTACGGGCGCGAGCTGGCGCACGCAGGTTTCTCGCTGCGACAGACCCTGGAGGCGTTTACCTTCTTTCGTCGAAGCCTGGACCAGACCACGCGGCAGGCGGCCCAGAAGACCGGCCTCTCTCCGGAGGAGGCCCTGGACCGCTTCGAGCAGATCATGACCCTGGCCGACGAGGTGCTCTTGGGGATCGCCGAGTCCCTTGAAGAGCGCCGCCACGTCACGCCCGCACGGAAGACGAAGCGGCCCTTGGCCGCCGCCAGGCCCGGTGCCGGCCAGGCAACGGCGCGGTAGGGAAGGGAAACAGACGGCATGCTGGGTGTAACGAAGCTCCTCTGCGGCACGGCGACGCCAGGCGACGCCCTGCGTTACGAGCGGCGGGCTGGGCGGCTTCCGGCTCATCTGCTCCACTACTCGGAGGACAAGAAGCCGGTCGTCGTCTGGAACCTTATCCGCCGCTGCAACCTCTTCTGCGCCCACTGCTACAGCGACTCGCACGACAAGGACTACACCGGCGAGCTGACCACCGAGGAAGCCCTGACCGTCGTCGACGACCTGGCGGGGTTCGGAGTGCCAGTCATCCTATTCTCGGGCGGCGAACCCCTCCTGCGCCCCGATCTCTTCCAGCTCATCCGTCGCGCCCAGTCGCGGGGCGTCCGGGCGGTCATCTCCACCAACGGCACTCTCATTACCCCAGCCTTGGCCCGAGAGATGAAGGGGGTGGGCCTCTCCTACGCCGGTGTCAGCATCGACGGCCCGGAGGCGGTGCACGACAAGTTCCGCGGCAAGATTGGAGCCTTTCGGGAGGCGTTGAGCGGCATCCGCGCCTGCCTGGATGTCGGCCTCCGCGTCGGCATCCGGGTCACCCTCACCAAGTACAACTACCCTTACCTGGATGAGCTCTTCGATCTCGTAGACGAGGAGAACATCCCCCGCGCCTGCTTCTACCACCTAGCCTATGCCGGCCGCGGCGACCGTCTCCAGACCATGCACCGTGTTGACCTGACGCACGATGAGACCCGCGACGCCGTCGATACCGTCTTCCGGCGCACGATGGACTTCCACCGGCGTGGCATCGACAAGGACATACTCACCGTCGACAACCACACCGATGCCGTCTATCTGTACCTCAAGGTGCGGGAGGAGCAGCCACAGCGGGCCGACGAGGTCCACCAGATGCTGCGCTGGCAGGGCGGTAACCAGTCGGGCGTGGCCGTCGGCGACATCGACAACCGGGGCAACGTCCACGCCGACCAGTTTAGCTGGCAGTACTCCTTCGGCAACGTGCGCGAGCGCCCCTTCAGCCAGACCTGGACTGACACCAGCGATCCCGTCATGCGCGTGCTCAAGAACCGCCGCGGGCACATCAAAGGCAAGTGCTCCGTCTGCCCCTACTTCGAGATCTGCAACGGTAACCTTCGCGCCCGCGCCGAGAGCTACTGCGGCGATCCGTGGGCCGAAGACCCCGCCTGCTACCTGAGCGATGAGGTGCTGGGCATCACGGAGCCATACGAGCGGCTGGAGCCTGTGCCCTCGCGCCCGCGGTCCGCAGACGAGGAACGGCCGGCATCGGAGAGCGGGGCGGAGGACGTCGCGCTCACGCCGGCGGAGTAGGGCAATGGGATACTACCCGGTCTTCCTGGAGATGAAGGACCGGCCCTGCATCGTCGTGGGAGGCGGAACGGTGGCGGAGCGCAAGGTGGAAGGCTTACTGGCCAGCGGCGCCCGTGTGACCGTCGTCAGCCCGGACCTGACGCCCGCCCTGGCCGTCCTCAGGGATGAGGGACGGCTCGAGCACGTGGGGCGCGCGTACGAGGAGGGAGACCTCGAGGGGTACGACATGGCTGTCGTGGCGACGGACGACGGCGCCATCAACGCCGACGTGGCCCGCGAGGCCCGGCGGCGGCGCGTCTGGGTCAACGCCGTCGACGACCCGCCCAACTGCGATTTCATTCTTCCCTCCGTGATCCGTCGCGGCGATGTCGTCATCGCCGCCTCGACAGGGGGCGCCAGCCCCGCCCTGGCACGTCGCCTGCGCGAGGAACTGGAGGCCTTCCTGACCGAGGACTATGCCCCTCTGGCCGAGCTGCTGCAGGACGTACGGCAGGAGCTCCGCTCGCGGGGGATCACCGTCGAATCGGAGACCTGGCAGACAGCCATCGATGGGCCTCTGCGCACGCTCTTAGCCCAAGGTCGCCGGGGCGAGGCCAGGGCCCGTCTTCTGGCCTCGCTGGGCGTGGAGGCGTCCCGAGCCAGCGTCGTGGAGAGCGAAAGGTAGGCCATGCGCGTAGTACTCCTCGGCATCAATCACAAGACGGCGCCCATCGACGTGCGCGAGCGCTTCGCCTTCGCCTCGGCTGACCTGCCGACGGTGCTGGGCGCATTCAAGGCGGAGTACGGCAACGGGGCCATCATCTCCACCTGCAACCGGGCCGAGCTGTACGTCGTTGGAGGGAGCGGGCGCCCTGGGCGGTCGGAGTTGTTGCGGTTCCTGGGTCAGGTCAAGGGGGAGAACGCCGAGGAGCGCCGGGACCGGTTCTACTTCGCCACCGACGAGCGGGCCGTGCGCCACCTCTTCCGCGTGGCCGCCGGCCTTGAGTCCATGGTGCTCGGCGAGTCCGAGATCCTGGGCCAGGTGCGCACCGCCTACGCCGCCTCGGCGAGCGCCGGCGCCAGCGGCCCCATCCTCGACCGGCTGTTCCACGCCGCCATCCACGTGGGACGGCGGGCTCGCAGCGAGACGGCGATCGGGCGCTACGCCGTCTCCGTTAGCTCGACGGCGGTGGGGCTCGCCCGAAAGGTCTTCGGCGACCTGCGAGGCAGCACCGTTCTCGTGATCAGCGCCGGCGAGGCCGGCAAGCTCACGGCCCGCAACCTGAAGGAGACGGGAGTTGCCCGCCTCCTGGTCACCAGCCGCACCCGCGAGCGAGCCGCCGAGCTGGCGGTCGATCTTGGGGGGCAGGTCCACCCGTTCGACCAGCTCGACCGCGGCCTCGCCGAGTCCGACATCGTCATCAGCTCGACCGGCGCGTCCACCTTCCTCATCGACCAGTCGGTCATGCAATCGACCATGCAGCGCCGCAACGGTCGCCCCCTCCTGCTCATCGACATTGCCGTTCCCAGGGACGTCGATCCGTCCGTCCGCCAGTGCGAGAATGTCCACCTGTACGACATCGACGATCTCAAGGCCGTGGCCGACGCCAACATGCGCCAGCGGAAGAAGGAGGTGGGTGCGGCAGAGGCCCTCGTCGAGGAAGAGGTCTCGCGCTTCGTCGAGTGGTACCGTGCGCTGGACGTCATTCCCACCATCTCCGCACTGCGCCACCACGCCGAGCAAGTCCGGCGCGCCGAGCTGGACAGGACGCTTGGCCGCCTCCCCGACCTCTCTCCCGACGAGAAGGCTCGCGTCGAGGCCATGAGCAGGGCGATCGTCAAGAAGATCCTGCACCAGCCCATCGCCCGCCTCAAGTCCGAAGGCAGCGACGGCGACCTGTACGTCGCGGCCCTGCGTGATCTCTTCGATCTGGGGAAGCCCTCCCCCGAGTCCTGACAGGTGCCTCCCGACCGAGCGATCATCGTGGGCAGCCGAGGCAGTGTGCTGGCCCTGCGTCAGACGGGTTCGGTGCTGGGCGAGCTGAGCCGCCGTTTCCCCGACCGTCGCTTCCGGCTGCAGCAGGTGCGCACGACCGGCGACCGCCGGCCGGACGCGTCTCTGTCTGCGATCGGCGGGCAGGGCGCCTTCGTCAAAGAGCTGGAGACGGCGCTGAGCGCCCGGGAGGTGGACCTGGCCGTCCACAGCCTCAAGGACGTGCCGTCGGACGTAGGGGCGGGCCTCGTCCTGGCCGCCGTGAGCGAGCGCGCCGACGTGCGCGACGCCGTCGTCAGCCGCGAGAACTGCCGGCTGGCGGAGCTGCCGGCTGGCGCCCGCGTCGGCACCGGCAGCCTGCGCCGGGCCGTGCAGGTGCGGGCGCTGCGGTCGGACCTGGAGGTGGTTGACCTGCGCGGCAACGTCGACACGCGCCTGCGCAAGGTCGAGGAAGGTCTGGTGGACGCGGCTATTCTCGCCGTCGCTGGCCTGGAGCGTCTCGGCCACCTTGACCGCGCCGCGGAGATCCTGGAGACGGACGCCATGCTGCCCGCCGTCGGCCAGGGGGCCCTCGTCCTGGAGGTCCGCGCCGACGATGCCGAGGTGATCGAGATGGCCGCCGTCTCAAATGACCGAGACGCCAGCCTCGCCACCACGGCCGAGCGGGCCTTCTTGGCCCGACTGGGCGGCGGCTGTCGCCTCCCGATGGCGGCGCTGGGCGTCATCGAAGGCGACTCGCTGCGGCTCCGTGCCCTCGTCGCCGATCCGGAGGGGCGGCGCATCCTGCGGGGCGAGCTGACGGGCGCCGCCTCGGACGCCGAGGGCGTGGGCGCGGCCCTGGGCGACGAGTTGCTGGCCCAGGGAGCCGCCGAGCTGATCGCGGAGGTGGCGTCGTGAAGCCGCAAGGCAAGGTCTGGCTCATCGGCGCCGGGCCGGGCGACCCGGGCCTCATGACCGGGGCCGGCGTTGCTGCGCTGGCTCAGGCCGATGTCGTCGTCTACGACCGGCTGGTGAGCCCGCGGCTTGTCGATCTCGCGCCCGTCTTTGCCGAGCGCATCTTCGTCGGGAAGGAGGCGGGCGCCCACACGCTGGACCAGGGCGGGATCAACGCCCTGCTCGTCGAGAAGGCCGGACAAGGCAAGCGCGTCGCCCGGCTGAAGGGTGGCGACCCCTTCGTCTTCGGTCGCGGCGGCGAGGAGGCCGAGGCGCTGGCGGCGGCCGGCATCCCCTTCGAGGTGGTGCCCGGCGTCACCTCGGCAGTCGCCGTCCCGGCCTACGCCGGCATACCGGTTACGCACCGCGGCCTTGCCTCGTCATTCGCCGTCGTCACGGGCCATGAGGACCCCACGAAGGCGGAGACGGCCATCGACTGGCCCAAGCTGGCCACGGCCGTCGATACCCTCGTCTTCCTGATGGGCACGGCCACCCTGCCACAGATCGTCGACAAGCTGGTGGAGCACGGTCGGCCCGCCGCGACGCCCGCCGCCGTCATCCGCTGGGGCACGACGCCGGCACAGGAGGTAGTGACGGGCACGCTGGCGGACATCGTGCGACGTGTAAAAGAAGCGGGCCTCGGGCCTCCCGCCATCACCGTCGTCGGCGAGGTCGTCCGCCTGCGCGAGACGCTGCGCTGGTTCGACAACCGGCCTCTCTTCGGCAAGCGAGTGCTCGTGACGCGAACCCGACATCAGGCGAGCGCCCTGGGCCGCCTCCTCGCCCAGGAGGGAGCGCAGCCCGTCGAGCTGCCGGTGCTCGAGATCAAACGTCGCTTTGACGAGGACGAGCTGGCTGGCGTGGCGGAGGCCCTGCGCAAGGGCGAGTACGGCTGGGTGGCGTTCACGAGCGCGAACGCCGTGGACATCTTCTTCGACTTCCTGTGGAACAGGCGCCTGGACGCCAGGAGCGTGTCGGCCCGCGTCGCCGCCATCGGCTCGGGCACGGCCGAGGTGTTGAAGCGCTGGGGCGTCCGTGTTGATCTCACGCCTGCCCCCGATCGGTACACCGCCGAGGGGCTGCTCGCCGCCTTCGACGAGCAATTCGACGTCCGCAGCCAGTCTGTCCTGCTGCCCCGCGCCGAGGGAGCCCGCGAAGTGCTAGTCGATGGGCTCGCCGAGCGGGGCGCGCAGGTGCGCGAGATCATCCTCTACGTGGCGGCGCCCCCCGACGCTCCCGACGCGGACGCCATGCGCCGCCTCCGCTCCGGCGAGGTGGACGTGGTCACCTTCGCCAGCTCGTCGGCCGTCAAGAACCTGCTGGCGCTCCTCGACGGCGACACGGCGCCCTTGCAGCGCCCCCTCATCGCCTGCATCGGGCCGATCACGGCGGCGAGCGTGGAAGAAGTGGTCAGGCGTCGGCCGGATGTTGTGGCGAAGGAGCACACTACCGCCGGACTCGTCGCCGCGATGGCTGAGCGTGTGCGGTTCGAGCAAGAACAGATGGCGCGACACCTCGGCAGGGGAGAAGGAGCGTGAGTTCCCGTGCGAGTGGACTTGGAGAGGGAGGCCCTGGGGCGGTTCGCAGCGTGCGCGACGCAGCATGGCTTGGTCGCGCTGACCGGCCAGAGACGCGACAACCGGCTCGATCTGGCGGGCAGCAACTACTTCCAATTCGGCGACTTGAGGGTTGACACCCCAGGTCGGCACATAGTGGTCGAGGCGGAAAGCGCGGGGGGCGTGACGAACCTCACCAAGTATTGGTACTGTCTCAGGCGCGGCTTGATAAGAAGGCCCGTGGCGCTTGTTCATCTGTTCAGACAAGCCAGCAGCCGGGACTACGCTGCCCATCTCGAGCTGTGGGACTTCCTTTGCGGTAGAATGAAGTCCGATCTGGCAGGGAAGTTCGACGCGATACGTTTTCAGTATCAGGCTCTCGAAGACCTGGGCCCCGCTGTAGGTCACTTCGAAGGGCTACTGGCGGAAGCAAGGGGACGGGCACACCCGTGACTGCTGCTACCCGACCGGGACACCCTTCGCTCGGCTTCGCCGCCTGGAACACGGGCAGCCAGCCCACCGCATGACGGCGACCGGACTTGGCGTGAAGTGAAAGGAGCATACGTCATGACACCGCAGACAACCCTCCGTCTCACCCACATCCGTCTCCTCGTCACGGACTTCCCGGCCTGCTTCCGGTTCTACCGCGACGTGCTGGGCTTCGAGGTGCTGTGGGGCGAGGAGGACGGCCGCTACGCCGACTTCAAGGCTGGCGACGCCATGATTGCCCTCTACGATCGGCGGCTCATGGCTGAGGCCGTCGGCGCCACCGGCAAGCCGGTCGCTGCCGATGCCCAGGACCGCGCGGCGCTCATCTTCGCGGTGGACGACGTGGACGCCGCCTTCGAGCAGCTCAGGGGCCGTGGCGTCCGGTTCGTGACGGAGCCGCAGGACCGCCCCGACTGGGGCATCCGCGCCGCCCACTTCCGCGACCCCGACGGCAACCTGATCGAGATCTACCGTGACCTGTCGCCCGCTTGACCCATGGGGGTGCAGCCATGACCACTGAGACCCGACTCCGCTCTTCCTTCGCCCGCTTCCGGCGCCTCCGCCGCAGCGAGGGCCTGCGCGGCCTGGTCCGGGAGACCCGCCTCTCGCCCGCCGACTTCGTCTACCCGATCTTCGTTGCCCACGGCCACGGCCTGCGGCAGGAGATCGAGTCCATGCCCGGCCAGTACCACCTCTCGGTCGACGGCCTGGGCCGTGAGGCTGAGGAACTGCGCGCTCTCGGCATCCCCGGCGTGCTGCTATTCGGCCTGCCCGCCGCCAAGGACGAAGAGGGGAGCGAGGCCTACGCCGACGACGGCATCGTCCAGGAGGCGGTGCGCGCCCTCAAGGATGCCGCCCCGGACCTCGTCGTCATCACCGACGTCTGCCTCTGCGAGTACACCAGCCACGGCCACTGTGGTGTCATCCTTGACGGCGAGGTTGACAACGACCGCACCCTCGACCTGCTGGCCCGCACCGCCCTCTCGCACGCCCGCGCCGGCGCCGACATGGTCGCGCCCTCCGACATGATGGACGGCCGCGTGGCGGCCATCCGCCGCGCCCTGGACGACGAGGGATTCGCCCACCTGCCGGTCATGGCCTATGCCGCCAAGTACGCGTCGGCCTTCTACGGGCCATTCCGGGTCGCCGCCGACTCGACGCCTCAGTTCGGAGATCGCCGCGGCTACCAGATGGACCCGCCCAACGTTCGCGAGGCCCTGCGCGAGATAGAGGCCGACATCGCCGAGGGGGCGGACGTCGTGATGGTGAAGCCGGCCCTCGCCTACCTGGACGTCCTGGCGCGCGCCCGTCGCCGGTTCGACCTGCCCCTGGCGGCCTACAACGTCAGCGGCGAATACGCTATGGTGAAGGCGGCCGACCGCCTCGGCTGGCTCGACGGCCGTC